>DASYQV010000346.1:0-29549 GCA_036005125.1 Vicinamibacterales bacterium
CAACGTCGCCTACGATCGCGATCTGGGTTTCGCCGGGCTCATTGGAACCGCGGAGTTCCTGTACGCGGATACTCTCCAGGAGATTCTCTACAAGAACGTGAACCTGCGGCCGGCGGGAACGACGGCATTCGACGGCCGTCCCGTGTTCACCCGAATCGATCCCGCTACCGGCGCCGCCTACCTGCTGACGAACACGCCCGAAGGGACGTCGTGGACGCTGAACTTCAAGGTGGAGCGACCGTTCCGGAATAACCTCTACGCCAGCGCGTCGTATCTCTACAGCAAGGCGACCTCGGTGAACGACGGCACGTCGAGCACCGCTGCCTCACAATTCGGCAACAACCCGGTGCCGGGAGATCCCAACAATCCTCCGCTGACCCTCTCGAACTACGCGACAGGTCACCGCGTCAACCTGACAGCGTCGTACACACGGCCGCTCTTCGCCGGCATCGACACCACGATTTCGATCTTCTACAACGGCCAGAGCGGTCTGCCGTTCAAGTACATCTTCGCCGGCGGGAACGACATCAACGGCGATACGTCGATTGGGACGGGCGCCGCCGTCAACGATCTTCTCTACGTCCCACGCGACGCGAGCGAGGTCATCGTGACGGGCGGCACGTGGGACCAGCTCAACGCGTTCATCGAGGCCGATCCGGGCCTGCGGCGGTTCCGCGGCCAGATCGTGGAGCGGAACGCGACGAGGCTCGACTGGCGGAACTACGTCGATTTCCGCTGGGCCTTCGGCATACCCGCGGGCAAGACGAAGGTCGAGATCATCGCCGACGTACAGAACTTCTTCAACCTGTTCGACAAGAACGCCGGCCGCGTCGAGGAGGAGATTTTCCCCGGGCTCGCGCCCATCCGGTTCATGGGTCTTCAGGACGGCAAGCCGGTGTACCAGCTGCTCTTCACGAGCCCGACATTCACGAAGGGCAGCTTCGTCGACCTGGCCTCGCGCTGGCAGGCGCAGCTCGGCGCGCGCATCAGGTTCTAAATCAGGAGTTAGGAGTCAGGAGTTAGGAGTTAGAGTGAACACTGTTCTCTTCTGTCCAGCTTCATGAATAGCCTCTTCTATCCTGCTTCATGAATAGAAAGAAAAGGCAGAATGCACTCTGACTCCTGACTCCTGACTCCTGATTATCGGCTGGTTCGTCCGGCCGAACCAGAAAGCCTGTAGGGATATCCAGGCGGGCCGTTCTGATAGTACGCCCCGAGCGTGGTGATCTTGTCCATGTCGGGATACAGCACTCCGAAGGCCGGTGCATCCCTGCTTCCTCGCGGCGAATACCAGACGGCTCCGTCTCTCGTGATCTGGATCTTTGGTGTGTCGGCGGTGCTCTGTGGTTTCGGGTACAGCGTGAAGGTTCCATCTCGGGGAGCGAACTTCCACAGAGCCGCAGCGCTTCCGCCGGCGTCCGGGCTCCAGATGTTGCCGTCAGGGTCCTGCATCACATCGTACGGTTGTGCGTTCTGCCGCGGGATCGTGTACTCGGTAATCTTCCCCGTCGTCTGGTCCAGCTTCGCCAGCTTTCCCGCACGCTTCCCGGCCGAGTAGATGCCCCACCAGATATTGTTCTGAGCATCCACATTCAACCTGCGAGTGTGCCCGGGATATGTCGGTGGGGTAAAGATCGTCCACCCGTGGGTCTGGGTGTCGAACTTCGCGATGTTGCCGGAATCCCAGAGAGCCATCCAGATGTTGTCGTTCTTGTCCGCGACGACACCGTACACGATGGCGTTCGGTTGCGGAACGGTAAACACCGACACCTTTTTTGTCTGCCGGTCGTATTTGCTCAGCGCTCCGCCCATGATCCATCCGACGTAGATATTGCCCTTGGAATCCAACGCGAGCGACTGCGCCCACTTGATGGGATTCCTGACGACGTTGTTGGGATCGAGCGGGATCATCTGCTCGAACTTCTCGCTCTGGGGATTGAATCCAAGCAGACGCTTTACGTTCGATGGCTGCACACCCGAGTGTTCCGGCAGCCAGATCATGCCCGACGGATCGACCATCACTTCGTGGATGCCGTTCTTGGAATCCGGCAACTCGTAGTCCTTCTGCATTCCCGTTCGCGGGTCCAGCTTGACCAGACGATGGGGATAGCCGCGATCGGTCAGCCATACGTTGCCGTCGTGGTCGAACCGCACGTCCTGACCCGTGCGCCTGCCGACAAACGCGGCTTCTAATTTGTTGTATTCGGGTGAATTCGTGCCCTTGCCCGGGGGATCGGGCGGGAGGTAATACTCGATGTACATCGCTCTGCCGAGCTTCGCTTCATCGAGTGGCATTTCCTGCTCGACCCGGACCGCACGCGGCTTGGCGCCGGGCCCGAAGTTCTTGACCATGTACGCGAGCAGGTCGTCACGATCCTGCCGCGAGAAACCCAACGCCGAGGCTCGATAGCTGAGGAGTCCTTCGGCATACGATGCCGCCGGACGGGTTGGGAGAAACGTGCCCATCATGCGATCGAGCCGCGCAGTCCACGCCGCAACGCTCCCGGGCCGGCCGGGAAGGAAATTTTCCTGGTGACAGACGATGCAGGTCCGTTCGGCTACATCACGTCCGGGCCCTGGCGGATAGATCGCGTCGTAGCTGGCCTCTTCAGGCGCTGATGACTCGCCGTTCGCTGTGTGAGCCGCGCGAAGCGACAGCTTCAATTTCGGGTTGTCTCCGGGTTTCAGGGCCAGCTTCTGAACGTCCGATTCCAACCCTTTGGTGCTGACACTCACCTCGTAGTTTCCAGGCATCAGTGACACAGCGCGGAACTGGCCGGCATTTGTGTAGACCATGTACAGAATCCGCTTGTCGACGTTGCGGATGAAGACCTGCGCGGCTCTGAACGGCGCTGTCGAATCCACCGTTCCCGACAGACGCGCGGTCCCTGAACCCTGGCCCTGCTGTGCCGCGCTGCCCTTGGCAGCCAAGCCGCTCCCGGCGAAAAATCCGTACGCGATCGCAAGGGTGATCATCGACAGGATGACCAGCCTGGATGATGCAGCGATCTTCCCTGTACTCATGATCGTCCTCCTGAATTTGATCCAATCACGTCGGGCAATGGTATCGGAGGAACGAACTATAAGGGAGAAATTTTCCGGCGACGCAGTACCGCTTCTCAACCAGGGTTGCCACCCCCGAACTGGTTGATTAGACTGGTTGATATGCACATCGAGGAAATCGGTGCTTTCGAGGCGAAGACCCGCCTGTCCGAGCTGCTCGAGCGGGTGAGCCGGGGTCAGGTCTATCGCATCACGAAACGCGGAAAGCCGATAGCGGAGCTGCGGCCGATCGAGGGAGCCGTCGGTCGGCCCCGGTTCGGCAGCGACCGCGGCCGCGTGGTCATTTCCGAGGACTTCGACGCTCCGCTCCCGGAGATGCGGGAATTCATGATCCGTGATTCGCGTTCTGAAGCAAAATCGCCGCGCCGCTGGTCGAAGGCAGCAGTGTCCTGCCAGTCGAGCTGACAACTAGACGACAACGAGCGGTAGTGCGGGATCGATCTTGCGGAGATCCGCGGCATCACTGGTCACAACCACCTGCCCGGTCCGTCGCGCGCAGACGACGACATGTGCGTCGACGATGTCACCGGTGCGGCTCGCAGCGAGAAGGATACCGGTTCTCGTCGCATCAGGACCGTCCAGGGCGACGAGGTCGGTGCTGGCCTGCCGAATCAGCCTGGCGAGGCGGGCCTGGCGTGCGGGGCTCCGGATGGCCTGAGCCAGCGCCGTGGCCGGAACGGTAACGCGCATACCGCGCTCGGCCGAGCGCGCGAGGAGAGCCAGGACGCGGCGATCGTTCCGATCGAGGGCGATCAGGCCGCCGGCATCGAACGTGATGCCGCTCATGCCACGCTTCTGCGGCGGGTACTGCGAGGTGCCGTGTTCGGAGCCTTGGGCGCGAGGAGTGCGTCAGCCCAGGCCCGTTCTTTTCGTGTGAGCGGACCACCAGTCTCCTGCAGCGCGGTTTCGAGCATTTCCCGCCATCCTGCCGCGTCATGAAGGGCGATTCCGACTGCGTGTTTCACGAACGCCGAGACGCTCGAGGCCCTTCCGGCGGCCACCAGAGCGCGGAGCTCTTCCAGCTGATCGTCGTCGAGCGTAATCGTGACTTTTCTCGTTGCCATACTGATCGCCATACTACACTGGCCCAGGCGATCCGTCGAGCGCACCGGACGTTAACGCGTCGAGCCTGACAGCAGAGATCGAGAGGAGGACAGGGATCCGCGAAGCCACACCGGCTCGCGCACCAGCTCGCGTAGAGCCATTCTGAAATCCGCTGCGGATGCGGGCCGGCGGTTCGCATCGGGGTCGAGTGCACGCGCGAAGAAGGACGCATGAGCGTCGGAGCAGTCAGGCCGGAACTGGCGTATGTCGGGTGCCTTCGAGTGCGCGATGCGCACGAGCGTCTGAAGCGTATTCTCTGCCTGAAACGGGTTCACGCCGGCCACCGACTCGTAAAGGGTGACAGCAAGCGACCACAAATCGAAGCGGGCGTCGGCAGGTTTCATCGCGATCGCTTCCGGACAGAGATACGCGGGAGTGCCGACGACCATCTGCGCATGAGTGGCAAGCGTCTGCGGCGACCACGGATCGGTGCCCGTGCGCACCCATTCAACCAACGTGTGGATGGTCCTTGTCTCCGCGGCCATGATCTCAGTGGTGGGCAGGAAAAATGACAACCCGAAGTCCAGCAGCTTCGGAGCACCCTCTTCCGTAAATCCAATGTTGCTCGGCTTGATATCACGATGCAGGAGGCGTCTCTTGTGGAGATGCGCGAGCGCCTGCACAAGCACGATGCCGAGGCTCACCGCCTCGTAGGGGGACAAGCGGCGTTGCCTGAGCTGGTCGGCCAACGTTCCGCCCGAGAGATACTGCATTATCAGAACAGGTCGGTCGCGCCACCGTTCGGCTCCGAAAATCACGGCCAGGTTCTCATGCTGAAGCGCAGCCATGGCGCGAGCCTCGGTGTTCAGGTGACTCACGTCTGCATTCGACACTCGCGGGAGCGTCTTGAGGACGACGAACCTGTCCAGCCGAATCTCCCGCGCCAGATAGACGACGCCCATGCCTCCCGCTCCTATGCGGCGCTCCACCTTGTACTTGCCCGCGACGACATCCGGCAGGGATGCCGCCTGCGTGCGGCCCCCGCAAGCACGGCACGTCAGTGAAGGTGCGCCGGTCGCCTGAAGCCGTCCACAATCGACGCACTCGACCCCAGGGCCGGTATCGCCGGGTTCCGTGGCGTTCTTCCAGTCGGGGGCTTGTCCCGCCCTGAACCCGTGCGTGAGGACAAGCGCGGCGGCCGAAGCGACGGCACGAAGGAGGCTCCGGTCGTCGGCCGAGTACGGGAGCTCGCTGCGCTTGGCGCCGAGCACCAGAACCCCCACGAGGTGGTTACCGGATGTGATCAAGGGAACCTGCAACTGCGCCGATGTCTGTCCGAGCCACTCCCGTTCGAAAGGGGGAATGCGGCTCAGCACCGACCGATCCGGGCGCAGGTCCACTTCCAAGGGCGCCGCGGAGCCGGCGAGCAGCCGGGCCAGGCTGCTGTCCAGCGGAAGATCTCGATACCCGGGGCTCAATGGCGAGAGAGCCGTTGGCGTTGCCGCGAAGAGTATGGCCTTGTCGACGTGGAGCGCCCTGTCGATATCCTCCAGCACCAGATTCGATAGCTCCGCAGGCGTCGAGAAGTCTCCAATCCGCTCGACCAGGCCACCGAGGATGGTTCTGGCGTCGTAATGCTCCCGGAAGAAACGTCGATCGAGCGCGTCGAACACTCGCCGTCGAACCGCCAGAAGGGCTATAGCCGTCACCGTGACGAGCCACATCGTCTGGGGAGCTCCCACCAGGACCTCCGCCAGCGCCTGGTCGCGGCGATTCCATACGAAGACGAGCAGCGCGACAACAGGAACAGCGATCGCGGCCCAGACAGTGGATCGCGCGAGCAAGTACTGGATGGCCTTTCTTACGTAGAACCGCAGGTCGAAGACGCTGCCCACGGTGACCACATACGCCGTTGACAACGGGAGCAGAAGCGCGAACGCCATGATCACGGCTGCGCGTTGGACCCGGCGTTCGCCAGTGGCAAAGTAGCTGGCGTATGCCGGTATGCCCGACAGCAGAACGTCAAACACCATCGGGGCGAGTCCAGCAGCGACCGCTGAAACAAAGAGCGCCAGCCGTCGTCGTTCGGCGCCGGTCGACGCTCTCAGCTTTATCC
This sequence comes from Vicinamibacterales bacterium, assembly GCA_036005125.1. Classification (GTDB taxonomy): domain Bacteria; phylum Acidobacteriota; class Vicinamibacteria; order Vicinamibacterales; family UBA2999; genus DASYQV01. Next base: position 6,224 of record DASYQV010000346.1, read on the forward strand.
CGAGATAGACGAGCCCCGGAATCGTGAGGAGAGATCCGACGACCCAGAAGAGTCCAGCGCCCGGATGGGGTTCCACCCACGCCGCCAGCTCAACAAACAATCGGGGTGCCGACGGCAAGTTGCCAAGCACGTTGAGTCCAAAGAGCGCACCACCCGCCACCAAGCTGAAAACGACGAAACCCTGGACTACGGGCGAGTGATCGATTGCGCCATCGGTGGGAAAGTGAGTCAGGAACAACCAGAACATCGGTGTTGCCAGGGCGACGAGAGGAAGCCGACTGAATACAAGTGCGATCGCAACCAGTCCGGCACCATCCGTCCCGTCCCAGCGTGCGGTTTTTCACGAACGCCGAGACGCTCGAGGCCCTTCCGGCAGCCACCACCCGGCGTCAGTATAATGGCCGCGGCTCGCATGGAAGCGCATAGCGTCGAAGCCATCATCCGAACCCTCAACAGCGCGGGGGTCCGGTATCTGGTTGCGGGTGGACTCGCAGTTGGTTCTGGATATAGAGAAGCTGCAGTGACTTCACAAGGAGCAGCGTAGCGAGGAGTCGCCGCTGGCAACTCGTGTGGGAGCGTGGCTGGGAAGGTCACGAAATAGAGCAGCTTCGGCGTCTCGCAGAACTACCGCTCGCCGACAAGCTCGAGTGGTTGGAAGACGCGCACCACGTCGTCCGACATCTCTCCCGCCCCAACCCCGACTTGGATAAAAAGAGCGACGCCGCTGAGCGCCATTGATATCCGTCACCGCGCTCGACGCTCCGCTCGCGGAGGTGCAGGGCAGCACGAAGTGAAGCTCCTGCTCGACCTCCGAACGCTCAACAGCGCGGGCGTCCGGTGCGAGTGGAGCGTCAGAGGGGACGGGGCCGCACCTCTCTAAAGAGAGAGAGAACGACGGAACATCGTGATTCAACCGATTCTTCTGTCACGGGTACACGCGGAGAACGCGGAGACGCGGGGTCCCCACCGCGCACGCTTGCGCGGTGGGGTGCAGATGCCGAGGATGCCGTTCGACTGGCCGCCGAAGGCGCCGCACAGGGGACGAGAGCGCGACGACAAGCGGCGATTGATGACGGCGCCGTTTGTCGTCGCGCTCTCGTCCCCTGCGCGGGCGGCCTGCTCTGCAGGCCGACCAGTCGAACGGCGCTGAACAACGTCGAATCACCCGATTCCCCTGCGGTCTCCGCGCCTCTGCGGTCTCTGCGTGAGCCGTGACAGTTGAATCAAGGAATCTCAAGCACTGGCGAATTTCAGCATCCTGCTAAAGATGCGGCCTGCGCCCGGGTCCGTTGTTCGCGAATTGTGATTTGTGACTTCCGACACCCAAGTCTTCGGTCACGAATCACGAATCGCAAATCATAAAGCGCATCAGCCCAGCGAGTACCGAATTCCGAGGAATACCTGCGCTCCTGCGTCGCGCACGAGCACCGTGGCATCGGGTGCGAACGACAGGTCCATCTCTTCATCGTTTTTGAGCGCAGTGGTCAACGTGCTCAGGTTGAGCCCGCCAGGCGTCACCGCTTTGAGCTCGCGGTTCACGATCGCGAACAACCGGATCTCCTCGATCGTGACGTCGCGCCGCGTCGTGAAGTACGGGAAGTAGTCGCGCTTCACCGTGGCCGTGAAGTTGCCGGTGCCGGTGACGAACCGGTGCCACTCGGTCGGGAACTCGTGCGGGAGGCTGAACATGAGCGCGAGCCCCGACGTCGTGGCTTCGCCAATGAGCTCCTGCAGGTGCACCACGGCCCGGTCCCCGAAGTGTGAGCCACCCTGCCGCGCGGTGTACCGGATGTGCAGCACGACGTCGGCGATCGTGTTGTAGTCGAACTGCCGGAATTGGCGGGGGAGCTCGAGCGTCCACGTGCTCTCGACACCCGCCCCTTCGAACGGCAGGAAGCGCTCGTCGCGCAGGTTCGTCTCGAACAGGCCGCTGTCGTCGCTGGCACTGCTCGTGACGACCGACTGCACGGCGCCGAAGTAGTCGCGGAACCGCGTATCCTCCGACCCCTGTCGCGCGTAGTCGTCCCCGACCAGCGCCGGCGACGTGCGAACGGTGCTCCTGAGCAGCGACAGCGTGCAGTTGACGCTCGTGTACGGTCCCGTCACCGAGGGAATCGAGACGCTGACGTTCTTGATCCGCCGCATGTAGAGGCCCGGGGCGTCGAGCGCGAACAGCCACTCGGGAACGGTGAACTCCCCGGACAAGCCGGTCGCCTTCAGCGCGAGCAGCGCCTCCGGGGCGAGCTGGCGCAGCGAGACGTGGCGGGTCAGCTCGTACTCGCGCTTGTTGTTTTCGAGGTAGGCCAGCTCCATGCGCTTGACGTCCAGGTACAGCGCCTCGCCCGAGAGCAGTCCCTTGCGCCCCGCATCCCAGTAGTTGAACTTCACGAAGTCGGTCCCATCGAGCTCGGGCCGCATCAGCTCCTGCTTCATCGCCTGCTCGGCCTTGCGCGCGGTGTCGAACGCGAAGCGGTAGTACTCGTAATAGAGGCGCGACATCTCGCCCTGCATCCAGGCGTAGAGCTCCTCGTTCGTGAACTTCTCACGCAGCAGACGATCGACATCCTGTGCCTGCTCGATCTGCGTCTTGGTGTTCAGGTACTCCCGCCGCGCGATCTGCTCGGCAATGAGCGACCCGATCAGTTGCCGGCCGATCTGCCCGAGCTCCACCGCCGCCAGCCGGCACTGCAGCGTCCAGTCGTCGGCACGCCGCTCGTAGCCGGCCGTCTTCGTGGCACGCTCGCCCTGGTGATCCTCGGCGCGGGCCCAAATCTCGAATCCGGAGCTGACCGCCCTCCCCGCGGACGCCAGCGGGTCGCCGCCGCCAAGCCGCGCGTCCGGCCCGATGCCCCAGTACGACGCCTTCAGGTGGAACGTCGGAATCAACGCCAGGACGCCGAAGAGGACGTCGGTGCCCTGCGCGGTAATCCGCGCCGCCAGCGCCCGGTCGGCATGTCCGTTGAGCGCCTCGTACTCGCCCGCCTGCAGCGAGAGGCGGCCCTCCTTCTTCGTGGCGAGCGGCGCGTAATCGGGGTCGGCAATCGTCTGCTCGTACTGGCCCACGAGCGCCGAGAACGCCTCGTCGAAGTTCTCCTCGGTCAGCTCGCGGCGATCGATCGCCAGCGTGTCGGCCGGCGCGTCGCCTTCCGGCTGCCACCCGAGCACCCGCTGGTAGTAGCGATACCGCTCGAGCGCGGCCTTGCGGCTCCGCTGGAGCGCGTCGGTGGCTTCCTGCGTCTGCTTCCACTGGAGGAACCGCACCTCCTGCGTGAGCTGGAGGATGCGCACCTCGTGCTCCTGCCGCAGCAGTGCCATTCTCTCGCCGTCGCGCTTCTCGATCGTGGATAGCAGCGTCTGCCCCAGACCGCGCACTTCGGCGCACAGCTCGAGCGCTTTCTGGATCAGGACCTGCGACCGCACCGGCCCGACCGGCTGATTGAGACCGCTCAGCAGCGACCCGATGTTGATCCCGGCGGCGGCCGCCTTCACGAGCATGCCCGGATCGATCGGCGGATCGAACAGCGCGAGCTGGCGCACGACGCCCTCGATGTTCATACAGTTGCGGATCTTGAAGAGTCGATCCGCAACGGTGTCCCAGTAGCCGAGCATCTTGTCGTTCTGCGGAATGCAGAAGTACAGCGTTCGGCCGATCCCGAAGAGCGACTCGGCCGCATCGGGATCGTCCTCATCGACGACCGGCAGCGAGACGTTGAACGGGAACTGCCCTTCGAGCTCGACGAGCGCATTGCCCATTGCGTCGAGGCCCGCAGCCCGCAGCTCGGCAAAGGTCTTCGGCCGCGTTCCGCCGCGCGGCGGAACGCGCTGGGGCCGCGCGCCGAGGAGGTTGGCCGCGAGCACGTAGCGCTGCGTGGCCTCGTTGATCGACTCGATGGTGTCCTGACGGAACAGGCTGTCCCCCCATGCGATCAGATTGTCCAGGTATTTCATGACGACGCAGTACTGGTAGGCCAGTTGCCGCGTCCGCGCCACCTTGTGCGGCTTGAACGGATCGTTCCGGATGGCTTCGAGGCCGTTCAGGACCGACTCCCGTATCTGAAGCTCCGTCGGCGAACACTCACTCGTGGGCTTGCTCAGGAGCGCGAGCATCTGTTCGATCCGCAGGTTGACGCCTGGGTGCCTGAAGGCGAGAAAGCGCCAGAACCGCAGCGGCGTCGGGATTGACGTGTCGTTGCACGTCGGATCGAAGATCAGGTGGAACCAGCGCTGCGCCTCGGCGAAGCGCTGGTTCTTGCTGAGGTGCACCGCAATGGTCAGGGGGATGTGGAAGAGCAGCTCCCAGTTGTAGTTCGCGTAGGGCGCGCCCGACATGACCTCGATGGCTTTCGGAAAGCTCTCGATCGCCACGAGGTTGTTGGTGGTGATTGCCGTATAGAAGGTGTTGAAGAACGGCTGCTCGAGCCCCTCGTGAAACACTGGATCGAGCATGCCCTCCACCGACGTCTTGTTCAATCTGTCGATCAGCTCGCCGACGTACGGGTGGAAGAAGTTCTCGAACGTGTACGTGAAGCCTGTGTCGGTCGTGTACGTCAATCCGACGCCGTAGACAGTGTCGAGGTACGAGTGGAAGCCAACTTCCGTGGCGAGTTGTGTCTTCTGCATGACTGTGCTCCCTCAACGCTGCATCGGGCCGCCCGCGACCTTGCCGCCCGGACCAATGGATGTCGCGCCGAACTGTACGGGTTTGGTCGCCTCGAACCCTCGTCGGATGTACGCATCCTCGGTGACGAAGCGCGTCATCTCGGCCGGGTTGATGACGGTGAAGTTGGGCGGGTTGACGATGGGACCGATCGGATCCGGAATCGGCGGCGTCTCGAACACGAGGTGCGGGATCTCCCACGGCTGCTCGAACACCGGGTCACCGAAGTCGTATCCTCCCCAGTGCGGCACGCTGACGGTGCGCTGCCGCGTGGTGACGTAGAACACATGGCGGCCGTCCTCATAGAAGAAGGGCGCGTCCCACGTGTCCTGCAGCGGATGTCTGGGCTCCACGACCCGATCGCGCATGCCCGTCGTCAGAATCGGACGTGGCAAGGTCGACTCGGGCGGGGTCTCCCCCAGCGTGACGAGCATAATCCCGCGCTCGTAGGTCGCCGCAAGCGTGCTTCCCGCCGTGTTGAGCGTACGTGTCGGGCCCATCGAGAGGATGATCACGCTGGACGCGTTTGGCTCGGGAAGGCTGTGCGTGTTGTAGAGCGTGTACGTGGAGTAGCCCTGGCCGTCGATCGTGATAGTGAGCGTGCTTCCGGCGTCGGTGACCGACAGGCGGAGGGCCGAGCGGTCGAACGATCCCGATCCGGACGCGACGAACGTGCCGAGCAGGGCCGCCTGATTCGGATCCGACGTCTTGGCCGGCTGCCACTTGCCGTTGAAGTACTCGCTCCAGCAGAGGATCGCCCTCACAGAAATGCGGCTGTTGCTGTTGACCGTGGACGCGGGATCGACAGCATCCAGGTGACTGCCGGCTGGCGCGCTCGGCACCTGCAGGGGCGTCTGCTGGATGATCTTCAGCCAGAAGAGCAGCAGCCGGTTCTTCCAGAGCACCGGCAGGACGGGGTCGTTCTCGATGTCGAGCTGGATCGGCTCCCACGGCGTCCAGTAGCCGAACTCGCGGCGCCGGTAGAAGTACTTGCGCCGGGCGCCGCACGTGCGCGCGATGACGTACGCGATGTCGTCTTCGGCCTTCGACGCGTCGTACTCGGCATAGTGGATGCCGCACGGTTCGAGCTTGGCGACCTCCTCCAGCTTCGACAGGTAGTTGAGCAGCGCCTTCGCCGCGGCATCGTCCGTGATGTCGCTCTGGAGCAGCTCGCTCATGGCTTCCGTGAAGAAGACCGACTTGTCGTCGCGCAGCTCCGGCTCGAGCCAGTTCTCCGGGTAGAGGAAGACCTTGCGGTTCGCTTCCCAGACGCGATACCGGCGCATCCACTCCCACTGCTTCGCATTGACCGAGGTCGGGGCCACGCGCGGCTCCAGGTTCATCACCGCGCGCTCGATGAACAACTGCGCCGACGAAAGAGCGTGGCGGATGCGCGAGGTCTGCATGCACGGCTGCATCTGCACGTCCATGAGGAAGTACTCGAACAGCTTCTCGGGCGTGTCGATGTGCGCGGTGGCCGGAGCCGAGCGCATCTGGTGCAGGATGTAGGCGACCAGGCCGTCGCGCTGCAGGGCGCGCATCTCGTCGTTGATCGGCTTGAGCGTATCGAGCCAGTCCTGCTCCTCGTACCGCGCGCGCAACGCCCCCTGGAAGTCGCGCACCAGGGCGGCGTCGGGTTCGTTGGTCGTCGCGGCAATGAGCGCGGCGGCCGGAACCCTCAGCTTCTTGACCCACGCGTACGCGTCGAACACGCGCGCGAACGTCGAGAGATCCGCTAACGCGCTTCGATCGGCATTCGAGCCTTGCACCTGGCCGAACCGGATCAACAACGCGTCGAGCGAAGCGGCTTCCCACTGTGTCAGCGTGAACAGCAAGGCGTCGGACGCTTGCGTCGCTGCGACCGGATCCTGAAGCACCGTGAGGAGCCGGTCCTCGGTCGCCTTGAGCGCGTCCTTCAGCCGTGCGTACTCGAGCACCGCCGACGCGGCGGTAAAGAGCGCTGCTGCGGTTAACGGCGTGGGCGTCGCCGCCACCGGAAGCGCGTTCAGCCAGCCCGCGCTTGCGATGACGTAGTCAGGGTGTGCCGCAAGATACGCGATCTCCCCCGCGGACAGCTTCAACGCTTCCGCCAGCGCCGAAGCTTTTCGCACGCGCACGTACACGGTCCGAAGCCGATCGGTCAGCGTGGCCGAATACAGAAACTCGGTCGGGACGATCTCCCACCCGCGTCCGAGCGTCTGCCACCAGACGGTCATCGCGGTCGTCACGCGATCGACTCTGAGGTCGATGGCGTGGAGTGTCCCGGCGCGCAGCTCGATCGGGGCGGCGTTGCTCCACTGGACGCCGCTGTGGGCGAGTGGCACGTTCGCTCCATCGAGCGTGAGCGTGACGGTCGCGGCGGCGTCGGTGTCGATGCGCAGGTTGTAGAACCCGTTTTCCGGAGCCTCGAAGTAGCCGCTCCAGATGCCCGAGATGGCATTACCGGGCGTCGGGTTCGCGGGAAGCGTCTGGCTGCCCGCGCCGTAGGCCAGCGTGGCGACAGCATCGTTCGTCACGTCCGCGGGATTCCCGGGAGTGGCCGTGTTCGCGAACCACCACCGGGCCGACAGGCCTCCGATCTCCACCACCCGCACGTCATCGAGTGCCGGGCGCGCCGGATTGCTGGTCGCGTGCAGGACCGCCGGGTTGTCGGCAAGCGCGGTCGCGAGCTCGATGTCCACCTCCACCGCCGCGCCGAGCGACTGGAGTGTGTGCTGCCGCTTCCGCTGTTCCTCGAGCTGAGGCAACAGCGCGGCCAGGAGCGTTGCGCGCTTCTGTTCCGGCGCCGCCGTGGAGGTGACAAACGCGTCGTGAAGCGGTTCGAGCTCGGGATATCGGACAAAGAACGCGTGAGTCTTCGCGTGCAGCGCGTTGACCGCGTCCACGAACGCCCCCGTGACCCCGGCGACACCCGTAAGCGCGACTCGAATGGAGTCGGGCATGATTCCACCCGTATAGGCGAGGCGTTTGCGCAAATCGTCGTACGTGAGCTTCTCCTGCGCCGCGGTGACGATTGCCGCCTCGAGCGCCGGCTGTCCGTGGTTGTAGCTCACGTCGGTTACGACGCTCTGGTTCAGCAAACCGAAGAACATGTCGGTTGCCTCACCGCCGTACACGAGCGCCATCCGGGCTGGCGCGATCTGCCCGTCGGGATCGTCGGTGACCGCGAACTCGCGTGCGATGGCGGCGAGCTCCCTACGGAGCGTGCGCGCGAACGTCGTGACGTCTTCGTCGCGTGGCGCCGATCGTCCGCTGATGTCCTCGTTCCACACGAGGTAGAGCGCCTGCGCCGGCTTGAGTGACAGCGCCTTCAATCGGCTGACGAGATCCAGGAACCGGAGTGTCGGCGGATCCACCGGGTCGGGCGCCGCGAACGGGTCGATACTGGTGAACTTCACGAGCAGCAGGAACTCACGGACGCTGATCTTCAGCTTTCGCGCCAGCCAGCCGCGCCGGAACACCGCACTGATGTTCGGGAGCGTCAGGGGCGTCGTCCCGTCAAAGCCGAGCGTGTCGGTGATGAGCGTGAACTCCTCGCTGGTGAGCGAGAAGGCCGCGCGAAGCGCCGGCGCGTGCGCCAGCAGCATCGCGCCGCCCGCCAGGACGTTGCCAAACCCGTCGTCGGCAAACTCGGCATCCTGGTCCAGACGCGCCGGGCTCAGGAACATCTGCCGGTACAGCGACGCGTCGCCGTGGGTATCGATTGGCGCGAAGCATGCGAGCTGGGACGGCAGATCTTTCTTGAGCTTCAGGTTGAGCGCGGCCGACATGCGCCGCACCACCGCGAGCCGTGGCAGCATCGTCAGGAACCCTGCGTCGAGGCGCTGCAGGTTCACCGCGTCGCTCGCGTCGTTGGGCGTCTGCGCGGGCGGATACAGGGCCGTGATGGCGCGATCGGTCTGGTCGATGGTCCATCCGAGCTTCCGCCAGAGCCGGATGAAGCGGTACAGGCGCACGAACTCGAAGCCGCGGAGCCGGTTGGCCGTCATGTCCGGGTTGGCGTAGCGGAACTCCATCGTGTCGAACGCGCCTTCCGGGGCGGTGCCGGTGGGATCGGTCAGCGTGATCAAGCCCATGATGGCGTCATAGTTCGCCTGGTTCGTGACCCATGCCTGGATATTGCCGGCGTAGGCGGATGCGTCGAGTCCCGGCGCCAGCGCGGCGTCGAACTGGGTCGGCGTGATCGTGCCGTCCTTGAACGCTTTGATCGTACCGAACGACACGCCGAGCCGTTCGAGACGCGGCAGGAGCGAGGAGCTGGGGTTGACGAAGCGCGTGCGCAGGATCTCGACGAGGTCGACGTAGGAAACCCCCAGCCGTGCAGCGAACGCCGCCGCGTTGGAAAGCGCCGCGAGTACCTGCGCCGTTGTGGTCGCCGGCGGAAAGCCGTAGAGCTGCTGCAGCGTGCGCGTGCGATCGGTGATGAGGTCGTGCTCGACACGCGACAGCCGCAGATCCTCCATCAGGATGTCACGCCAGCCGTATTCGACCGGGCGCGTCGGATCGGCGGGCGCGGGCCGCTCGAGGACGTCGGTTGCCCGCAGCGTTTCCATCACCTCCGAGAGGCTCGTCTCGAACTTCGCGATATATCGGCGCAGCTTCTCGAGCGGCTGGTGGAACGGCAGCGGCGGAGTCGGCGGCAGGAGCGGCGGCGAACCCGCGGGCACGAGCGGCTTGCCGGCAAGCGTCATGTATGCCGCATCGGTGACGAACTGCGGGTTCGCGAGCAGTTCCTCGGGCCTCGCGTTCCCATCGAACGTATGCCCTTTGTAATTGGCGAGCGAGAGGCCGTTGGTGATGTAGTACTCGAGCGTCTCGTTGACGACGTCTATGTAGGGCAGCGGCGTGTTGGTGTTCTCGCACGTCAGCGGCAGGTGCTGCAGATCGGGACGGCGCTCGAGCAGCACCGTGAGCGGACTCTCGAGCTCGTTGACCTGGCGATCGCAGAACAGCAGCAGGTCCACGAGGTACGCCGCGGGACTGAGGATCGAGCGGCAGTGATCGCAGGAGCAGAAGTCCATCGAGCCGAAGAGATTCTGCAGCGTCCCGTACGCGATCACGTCCGTCGCGTTCGGATTCGGTCCCGGGGCTGGATTGATGATCTGCGCCGGGCTGTGCACGCCGATTCCCGGCGCGTTGGCAGCCGTCAGATACGACAACGCGATGTTGAGGACCGCGTTGTGCACCTGCTGCGACTTCGAGTGGATCAGCCGCGCATTGGTGTCGCCTCCCACCCGTTTCCCGTACTTCCGCACGAACTCGTTGCGGTCGTAGCGGGCCACGGCGTATGCCGAATCGAGGCCATCCTGCAGCAGCGCGTTCATCGCCGTGTCGCCGGGCGTAATCTGGTATACGCGCTGGATGCGCGTGATCTCGTCGAGCACCTCGGGCTGCACCTCCAGGTTGTTCCTTCCGATGTACTGCTTGACCGGCTGCAATCCGATTTCGAACTTGCCCTGGTTCTTGACCAGGAACTCGTGCACGCCGCCGCCGGCGTTTTGTGACCGCACGGGCGTTTCCCCGGACTTGACCATCTGCGCCACCACGCGCGTCGGGAAGCTGAGACGCACCTGCGCGGCCAGCACGTCCGCGTAACGCTGGCGACGTTCCTGGTCGTTCGCTCCGGGGATCTCGCGGGGTACTGCGTCCGTGCCGACCGCGGCCTGCCACGTCTCTGCGCGGTGGTACCCCTGATCGACGAGTTGCGCCGCGTCGGAGAGGCCGTTGGCGCCAGCCGCGGTCCGCACTTTTCGAATGAGCGGGGCGTTGTTCAACGTGAGGTACGCGAGCTGGCCGTCGAGCTGCAGGCGGCGCGTGGTCGCCTCGCCAAATGCATCCGTCACGGCCTTCCAGAACCTCGGCATGTCTTTCCGATTACGGGCATAGAGATCCGCGAAGCGCTGCTGCTGCGTTGGAGAGGCGAGCGAGATCGACAGCAGATCCTTCAAGGGCGACACACCGACCAGTGCCGGAGCGTCGAGCGTCCGCTGCGCGGCGAGGGTGGTGAACCGTTCGACGGCTGCTTTGAGCGCGTCCTCCGAGAGCGGCGCAATCACGCCCTGCGCGATCGCTTTGCTCCACACGGCGCGAATGGTGGCCGGGTCGGTCCTGTAGAGAGCCGACTCGTTGGCCGGGAGGCCGGCGCGGAACATCGCGTAGAAGAGTGGCGCCTCGAGTCCGGGATCACCGGGACGCACCGTCCGCGCGCTGAACTGCGCGGCGAGCGACGCGAGCGCGACTGCGCGGGCATCCCAGCCGGTCTTGTTCGCCAGGTACGTGAGGTCGGATCGCTGGTCGTCTTCCTTCAGGTCCGTCAGCTTGCCCTTGAAGTGGCGAGCGACCGCAGCCGTGACCGTGTCGTGCTCGGACCGCAGCGCCGGGGCTGCGGTCTCGGCCAGCACGACGTTCAGCCGCTCTCGCGGCGACGCGTTGTAACGCACCTGCGATCCGCCGACGAACTGATCGCCGGCGAAGACGCGCGCCTGCAAATCCGGATACGTCTTCCCGCTCTTGAGCAGCGCGGTCCCCAGAAATGTCGCTTCGTACCTGCCCTCGTCATCGGTGAGCGCGTCGGCCAGCGGCACATCGCCGCCGACCATCTTGTCGACGATGCGGACGAGCAATCCCCCTGTCGAGGCGCTCGCGCGCGAGGTCACTCGCCCGGTTACGCGCCACGTCGGCGAGTCGGCCTCGGCGGGCACGATGAGATCGAGCATCTGGAGCGCCTGCGCCGGCTCCGCCAATCTGGCCTGAGCGAGCAGCGAACCCTGCTGATCCACAGCCGACACCTGCAACGCGATAGCGGCTACGCCGGGAGGCATCTGGTAACGCACGGCATAACGCCCATCCTGGTCGGTGACGTCGTCGCCGAGCCGGACCGCGCCGCGGTCGGCGAGGTGAACCGCGCGCACGGTCGCGCCGACAAACGGACGTCCATCCTCCCGGCGCACCTGCCCGGCCACGATGTAGGTTGCGTCGACGGTTGCGGCGGCCGTCTCGAACGCGCCCAGCCCGGCGAGCACGGTGTTGAGCGTCTTTGCCGTTGTCTCGTCTACGGCGCCGCTCGACGGCAGCCCGCGCGACTGCTGAAAGACGGACACGAGAAGTCGCGTGGACGGGCCATAGAGGCGCTGCGTCTGCTCGACCCGGAGACGCTCGTCCAACCCGGCCGGCGCCGTGCCGGTCACCTGCAGCACCTGTCTCTTCAGGAGGAGCTGCAGGCCCTCCTGCAGATCGGCGACTGCGTCGCCCTGTGACTGTGGTTGCAGCGGAAACTTGATCCTCTTCATACGTCACCTTGTACGTCTTTTCGTAGGCCGCATCTTCCGTTGAGTACGTAGGCCGCATCTTCAGATGCGGCCCATGCGTTTCAGTACGTAGGCCGCATCTTTAGATGCGGCGCGTCGTGTTCGTCTTTTCGTACGTTCGGCTTACGTACGTTCGTTGTCGTGCGCTCCCTCAGAAAGGCGTAATCTGCAGCACTCCTGTGAATGTCACTCCACCTGGTGGCGGCGGGGACGATGCGGGGGGTGTCACGGTCGCCGGATTTGGCGGCGAGGCCGGCGCGATAGAGAGATTCAAACGGAAGCGGACATCCACGCCGTGCGGTCGCCGCGGAATGTCGTAGATCGCCGTTCCCGCGTCGACGGCCCGGCTCACGGCACCGATGTCGGTGGAGTGTGCGCCGATGAACGCAGGCAAGGTCAACGGATCCGAGAGGACGTCGGGCGTCCCTCGCAGCAGGTTCGTCCCCGCTGCCACACCGCCCGTGAAGGTGCTCCCGAGGTCCGGCAGCAGCGTGCTCGTCAGACCTGGCGAATAGATCGGCGCGGGGCGTCCGCCGAAACTCAACGACAGATTGAATCGGTCCTGCAATGGGCTGTAGCCGACATCCGCGCTGAAGCCGCGTGCGGTGAAGCCGAAGCCGAACGCACCTTCCGTGTTGACGCTCGTACGAGTCGTTCCGCCCGGGAACGTTCCCTCGACGCGGAATGTGGTGAGCCCGGTGCTCGGGTTCACCGACACGGTGCCGGAGCCATCCGGACCGCGGGAGGTGAGCGAAATGTCGCCGCCATACGCGTAGCGAGCCGTCACGCTGGTCCGGTCCGAGCCCACCCGAAAACTGGCAGAAGACGTATCTGCTACCAGGCGGGTCGGACCCCAGTCGATCTGAAGGCGCGGCAGGAAGAGCTGGCCGCTGAAACTCGGCGCTGGAATGCCGCCGCCCGTCGACGCGGGGGCCGGGTCCGGTGAGGCAGGCGGTGTTCCCCCGGTGCCACCTCCGGTACCTCCTCCCGTTGCGGGCGTGGCAGCCGGGTCGGGCGTCGAGCCGGTCGATGGAGTCGGCGACGCGAAGGACGGTCCGAATGTGAATGTACCGGCCACCGTGAGATCCGGCGGCGGGCCAAGGCGAAGTGGCGGAATTAGGGTTCCGGCCAGGCGACCGAGCATTCGTTCTTCGGCCGTCCGTGGATCGAGCAGCGACGGCATCGGCAGAAGGAGCGGGGCGTTCTCGTCCTGGAGTCCGGACGGATCGTGCAGCCGGACCGGATTGTCGCTCGCGTATTTATAGAGATTCGTCCCGTTCACCAACCCTGCCGGATCGCAACTGATCCACCGCCCCACCCACGGCGCGTAGTAGCGTGCGCCGTGGTAGTAGAAGCCGCTCTCTTCGTCTCGTTCTTTGCCCGTGCAGCGGTAGCGCTTCGGCGTCTCGCTCGCGCCGCGCACGGCCTGGAACGACGTGCTGCCGTACGGCGTGTATTCCTCGTACGAGACGATCTGCGCCTGGTCGTCCAGCTCGAGGCTGGCCGAGCCGAGGTGGTTGACGAACTGGTATCGAACGAGTTGCGCGGGCACGCCCGCTTCGGCACCTTGCGTGCGCGTCTCCACGAGCGCAATACGATGCCTGCCGTCCATGACGTGCAGCGTCTCGCGCACGAGAGGGCTCACTCCCTGCCTCCGGTAGATCTCGAAGCCGCCCAGATAGATGCGCTCGTCCTTGACCTGACCCGTGGCAAGCTCGGTGACCTTGCGTACGCGCTCGCCCCGCCCGTCGTAGACGTACCACGTGCGCTCGCCTTGCCGGGCGACGCCTTCCTCGTCTCCGGCATTGACCGCCTGGCGGCGCGTCATCTGCAACTGGTCCTGGACGTCCCACTGCAGGACCTCGAGCTGCGGCATGCGCAGCAGGTTGCCGTGCACGTCGTAACCGTTCCCGCCAGCGCTGTAGGCCTCGGTTGTGGCGCCAATCGTCGTACTGGTCAGCCGGTTGCTGAAGACGCCGGGGTCGAGCTGACTGGTCTCCTGGTAGGCGTACGTGCGCGTCCAGCCGGGATGAACCGGATCGGTTCCGCGATGGATCATCTGCTGGAGGTTGCCGATGACGTCGTAGACGTACCGCTGGAGATAACGTCCGACGGCGTTGCCGTCGCTTGCCGCCAGCACGATGCCCACACGCGGCTTGTCGATGTAGCCGGCGGGCGTCGGCGGATCGCCGACCTGACCGAGGTGCTCCCGGCCGGTGGCCTCGATCAGTCGATACACGGCGTCGTAGGTGTAGTCGCCGTTCGGATCGACGCGCTTGTTGAGGAAGTAGCGCGTCTGCTGCGCATCGTCGCGGATCCGCGTGATGTTGCCGACGGGGTCGTATGTGTAACGGATGTTCTGTACCGCGCAGCCCGGCCATCCGGCCGGGGGAGTCTGCGGACAGTCGTCGGGGAACGTCGCAGCGTCCCGCCTGGTGAACAGGCGAACGATGCGGAAGGTCAAGGGATCGTACTCGTACGTGGTTCTGACCCCGTTGCCGTAGTCGATCGACGTGCGCTGGCCCTTGGCGTCGTAATCGATGTCGGCCACGAAGGGCGTGGAAGCCGCGGCGCCTCGCACGTTCGCCTCGATACGCTCCAGCAGGTTCGCCTGGTTGTAGGCCGGGCGAATGGTCGTGTTGTCAGGAGCGGTCAATTCCGCAGGGCGATTGAGCGCGTCGTAGCGCGTGCGGCTCGTATAGATCGTGGCGTCGAGCGGCACGGCGGCGGACCAGTCCAGCGTCGCGTTGTACGCCACCGCGAGCTGACGCTGATTGCGCAGCGCGTTGCCCTTGAAATCGTATTGGTCGCTGATGACGACGCCCGCCTGGTCGAAGGTCTGGACTGCCCTCCCGCGAAGGTTGGTGGCCTCCGGGTCGACCTGCGACTCTCCGTAGACGATGCGCCCGATCTGGACCTCCGCCCCCGCGCCTTCACGCACGAACGAAGCGGTCATGCGCCGGAGCTGGTCATAGACCTTCCGGAACCGCTGATTGCGGCTGTCGAAGGCGTAGATCGGTTTGCCCGTCACATCGCGAAGCGTCCACCGCTCACCCGCGTCCATGCTGGCGTGGTGGATCCGGGTGCCGAGCATGTCGTAGTCGTATCGGATGACGATGCGATTGAGCGCATCGACGATCTGACGCTGGTTGCCCTCGATGTCGACGGCGACGCGCGTCGTGTGGAGCTCTTCGACCGGCGGAGCGGCCGGCGGCGTGTCGCTGTACTTGAATCGGTTCCGGGCGACCGTCAGGAACGTGCGGCCGAGCGAGTCCGCGTGGGCAACCGTCGGCGTCTCCCGGTGGATGGCCGCCTTGCGCGCTGCGTCCTGTTCGTGGGGGCCAAGCGCGCCGCCATCGCGCTGCACGTGCCACGTCGGCAGGAACGCCGCGACCGGCAGGCGACGGAAGAAATCGCCCACGTCCGCGTCGGTCCTCGGGTCCCCCACGAGCACCGTGTCGTTGGGATCCCAGGTCTGCTGGCGCCACTGGTCGATCAACACCTTCTCCCAGGTGTGATTCGGGTGGAGCGTGGCGACCACGCGTTCGATGGGGTCGTAGAACACGACCCGGCTCACGCCGATGCGCACGTGGAACTCGAAGGCGTGCCGGTCGGTGAAGAATGGTTCGTACTGGCGAACGGGCTTGCCCTTGTTGTTGAAGACCGTCCAGCCGCTTCCTACCCAGCGCGGGCTCACATCGGTGGCCGTCATCGTCGGCTGCCCGCCCACGCCCACGATGATCGACCCGTCCCCCGCGCGCATGGGCACGGGGCCCGGCTCGGCCTGCACCTTTTTCTGGATCTCGCGGCCGAAGCCGTCTGAGTACGAAAAGCTGTGCTGAATGGCCAATCCCCCTGCCGGAACGGGATCGCTGTCGTGCGTCTCGCGGGCGAGCGTGTAGACCACGATCGACTGCGGATTCGGCTGAGCCTTCGTACGCTGGTAGGCGAACAGGTCGTACACCAGACGCGTGGTGGCGTGCTGCAGGAGCGCTTGTGGATTGGCCAGCGGGTTGGCGAGATGATCGACGATGACCGCGTTGGTGAGCTCAGGATCGAAGCCGCTCAGCGAATCGCCCTCGACCGCAGCAGGCGCTGGCTTCCCCATCACGGCGGTCCCAGCCACCATGCCAAGGGCATCGAGTGCAACCGCCGTGCGATTGCGATTCGGATCCATCACGAGCCGGGGTTGGAGCACGCGATAATCCGCCCCCGATGCGAGGAGCGTTCCGGCAGCGTCCCGCTCACCGACGGTTGTCCGGTTGCCGAGCGCGTCGCGCGTTTCCAGCATCAGGAGATCGAATACGTCGTAGTCGATGAAGCTCTCGGTGCTGACCGCATTTGTGTGAAACGGGTCGCGGTACCGGCGCGGGATGAAGAAGTGCTGGCGCGCGAACGTCAGTTCCTGCGCGGGCGTGTCCCCGCTTCCCGGGGAATAGAACAAGCGTCCAGATGGCAGCCACCAGTTGGCGTCGCCTTCGCTGTGGACGTAACGCCCATCGCCGTCGAGCATTGACGTAGTGACGCGCGCGCCGTAGACCTGCGTGACCAGGCCCGGCGTGAAGGCCAGCTTGTAGCGTTCGTACGGCAGTGCGAGCGACTCCACGAACGTGAACGCCGATGGACCGGTGAGATCGTTGCGGCGATACAGCGTGCGCACCTGCTCGACGACACGCTTTTCCACCACGCCGGGCGTGGGATTCTGCTCGTAGGCAATCCCCGCGGCGCCGGTACCGGCGGTCAGCATCTCGGCGTGCGTGAAGCGCAGGCGGCCCGGCGGCAGCGTGAGACCGGTCACCTCGAACGTGATGGTCTCGCAGGGCAACGGTGTGCGGTAATCGTCGGCGTCGGCCTCGATCGGATTGGTGACACGATTCTCCGTGTAGGTCGCGAGGATTCGCGTCTGGATCGCGCGGTCTGGCGGCGACAGGCTCATATCCGGCGTGCGCCGGCCGTAGCCCACCGCGGCTTCCTTGAGGACGTTGCCAAATCGATCCACCTCGAGCGTCAGCGCGTGCGCGACGCGGGGATCGTTCGGGTTGCGCTCGTAGTAGTAGTTGATGGCCTCGCGGGCGTGCGTGAAGAAGGCGGCATGACGGTTGTCACCGCGCCCCTGCAGCAGCCGGATGATGTAGTTCTGCTCGGTGACGGTGTACGGGTGCGCGGCCCTGGCGGTGCCGTCGCGGGCGTAGACCTCGCGCCGCAGCATCATGCCTTTCAACGCGCGGCAGGCTTCCCGCTCCTCATCGATGGTCAATCCGGCGGGCAAGACCGTATCGTCGAGCAGCCGTCTCCGCGCCTCGATGTCGTCGTCGATCCATGCCGGCTCACGGTAATACTCGCCTCGATCGTGTGCGTCAGTGAGGCCGGCAAAGAAGTTGGAGACGCGATCGCGACCGAGATAGACACCGGTGTGAAACCAGGTCTTCGTGTGCACGGGGGGCACGTGCGACGAGACATCGATGTTGTCGCCGACAGGAAAATCGCCGCTCGCGCTCAGCGCCGCGAGCTCTTCGGTGTCGAACTGCTCCACCATGCCGAACCCGCGGAACTCGCGCTCCACGCCGTCGAAGTATCCGTGGTGATAGGCGGAACGGGTGACGAACCGGTTGCGGCTGACCCGGTCGTAGGTTTCCACCCGCTCGACGACGTGAACGGGAAATGGGAGCCTGGTGATCCAGGGCGCGCCGGCAGCCTTGTCGGCCAGATAGAACTTTGTTGACGAGGCGTAGCGGACGCGCGTTTCGGCGCCGAGGTTGTTGACGGCCGTGACGAGCAGGTGAGGCTTCTGGCCGCCCATCAGGTCGATGAATCGCATCCGACGAGGCGCGGCGCCAGGCAATGGGGACGACCACACGAGACATGCCGTTCCATTGCCGAGAAGGTCAGTCGCCGTGACCGACGATACGTCGTCGGGAAGCGGAAATTGATCGAGGCGGTGCGGACCGCTCCAGCGGTTGCCGGATTGATTGAAGTAGAGACGCGCACCATCGCGCCCCAGGTAGATGATGTCGCTCGTGCCGGAGCCGTCGATGTCGGCGAGACGCAGGCGCTGGTAGTCGAACTGATCGGGGTTGTCGAACCATGGAGCATCGTCCATGGTGACTTTCTTCCCGAACCGCCCGTAGCCGACGTTCGGCCAGTAGCAGACTTCGCGATTGCAGATCCTCACCAGATCGCTCAGGCCGTCGCCCGACATGTCGGCGAGATAGATCGACTGCATGCCGTCGGCGAAGACCAGCCGCGGCCCCTGCTCTTCGTCGAACGACTGGAAGGTGCGCTGCGACGGCGCGAACCCGCTCTCCGCGAGCGACTGGTACCAGACGAACGCGTCCTGCTCCGTCGCGAGGACGTCGGCAAGCCCGTCGCCGTTCAGGTCCACGAAGCGCAGGTTGGGATCGTTCCACGCGATGTCGGGAAGCGAGGCGAAGGGCTTGAACAGCGACCACTGTTCCTCGAACGTTCGTTCGTAGAAGCCCGGGGTCGAACCGGACAACGCGACGAGATCCAGTTGCCCGTCGCCGGCAAGGTCGAGGAGCTGCTGCCCTGCGACCCCGACAGCGGGCCTGGTCGTCACCACCTGAACGGGGCCGAAACGTGCGTCGCCCAGCGCCGGCTTGTAGAACCACGCCTCGCGCTGCCGCGCCAGGATGCCCGACACGCCTTCGCCATCGAGATCGACGAACTGATAGAGCGAACCATCGACGCCGGCGGGAAGGTTTTCGAGGCTCTCGGGATCGACATCGCGGATGTCCTGCTGAATGGTGGCGCGGCTGTAGTCGAACTCCACGGCGGGCAACGACTTCTTCAGGTACGTGACATAGGTGGCGCCGTTCCGGACGAACGGCGCCGTGGCCGCGTCCCTCACGAATCCGGACTGTGTCACGGCGCGGATGAACGAGGCGCGTCGTGTGCTGCCGTCGTGGGCGTGTTCGGCCGCCACGTCTGCGGGCGTCGACGGGTCGAAGCCGGTGTAGTCGAAGTCGCGGTAGTCGAACTCCGTCGACCGCACGAGGCAAGGCTCGGGTCCCAGGTCGGGGAACCGGTGGTACATCAGCACGCAACGGCACCGACGGTGCGTGCGCACCTCGAAGCCCGGCCGGTTGAACGAGAATGGATCGGGGCGGGCGGCCCACGGGGTTGGACCGGGTGCCAGCCGCGCCGCCGATACCGCAAACCGGTGTTGTGCGTCTTGAGCGATTGCGGGATTGAGGGGCAGGTCTTCGTAATGGCCTTCGTCGTAGTCGAAGACCACCTCGAACATCCACTCGGTCAGGCTCAGGTCAGGCTGGATCAGCCGTGACGTGCGGTTGCCGTATTCGATGCGCTTCAGATACCGATTCGCCGTGCGGGAGCGATTGCGTTCGTTGGCCTCGGTCCGATCGACCTTGACGTCGTTCTCGGGCACGTAGGTGTAGACAATCGCGTTGCCCTTGTCGTCGTAGCTCTCGCAAATCAGCCAGGAGTAGATCCGTGTCCGTGTGGGATCGGCGGGATCGAATATGCGGCTCTGATCGGTCTTGCCGTACCACGTCGTGACGTTATCGCGGCTGATCGACCGCCAGTACGAATCGCTCGCGTCCTGCTGATTCGTCCAGCGCTCGATACGGGCGAACAGCGCTTCGACGCGGGGCCGATAGCGTTTGATGTTGTACGTCCGCCCGTTCATGGTCCGCGGAGGCACAGGCTCGGGCACCCATCCATCGCCCTGCTGAACGAGCAGGGGCACGAGATCTTCCGCGCCGGACAGGATGAAGACGTCCGATTCCTCGGCGTCTCTGTACTGCGGAAGACCCTTGTCGGTCTTGCGCGTGATAGAGGCCAGCGACAGACTCCACCCGAAGCCGAACGGACCATTGCCCGAGCCCGAGTCGTACGAGAGTGTCAGTTCCGGTCCGAACCGCGATCGCGCCGGGCTCGTCGCGATCGACACGGTCATCGAGCCGGACCCCGTCACCGGATTGGCCGCGAACTTTTCACTGATGCCCCGGATGGCGCCGCCGCCTCTGGGCAGCGAGATCGCGGGAGGTGTGAAGGATCCGCTGCGGCCCGGCGTCGAATCCGATGTCTCCTCGGTTCTGGTGGATGCCGGCGTGGAAGGAGTTGGCGGGACGTACGTCGGCCTTCGACGTTCTGAGGTTTCCATCGGTCACCCTGTGACGCTCAAACCAGTCGAGGGCCCAGCCCTTGATATCTGGGCAGAGCCCTTGCCTGGTTATCAGTGTTTCCCTGGCGCGCTCCGCGCGCCCTGGGTAACGGACCAGAGCGGTAGTGGAGATAACGCCAACTCGGGCTTGCGTGCACACGCGGACCCGTGCCGGGCGCCGCAAACCGGACAAAGGTGTCGATGGGGAGGCCTGGGCACTCTAGCACAGTACGAGGCATCAGGTTTCAGGCATCAGGCATCAGGCCTGTCTCAGGTACCAGGCATCAGGCCTCAGGGATCAGTTGTTGCCACTGATGCCTGAGACAGCCCTGATGCCTGATGCCTGATGCCTGATCCCTGATGCCTAGGAGGTTTCAGAAGGTGAGCTGGCCTCCGAACTGAATCAGGCGGCCCTGCAGGATCGACTCGGTACCTGACACCACCACGATCGGCAGCAGCCATTGCTGGCCATACGTGGCATTGAGGCCCAGAACCGAGCTGTCGTTGAGGAGGTTGTAGACGTCGAAGTTCGCCTGCAATCGCGCTGCTCCTGGCAACTTGATGATCTTGGCCAACCGGAAGTCCACTTGCGATCGTCGGGGCTCGAACATCGTCATCGGCGCGATCAGTGGAACCGTTGCCGTTGCGGTACACGTGACCTGGACTCCACAGGCGGCCAGGTTGCGGCCGAGCGACGGCGCGATCACGCTGTTCGGCGCAGGGTAGTTCGCGGTGATGTTCGGACCCGCGACGTTCTGGAACGTGGCGCTCACGGTGATGCCGCGCGGCAACGCGTAGCTTCCGAACGCCTTGAGCTGGGTCTGAGCGCCGAACGGCGTGACGACGTGGCAATACAGTAGCTGCTGCGGTGAATCGACGACGAGGCATCGGTCGGTGACCGTGCGTCCCGTATCGACACCGCCGCCGAACACGACGCCCGAGCCGAGTCGGGCGTTGAAATTGACGTTGAAGAAGTCCGATACGCGCGAGGCGTTGCCGAAGTCCGATGCCTGCCTCACCAGATTGTTGACCCGGCCGAACTTTCCAGGGGAAATGTCGTACAGACCGCACACCTGGTACCCGCCGCCGCCCGGCAGCCTCGGATCGGCTGGCGCCGCGATGCAATACGGCGTGTAGTCTGCGGGCGTCACCTCGAGATTGTCGGTGTAGTACGCGTCCAGAGTTCCGGAAACCGAATTGAACCGATTGGACCAGTTGCGGTAGTAGCCGCCCGCCACCGATACGCCGGTGCGAAGCTCCCGCTGCAGCTCCACCGAGAGGTCCCACAGGTAGTCGCGGGCGCCAAAGCCATGGAGCACCGCGTCGTCGTAGCGCGTCGCGATGTTGGACCTCCCGAAGTTCTGGTTCGAGACCGGCCCGCATTCGCCATTGGCCGCGAGATTCGTGAGGTTGCAGCTCGGGGAGTAATCGCCGTTGCCATCGTTCCAGGTGCGCGTGACGCTGTTCACCGATGTCGTAATCGGATTGTTGAGGGCAGCCAGATCAGTTGCCGTCACGCCGACATAGCGGCCGAACGACGCTTTGAGTGCCGTGCGACCGTCGCCGAACAGGTCGTAGGCCCCGCCGACCCGCGGGTTCAGGTCTTTCCAGCACGGCACGCAATCCACCCGCGCGAAATCGCGCGGGGCAACGAACCTGGTCAGGTCGGTATGCTGCACAGGCACGTACGCATTGAGGTAATCGAAGCGCAAGCCGTAGTTGAGCGTCAGACGCTTGAGCGCCCACTGGTCCTGGACGAAAAGGCCCAGGTCCGGCATCAGCCGCTCCTTCTGAAGGTAGGCCGTCGCAAACTGCGTCACCTGGTTCGGCACGCCTCTCAGGAACGAGTACGTCACGTCTCCCTGAATCTGCGTCCCTCTGTTCGCGACGCCCTCCTGAACCTGAATGCCCATCTTGAAGGCATGTGAGCCGGTGACGTACGACGCCGAGAATCGTTGCACGTAGCGGTCGTTGTCCAATACGTCGTTGTAGGACGGCTTCGCGTTGTAAATAAAGCCGGTCGACAGCTCCGTAATGGATATGTCGTTCGGATTGACCCGCATGAAGCCGTCTCCGGGACTGGGAAACGGATACGGCCCCTTCATGTACGATGCTCCCGCCTCGAGCAGGAGCTTGTTCGTTCTCGGCGAGCTCCAGCTGGCCTGATAGAGGCCCTGCGGCCAGAAGTTGAAGCCGACCCCGGCCTCCGGCGACGTGAAGTTTCCTCGTCCGCGAACCAGATAATGCTGCGGATCGACAAAGGCACTCACCTTGTTCTTCTGTGAGGCCTGCCAGGTCAGACGCGCGCCGACGCTCTGCAGGTCTTCCTGTCGATAGGCCGGCCGATCGAAGTCGGGGGTGTACAACGGCGTCCCCTGCGTTTTGTTGAAGAACACGCCCGCAAGCCGATTCTGATTGCCCAACAGCCGCCCCGCCGCGAAGAACCACAGTTTGTCCTGCCTGATAGGACCGCCCACGGTGACGTTGGCGTCGTAGAGGCGAAGAACGGAGTTCACCGTCGTCAGGCCCCGGGCGCGCAGCTCGTCGGTGAGGTTGTCGCTCTGAAGGTGGTTGTTCGTGTAGTAGCCCGACACGTTGAACCGGAACGTGTTGCCGCCTTCCTTCGGCACCATGTTCATGGCCACGCCGCTGGCGGGACTCTCCGCCGACACGCCGCCGACTTCGGCGGTGGTCTCCTCCACCGTGGACGGATTCATGATGTAGCTCGTGGCCGAGTTCGCCCCGAGATTGTTGACCTGCATGCCGTCGTAGGTGAACTTCACGCCGCCTTTGCCGTGGAATGTGTTGAATCGCGGAGAGTTCGATGTGTATATGCCGGAGGCGCTGCCCACGTCGGCCGTTCCGGTCATCCCCGGCGTGAGCACAATCAGATTCGACATACCCTTCGAACCGGTCGGCAACGCGTCGAGGAGCTCGTCGGAGACCACCTTCTGCTGCCGGATGTTCCGCGTATCGACCAGCGGGCTCGCGCCGCTGACGGTGACCGTCTCCTCCAACGACCCGACGCGCAGATCGGCATTGACGGTCGCCGTGAACCCGGCGGTCAGCTCGATGCCCTCCCGTCTTGCCGTCGTGAACCCGGTCAGCGCAAACGTGACGGTATACGTGCCGGGCCGCAGGTCGACGATGTTGTATCGCCCCTCGCCGTCGGTGACGACGCTGCGGACCTTTTCAATCAGAACCGGGCTTGCGGCT
>DASYQV010000347.1:0-9550 GCA_036005125.1 Vicinamibacterales bacterium
CCGAACACGGCGTGAGGCGGCCGCTCGTTTTCGCGGGGTTCTCCCAGGGTGGCGCGATGGCCTATCGTGCGGCTGCGCGTTATCCATGCGACGCGTTGATCATCCTCGCATCTGATGTTCCCCCCGATATTCGTGCGGCCAAGCACGTTTCGCTGCCGCCGGTGCTGATAGGTCGAGGAACCAAGGACACGTGGTATACCGAGACCAAGCATGCTGCTGACCTCGAGGCACTGAGCGCTCTGAATGTCGCCATTGAGAGCTGCGTTTTCGACGGCGGTCACGAATGGGGAGATCCGTTCTACAAGGCTGCCGCACGTCACCTGCGCGAGGTACGGGGGCGCACACGTGTGAACAGTGGATGATGTAGACATACGCGGCGTTCAGCTTCCGCTGAACTCCTTCCAATCCACGACAAGGTGCGCGCCATCGGCGAACGCCCATCATGCCCGCGTAAACCTCTTCCCGGATCCGCAGACGGACCACAGCGAACCCCTGTGGTAGAGTGACCGGTCGCACACCGGAGACCCTTGCGCGGCGGCGGGTCCGTGCGTGTCCCCGACGACTCACATCGACCATTTCTCACCATGAAGCTGACGGGTTGTTGCCTGCTAGGCGCCTCGCTCACGCTTGCTTTCTCGATCGCTCATGCCCAACAGCCATCAGGGCCGGCGGCACCGGCGACGGCTGGACGCCGTGCGATCGCCAGCCGCGCGACCGCGGCGCCGACGATAGACGGCGTGCTGGACGAGCCGGCGTGGCAGCAGGCGATACCGATCGGAGACTTCATCCAGAGCGAGCCGTTTCAGGGACAGCCCGCCACCGAGCGGACCGAAGTGCGTGTGCTGTTCACGGCGTCGACGATCTACGTTGGCGTGATCTGCTTCGACTCCGACCCGACGGGCATCGTGACCACCGACTCGCGACGTGATTCCGCCCTCACCGGACAGGATTCGTTTCAGATCATCTTCGACACGTATCACGATCGCCAGAACGGTTTCATCTTCGGCACGAACTCCGTCGGCGTTCAGTACGACGCGCAGGTGCGCAATGAAGGCGAGACGACCCGGGGCGGGCCGTTTACCGGCACCGCTGGCGCGGACACCACGGGTGCGGGCGGCGGCCTGAACGTCAACTGGGACGGTACCTGGGATGTGAAGACGCGCGTCACCGAGACCGGGTGGAGGGCTGAGTTCGCGATTCCGTTGCGGACGCTCCGCTACGGCCCCCCACCCCAGACGTGGGGCGTGAACTTCTCGCGGAACATCGAGCGGAAGCGCGAGCTGGTCTACTGGTCGCCGGTATCACGGATCTATACGGTGGCGCGTTTGTCGTCGGCCGGCGAGTTGGCCGGCCTGGACGTGCCAGCGCCGCGGGATTTCAAGCTGATCCCGTACGCCATCTCCTCGTCGAACCGGAACTTCACGAGCTCTTCCGAGACGAAATACGCTCAAATCAGGGACTGGGGTATCGACGCCAAGATTGGCGTGACCTCGAGCACGACGCTCGACCTGACCTATAACACCGACTTCGCCCAGGTGGAGGTGGACGAGCAGCAGATCAACCTCACGCGCTTCAATCTGCTCTTCCCGGAGAAGCGGCCGTTCTTTCTCGAGAACCGGGGGCTCTTCGCTGTCGGCCGCCCGGGCGAGATCGACTTGTTCTTCAGCCGACGCATCGGAATCGATGACGACGGCACGCTCCTCCCGATTCAAGGCGGGGCACGGCTCACCGGGAAGGCAGGCGGTTTCAACGTCGGACTCCTCAACATGCAGACGGCTGCGGTGGACGACACGCCGGCGAACAACTTCACGGCCGCTCGCCTGAACAAGGATCTCCGGAACCGCTCGAGCATGGGCGTCATGTTCGTCAACCGGCAGGGCACCGGCAGCCGCGCGGGACCTGATGACTACAATCGGACCTACAGTGTGGACGGCAAGCTCGGCATCCGCCAGGCCGTGAGCATCAGCGCGTTTGCGGCCAGAACGCAGACACCGGGCAAGGACGGACGCGATTACGCGTACAGCTCGGCTTTCGATTTCCGGACACGCGCCTACGAAGCGTCGTTTGCGTATACGGAGGTCGGCGACGATTTCAATCCCGAAGTAGGATTTCTCCAGCGGCCTGACGGGTATCGACAGATCAATACGACGTTTCGTCGACACTTGCGCACGCCTGGACTCGCCAGGATCGGCCTGAGGGAGCTCGAGCCACACGCCAGCTACCAGAGCTACTGGGGATTCGATGGTCTGCAGGAAACGGCCACCCTGCACCTCGACATGCGCTGGGACTTCGAGAACAACTACGGCTTCAACTCAACGGGCTTCAACGTTCAAGACGAAGGACTGCGTAAGCCGTTCGAGGTCTATCCGGGCGTCGTGGTCCCGGCCGGCCACTATCGCAGCCCGTATTTCCTCGGCAGCGCCAACACCGACCCACGCAAGTGGATCAACGCCTACATGGCCTGTAACATCGGCGGCTTCCTGTCGGGCACCCAGGTGACCCTGTCGCCGACCCTCAACATCCGCCGCGGCGGGCGGGTGACGTCGTCGCTGCGTTGGACGCGCAGCGACATCGACTTGCCGCAAGGCGCCTTCGTGACGAATCTGGGCTCGGCGCGCCTGACCTACAACTTCTCGACCTTCGTGAACGCGTCGACGCTCATCCAGTACAACGACCGGACCCGTCGCTGGTCCACGAACTTCAGGTTCAGCTGGCTGCGCACCGCGGCGGCCGGCTTTTATCTGGTCTACAACGATACAGAGTCGATGAACGGCCTCGGGCCGGTCAGCCGCGCGTTCGTTGTGAAGTACGCGCACCAGATCGACCTGCTGCACTAGCTGTATCAAGACCTGCGCCCCTCCGGGGTACGAGGGCGCGGAGACGTTTTAAACGCCGAGCACGCCGAGTTCGCCGAGAGGTTCCTTCGAGAACGCCTTGAAGACTCTGCGGTCTCCGCGCTCTCGGCGTTTGAAACGGTCTCTGCGCCCTCGCCAATCCTCGGCGCCTCCGGGGGACGAGTGCGCGGAGACGTTTTAAACGCGGAGCACGCCGAGTTCGCCGAGAGGTTCGTTCGACAACGCCTTAAGACTCTGCGGCCTCAGCGCTCTCGGCGTTGAAACCGTCTCTGCGCCCTCGGCAATTTTCTGATCTCGAAGATCCCTCGGGAACGGATCTCAGGTGGTCTCCGGCGTACCGGGCTGACGTGCTGGCGGCGTGATTTGTTGCCGGGCGCGGTCCTCCGCGCTGTAGTCGAACTGGTGCGGACTGAATCCCGATGGCGGGTCCGCCCGCTCCCACTCCACCGTGCGACGTACCGCCTCCCGCCGCGATATCGGTTCACGAAAGCCGAGCTCCTCACGAAACCGCGTGGTGTCAGCGATCCAGTGCTGGGCCGTGTTGCCGGGCGCGCGAAGGTGCGGCGGCATGCGATCGTCGGGCAGCGTCGTGAACTCGCCGTTCCAACTCATCGCGCGCGCGATCTGCTGCGCCCATTCGAGCTCGGTCAGCGTGTCCGGTTCGCCGACGTTATAGATACGGCCAGCCGCCCGCTCCGACATGGCCGCGAGGGCGATGGCGGCGCCGACGTTCTCGACGAACCCTTTCGTGGCACGCCACTGGGCCATGTCGGCTGACATGAGAATCGTCTGGCGGCCGTCCTCGATCCGTTTCACGATCGGATGGAACCGATGCAGCGGATCTCCTGGTCCGTAGACCATCGGCAGGCGGAGCACCGTCCCCTGCAGATTCGGGTCGCCGAGAATTTCACGCTCGACCGGAATCTTGTCGTACTCCTCGTCGAGCCACCCGAAGATCTGCTTCAGCATCTGCACCTGCGCGGGCGGGTACGTTTGAAGCTTCGTGCGCACGGCAGACGTCTCGGTCAGCGGCAACGGCTCGAGGGGACCGGGCTCGAGGCGGTGCGTCAGGCCGCAGGCGCGATACACGTCCATGCTGCTCAACGCGACGACGCGTGACGTGGCCCCGCGGAAGACCGTCATCAACTCGCGCGCCTGAGTACCGGAGCTGAGAATCAGATCGACGACGACATCAGGCGCAAGCGCGCGCAAGTCGTTGGCGGAAGCCGGAAGCTGTCGCCGATCGCCGATGAGCTCACGCGCACCGGGGGGCACCTCGGTCTGCCCCCGATGGAAGACGATGACCTCGTGGCCGAGACGTTGAAGTTCGGCGGCGACCGACGGACCGATGAACCCGGTGCCACCGATTAAGAGAACGCGCATGTAGTGAATTGGTGAATCCCACGCGATTGCCGAGCCGATTTATTCCAGCATCGTGTCGTTCCAGTCGCGGATAACGAATGACCGGACGAGGCCCTCGAGGATGAACGGATCCTCCCTGGCAAAGGCCTCGGCGGCCTCGCGAGTTCTGAAGATACCCATGTTTCCACGATCCGCGAAGGGACCGATGCCGATGATCTGCCCTTTGGCCTTGAATCGATCGACCACGGCCTTGTGACGCGGAAACACGGCCATGATCGCCTCCATCGACGCTCCGGACGATTCACCAATGATGACGGCTTTCATACCTCGCTCCTTGTGAGTCCGGCGTGTCGAGTGCGCGGATTGCGCGAGCGCCCGTTCGCACGACGCCGACGGTTTCAACAGTGCCCGAGTCCGGGGGACGCTGCCGCCTAGAATAGCAGCGCCGACTGGCGTCAGACATCGGATGTCCTGTGCTCATTTCACTGAATGCCATGAAGAAAGAGACGGATAATCAGGCGCGGCGCGGGTGCCGAACAGTACGATGCCCTCGACGCAGGAAGCCATGAGCGCAGCAGGGAGTGAGGCTGAGAAACTGTCGCACGTGGTGCTCGGCTCGCTGGAAGAAGACGTGAGCGCCGAGCAGTTGGCCCGCCGCGCCTGCCGCAGTCGTGCGCAGTTCTTTCGTGTGTTCGCCGCGTTGATCGAAGAAACGCCTGCTGCCGTGCGGCGCCGGCTGCTGCTCGAGCGCGCCGCCTGGCAGCTGGGGCGGACCCGACGGCTGATCACGGAGATCGCCTTCGACGCCCACTACGGATCGCTCGAGGCGTTCACCCGCGCGTTCTGCCGCGCGTTCAAGATCTCGCCGAGCCTGTATCGGCGGATGGGCGCCACGCATTTCCACCTGCCGGCGCCGAACGCCATCCATTTCTGCGCGCCAGCTTCCGCGTCGGAAGGAGAGAGCATGGATCTGTACGACATTTTCGCGGGAGCAGAATCGTTTCACGTGCGGAAGCTGCTGGAGCACGCGCGCGGTCTGACCGACGCCCAACTGGACGAGCCGCTCAACAATCCGGCGCACGTCTTTCCCTGGGACAGCCCGGCGCAGAGTCTTCGCGATTTGCTCCGGCGACTCGTCGTGACGAAGGAAATCTGGACCGCGGCACTCACCGGCGCATCGCTGCCCGACCTCGACGCCGAGCCGCCCGAACAGCGGACGCCCGAGGCGCTCCTCTCGCGACTCGAAGCGGTCGACGTGACGTTCAATCGGATTCTCACCGACGTGCGTAACCGCCACGCCTGGAGCGACACGTTCGTCGACGCGCTCTGCGAGCCCCTGGAGACCTTTTCCTTCGTGGGCATGTTCGCGCACGTGATCACCTTCAATACCTACCAGCGCCTGCTCGCGCTCGACGCGCTGCGGCGTCTGGGCGTGAAGGTCGACGGGTTCGGATGCCCGACGGAGTACGAAGCCAGCGTGGCGCAGGCACGCTGAACCAGGTAAGGGGCGCTAGTCAAGGGCTCTGCCGGGATATCAAGGGCAGAGCCCGGCAGAGCCCTTGACTGGTTTGTGTGCGTGCAGCAGCACGTTCGGTAACCGGCACTTCGCGCGTTGCCGAGCGCGCCTCCTGTCAGACGAGCAGGCCGCCGCCATCAATGGTCAGTGAGATGCCGGTCACGTAGCCATTCTTCATCAGGAACAGCACGGCATCGGCGACATCTTCCGCGCGGCCGACACGCTGGACCGGCAGCCTCTTGGCGGTCTCCGCCAGAACCTCCTGCTTCCGAGCGCCGAGGAACTTGTCGAGGAGAGGCGTATCGACGAACCCGGGTCTGATGGTATTGACCCTGATGGGGGAGAGATCGACCGCAAGCGCTCGAGCAAGTGCTTCGACCGCGCCGCATGACGCCGTGGCGACCGCTCCCCCTTGAATCGGTCGCAGCGCCGCGGTTCCCGACATGAAGGTGATGGAGCCCCCACCGCGGATCTTCGGCGAGGCATACTTCGCCGCGTACAACGCTCCCCAAAAGCGCGTATCGATCGCCGGCCGCAGAACCTCGGTCGCTGGCTCGAGGTGGGCATCTCCGACGAGGGCACCTGCGGTGATGAACACATGATCAAGAGCGTCGAGGCCACCAAAAAAGGCACGTGTCCCGGCTTCATCCGTAACGTCCAACGCAATCGCACGGGCACCCGGGCCGAGCGCGGCGCGCGCCGCGTCGAGACGCTCGATCGATCGCCCAGTCACTATCACCTTCGCGCCCTCGTCGCGCGCCGCCTTCGCGGTGGCCAATCCGATTCCAGAGCTCCCACCAAGGATGATGACGACTGCGTTGCTCAGAGACATGAAAGGACCTGAGGCTCGCCGGACGAAGTTAGTTGGCCGTGACCTTCACTTCGATGTTGATCCAGCAGCAAGATGTGCGAACGAGCAGCAGGATCCGCTGAGATCCGTCCCGGCGTCCTCGGCCTCCTGGCCACACATGCGCCCGAGCCGTGACGCGGAAGAGTGTTCAGGGAAGAGTCAGCGCGATGAGCTCTGAAGGCGAGTTCCTCGCCCCGGCCGCTACAACGATGTACTGTCGGTCATTGATCATGTACGTCATCGGAACACCGGTCTGATTGGACGGCAGTTTGAACTCTGAGACAATCTCGCCGGTTTTCTTGTCGTAGGCTCGAAACATCGGACCGCCCGAGAACGCCGGCACGGCAAACAATCCGCCTCCTTCACCGGCAAGGACCAGTGTCTTGGTGACCATGATGCCCGACCTGTCGGGTTTGCCCATCCTCGGGATGGTCACGCCGCTCAGCAGTGGGTGGTTCTTGACGCAGTCGGGCGTATCGCTGTTGGCGACCATCCAGACGTGTTCTCCGGTATTCAGATCGATGGCTGTTATGCGTCCCCAAGGGCCTTTCACCAGCGGGAGTCCCTGAGGTCCGTCAAGGCCGCAGCCCTCCTTCCTCTGCGATGCAGCCCCTCCCCCTCCGCTGACATAGTCCATACTCGACCGTTTGGGGTCTTTGACGAGAGCCGCCAGGGCCAGATTGGTCGTCGAGGCGACATAGAGAATGCCGGTCTCCGGATCGACGGCAGCGCCCTGCCAGTTCGCACCGCCGCCCAGGCTTGGTAGCATCAGCGTTGCCTTCAACCCATTTGTGCCGGCCACGATCGGTGGTGTAAAGATTGGGCCGAGCTTGTACTCTGACGCAATCTTGAGGGCCTGCGCCTTGAGTTCGGGCGTGAAGTCGATGAGATCGTCGGGCAGAACGCCCTGGCGATCGAATGGTGGTGGTTTGGTCGGAAACGGCTGCGTCGGTGAGGTCTGTTCGCCTGGCACGTCAGATTGCGGCACCGGCCGCTCTTCGATCGGCCAGACCGGCCGCCCGGTCACCCGATCGAAAACATACGTGAATGCCTGCTTGGTGACCTGGGCAACGGCCTTGATCCTGCTGCCATTCACCGTGATGTCCACCAGGTTTGGCGCCGTCGGAATGTCCCAGTCCCAGATGCCATGATGAATGAACTGGTAGTGCCACACTCGTTTGCCGGTTTTGGCGTCAAGACACACCAGGCTCTCCCCGAAAAGGCCATTACCGGGCCGATGGCCGCCATACAGATCATTGGTCGGCGTCTCGATCGGCAGGTACACGTATCCGAGATCTTGGTCCGCGGCCATCGGACCCCAGACACCCGCCTGTCCCGTGTAGCTCCAGGATTCGTTCTGCCAGGTGTCGTTACCGAACTCGCCCGCCCGTGGGATGGTGTGGAAGATCCAGATGCGCTTGCCGCTCCGCACGTCAAAGCCGCGCACATGGCCCGCCTGGACTTCCTTTTGAGGAGCCAGTGCCTGGAATGCCGAGCCGACGACCACGATGTTTCCGACCACCATCGGCGGTGAGTTCCAGGTCACGATTCCATCTCGCTCGATTGGCTGATCCCACCTCTCGTACAGATCGACGATCCCGTCTTTCCCGAAGCTGGGAATAGGCCGGCCCGTCTTCGCGTCGAGCGCGATCAGATGATAGCCACGCGTGACATACAGGACTCGTTCTTCCTTGCCGTCCGTCCAGTACGCGACACCGCGGCCCGCGGCCGGACGGACCGGGGCCCGTTCCCCGCGGGTGCCCTCGTCGTATCGATGTATCCAGAGCGTCTCGCCGGTCACACCATCGATGGCGACGGCAGCGCGACGCGCACCAGCCGTCGCATAGAGAACGCCACCGACCATCAACGGTGTGACCTCGTAATTGAAGTCCGGCCGGTTTCCAAAGTTATCCGCCTTCCACCGCCAGGCGATGCGCAGGTCCTTCACGTTCTCCTTGTTGATCTGATCGAGCGGCGAGTACTTCGTACCTGCAGCATCGGCGCCGTAGTATCGCCACTCACCGCTTCTCGCCTTCGCGCCGGACTGACCGGCCACCGGAATCGTCGCCCAGAAGGCGAGCGCCGCCAACAGGAGTCCCCAGATGCTGAAATGAATTCGAGACACACACACTGCGCATTTCTGCCGAGAGATGCGCCGGCCCTCTTTCTGCTGGCTGGATGAAGCCGGCTGACAACTTGGTTGCTGTCCAGCGATTGCCGCGCGCGAAAGAGATACCAGAGACATGAAAAGCGGCCAGCACGTCTTCATGGATTTCCTCTTCTCGGTTTCTACACCAGAACAAAATGACGACCTCGGGTACCCGCCCTGCGGCCACTGATCCTAGCGCCGACGCCCGCGGCGCTCAAGGTCCGCGATCGGACATGTCGACCGCCTCGGTACACCTCGCTGCATTTGGGGAAGGTCGTCGAAGCGCCCGAACTTGCCGCCGCAAGGAGGTGAGTACGACGGTTGGGAGGCCGCTGTGCCGAGGGAGGGGCGGGGCCGTCCGATCGCATAACGGATCTTCCGAACACCTGTGCTGCTCAGAAAATGTGGCCGGACGCCGCGGAACTACGCCGCTTTCTCAATCGTGACGTGAAACCCCATTGGACCGCTATGCGGCTTGGAACGTGAATTTTGTACCCGTTGCCCCGGATCCGCATAGCGGTCCTAGGCGCGCAAAGCGCGCCAAAGAGACACTGGCTCCGGCATTCGATCTCCTCTTGCTGCTATAGCTGAGGTGAGAAGCCTGGCTACTTCTTGAGCGCTAATGCATCCCAGCGCGTTGACAATGCCCTGCCGATCGTGGTGCGGTCGCGGGTACGTATTTTGTGAGCAGCACAGGGCTTCAGTCCCGCGTCCCGTGAAATGTTGGATTAGGGCCTCGTGAACGCG
Source organism: Vicinamibacterales bacterium (assembly GCA_036005125.1). Taxonomy (GTDB): domain Bacteria; phylum Acidobacteriota; class Vicinamibacteria; order Vicinamibacterales; family UBA2999; genus DASYQV01. The sequence goes on from DASYQV010000347.1 coordinate 9,480, forward strand.
ACGCCTTCCTTGAGGATCTTTTCGAAGCGCTCCGGCTCCAGATTGTTCTCGGCGCACACGTACTCGCGCAG
>DASYQV010000348.1:0-22839 GCA_036005125.1 Vicinamibacterales bacterium
TTAGTGCTCGACCCCGAGCGGACCCGGTACGTCTTGCTGAAGTTGTTCCGCGCGTTCGTCACCGTGAACGTTCCATCCGGCTGCGCCGACACCTTGATCCAGTACGCCGGGCCATTGTGCGCTGGCGGCGGAGGCGCGCCCGGCCCGGGCTGCGGTGCAGGCATCGGCGCCACGGGCATCGCTGCCGGCTGGTCGTCGACCGTGTTGGCGATGAACATGCCCGGCGACGTGTACTCCTGCCCGCTGAGCAGAGAGAAATGAATCTGCCACAGATCCTCGAGGCCGGGAGCCGAATACAGAATCTTCATCGCATCGGGCTGGCCACCTTTTCGAGTCCCGTTGTTGATGATGGCCACCCGCGATCGCAGCGCGTGGGCGAGCACCGCGGCATTCGAGATCGCCTGGCCGTGATGGGAAACGACCCACACGTCGGCGGTGCCGATGCGGTTGGACGGGCACATCAGGTCGAACTCCTTGTTCCACGTCAGATCACCGAGGTGCACCACCCGGAATTTCCCGAACGTGACGACGCTGCCCACCGATTGCGCGTTCTCCGACTTGTCGACCTCCATGGGCTTGAAGCTCGCGCAGGCCGGGTTGGGCCCGCCCGCTCCCGCCAGCGCTGACTTGATGGCCTCGCCTGCCGAGGTCACGATGCGCCAGTCGACTCCCTGCATCGCGATTCTGTCGCCGGGCCTGGCGACCGTGTGCTTCGCCTTCCCGTACAGAGACGGATACGTGTTCTTGAGAAACTCGTCTGCCGCGGGCTGTGGCTGCACCGATGGCCCGTGATCGATGTAATCGCGGATCGGGATCCGGGTGGCGAGCTCCGCCATGCCGCCGAAATGATCGCCGTGCCAGTGCGTCGTGATCAGATGGTCGATCTGCGAGATGCCGGCGTCCTTCGCCGCGGCCATGATTCGATCGGCGTCCCTGGTCGCCGCGGGCCCCGGGTTGCCGGTATCGATCAGCACCGATTCACCGGACGGCGTCACGAACAGGGTCGCGTTCCCGCCCTCCACGTCGACAACATAGATGTCGAAGGTCTTGCCCCGCGATTGCGCGGACAGGGACACGACGCCCAGCGCGATCACCAGCAAACATCGAAGTGAGTTGCGCATAAGAATGCTCCTCTAACCATTCGTGATTCGTGATTCGCGATTCTTGATTCCAATCATGAATCATGAATCAAGAATCATGAATCCTCTTAAAACGACACCCGCGGAAAACGTTCGTCGTTGGGTTCGAGCTGCACCCCGTAGGCGTTGAGCGACATCGAGATGGCGCGGTACGCGCTCGGCGTGACCACCGCGCTCATCACGAGCCCCGTGTCGAACCGGTCCGACAACGCGCGCCACGTCGCGTCCGACACCATCGCGTTCAGATACAGTTCATCCGGAACGCGGAGCAGCGTTCGCTCGAAATCGTCCCAGCTCGACGCTCGAGCGCCCTCGGCGATCCGCACCGGCTCGAGCCCGTGCTCGCGGGCACGTCCGACCGTTCCGACGTGCTGCGCCCACTCGTACTCCGAACGGCAGTTCCATCCCATTCGCAGGATGAGCAGCTCGCGGTGTCGAGACATGAGCTTCGAGGTCCGGTTGACGAAACCCTGTCTGGGACTCCACCGGGTCTGAAGCTGTGGATATCGCGCGAACGTGCGGGTGACAGCCAGGCCGCGTCCGTCGTTCGGCGTCACGCGCGCCATGGTGAGCGGCGGCTCGCGCGGCGGCACGACCACACGATACGGCACGTCGCGCGGAAGACGGTCCGGCATGTCGGCGTCCGGCTGCACGCCGAACGAGTTGTACATCATGGACAGCACGGTGAAGTGGTTCACGGTTTCAACCGCGTCCAGCAGATGGAACAGGTCGTACGATGCGCTCAGCGTCTGCCACGTGGCATCGGTCACCGACGAGTTCCGAAACAGCTCATCGGCCAGGCGCAGCAGCGTTGCCTCGAACGGATCCCAGCCGGAGGTGTCGGGACCCTGTGCGATGCGCCGGATTTCGCTCGTGGTCAAGCCGGCCTTCCGGGCGCGGGTTGCGTGGGTGGCCCACAGCGGCTGATTTCCACACAACCACGCGACGCGCAGCGCGAGAAGCGCGCGGTGGCGCGGCGAGAGGCTCGACTCGTCGGACAGATACAGCGTGAACGGCATCACCCCCTCGACCAGTTCCGGAAGGTGAAGGATCGTCTTCAGAGCGTTATCCGCGCGGCCGTCGGGTGCGAACTTCGCGACGAGCTGGCGATGCACGTCGGTCCAGTGCGCCTCCGACAGTGGGGCGATTCGAGGCTTGGTCAACGCAACTGGCTGGCGGCCGCCCGGCTGCTCGAGCGTGGTCTGCGCCGCTGACAGGATCGACCCGATCGCCAACGCCGTAATCGAGAGCAGCAGACAAGAGGTTTTCTCACGCATGGGCTCACCGCTTCGAAAATGAGGGACGACTTCGGGGCACTGCCGAGACGCGGCGCCGCCGATTCTACTGCGACCGGCCACGTCGCCGTCGATCCAAAGGCGCGTCGAAATTCCGTGCACCGCCGGGTCGACTCGGATTAAGATTTCGTCCCAGCATCGGGCGACAGCGGTGGACGTGTCGGCAATTCTAGGGAATGCGCGCGAGGAGTTATTGATGGGCACGACGTGGAAGCCCCTTGGGATCCTCGGAATCGGCCTCATATTGAGCGGGTTCGTGTCTGCCGGCGCCGTCTATGCCGAAGTTCCGGTGAAGCCGACGTTCACAAAGGACGTCGCGCCCATTTTCCAGAGCAAGTGCGAAGCGTGTCACCGACCCGGGTCGATTGGACCGATGTCGCTGAGGACATACCAGGACGCCCGCCCCTGGGCGCGCTCGATCAAGGCGCGCGTCGAAGCGCGACAGATGCCGCCCTGGCACATCGACAAGACGGTCGGCATCCAGGAGTTCAAGTACGATCGCTCGCTCTCGGACGACCAGATCGCGACGATCGTCAGATGGGTCGACCAGGGTGCGGTGCAGGGCGAACCCAAGGAGATGCCGCCGGCCCTCGAGTGGTCGAACGAACAGGAATGGACCCTGGCGAAGAACTTCGGCCAGACGGAACCGGACCTGATCCTGCGCACGCCGCCGTGGACGCAGAAGGCGGGCGCCATCGACTCCTGGTGGAAGCCGATCACCGAGACCGGCCTCGCGGAGCCGCGGTGGGCGCGCGCGATTGAGACGCGGCCCGGCACCGTCAAAGGCCGGCAGATTACCCATCACGCCAACGCGAACCTTCAGCAGGACGATCCGGACGCGCAGGATCCGGATCCCGATCAGCGCCTGCTCGGCAGCCTCTCGACCGAGGGCCGATTCATGGAATGGGCCGTCGGCAAGCAGGGTGAGGTCATGCGTCCGAACAGCGGACGGCTGATGCTTCCCGGCTCGAGAGTGCTGTGGAGCGTTCACTACGCCTCCGGGAAGGAAGACGTCACCGACACCATCGAGATGGGCATCTACCTCTATCCGAAGGGCCAGGTGCCGAAGTACCGCCAGACGCTGCACAACATGAGCGGCACCAACGCCACGGGCCTCGACATTCCGCCGAACACCGTCAAGATCTCGCAGGGCTTCTTCGTGATGCGCAAGGCGGGTCGCGTGGAGAGCTTCCAGCCGCACATGCACCTGCGCGGCAAGGCCATGTCGATGGAGGCGATTCTCCCGACCGGCCAGATCGTCATGCTGAGCCACGTCGCGAACTTCAACTTCAACTGGCACAACTCGTACGTGTACGCCGACGACGCGGCGCCGCTGCTGCCGAAGGGGACCATCCTCAAGGTCACCGCGTGGCACGACAACACGGCAGCGAACAAGGCCAATCCCGATCCGAACGTCTGGGTGGGCTATGGCGACCGCACCGTCGACGAGATGGCCCACGCGTGGGTCAACGTCACCTACATGGACAACGAGGACTACCTCGGCGAGGTCGCGGCGCGGAAGGCCAGGTTCGCCGCCGCCAACGCGCAGCAGCAACCGTAGTCACGTCGCGTCGAGCACACGAGCCGCCCCCCGAGGGCGGCTTCTCATTTCTCCCGGGAGACCCACTCCATGAAATCGCACCGGTCCGCCCGAGCGGCCCTCGCCGCCGTCGTCATCGCCGGATCGTGGGCGATCGTCACGTCAGGACAAGCGCCACAAACTCCGTCGCGGCTGCCGCTCGAGCCGCTGGGCGTGAAGAACGAGGCCATCTTTCCTGCCTACGAAGGATGGGGCCCGCTCAAGGACGGGACCAACGTTTTTCTCCTCGGCTACTTCAACCGGAACACCGAGCAGGAGTTCGACATCCCGATCGGTCCGAACAATCGAATCGAGCCGGGCGGACCGGACTACGGTCAACCGACTCACTTCTACACCCGTCGTCAGCACGGGCTGTTCGCGGTTCCGATCCCGAAAGATTTCGGCAGCAAGAAGCTCACGTGGACGATCGTCGCCAACGGCATCACGGCCACGGTGTCGTTCTGGACGAATCCGCCGTACGCGATTGATTTCTTCAGGAACTCCGCGAACGGCAACGAGCCGCCGGTCATCAAGCTCGCACCCGATGGCCCGACCATGACCGGTCCGCCTCAAGGGATCGCGCAGACGCTCTCGGCCACCGTGAATCAACCGGTGACGTTGACCGTGTGGGCGTCGGATCAGGCGTCGACGCTGCCGGACTCGGACGCGGTGCAGCGCATCACCAACGCCAACCTTCGTCCGCCTTCTCCGCCTGGCGCCGATTCGGTCGCGATCATCGGCCGCAAGGTCATCAGCGGCGCGGGCACCGAGCGCGCGGCGGGCGCCGCGGCTCGTCCGGGGGAACCGCGGAGTGGCGAGCCGGACATCACGGTGAACTGGAGAAAGCATCGTGGACCGGGAGAGGTGACCTTCGCGTCACAACGAATTCCGCTCTTCAACAAAGGCGATCCGAAACTGTTCCTCGAGGCGAAGACCACGGCGACCTTCAGTGCGCCTGGCGAGTACATCGTGCGCGCGCAGGTCAACGACGCCTCGGGCGACGGCGGCAAAGGCGAGCAGTGCTGCTGGACCACCGCGCACGTGAAAGTGATCGTGAAATAAGAAATTAGACACGGGTACATTCGCTGGGCCGCATCTGAAGATGCGGCCTACGTCAAAGGTGCGGCCCACGTCTCACTCAGTTACGCCGTCTTGATCCGATCAACGCTCCCGAGCCCGAGCTCGGCAATCGTGAGCTCACGCATCCGGAACTTCTGCACCTTCCCGGTGACCGTCATCGGAAATTCGGTCGTGAACCGCACGTAGCGCGGAATCTTATAGGTCGCGATCTGTCCGCGACAGTACTCGCGGATCTCCTCCGCCGTCACCGCGTGCCCCTCGCGCAGCCTGATCCAGGCGCACACCTCCTCGCCATACTTCGCGTCGGGCACGCCGATCACCTGCACGTCGCTCACCATCGGGTGCGTGTGCAGGAACTCCTCGATCTCCCGCGGATACACGTTCTCCCCACCACGGATGATCATGTCCTTCAGCCGTCCGACGATGTTGACATAGCCGTCGTCGCGCATCACGGCGAGATCGCCCGTGTGCATCCAGCGCGCCGGGTCGATGGCCGCGGCCGTCGCATCCGGATCGCCCCAGTACCCGAGCATGACGCAGTAACCGCGTGTGCAGAGCTCGCCCGACCGGCCACGAGGCACGACGATGCCGGTCTCGGGATCCACGATCTTGCACTCGACGTGGGGGTGAATGCGTCCCACGGTGGAGACTCGATGCTCGAGCCGATCGTCGCTCGCGGTCTGGAACGACACCGGTGACGTCTCGGTCATGCCGTAGCAGATCGTCACCTCCGGCATGTGCATGCGGCCGATCACCTGCCGCATGATCTCCACCGGGCAGGGCGCCCCGGCCATGATCCCCGTGCGCAGCGACGAGAGCTCATACCGCGAAAACGCCGGGTGCTCCAGCTCGGCGATGAACATCGTCGGCACTCCGTACAGCGACGTGCAACGTTCATCCTGGACAGCCCTGAGGCACGATTCGGCTTCGAACGACTCGGCGGGAAGAACGATCGCGCTCGCGTGGGTCAGCGCGGCCAGGTTGCCGAGGACGCAACCAAAGCAGTGATAAAAGGGCACCGGCAGGCAGATGCGATCGGCGCTCGAGTAGCGAAGTCGCTCGCCGATGAAGAAGCCGTTGTTCAGGATGTTATGGTGCGAGAGCGTCGCGCCCTTGGGAGCGCCCGTGGTTCCCGACGTGTATTGAATGTTGATGGCATCGTCGAAGTGGAGCGCCGCCTCGCGCTCGCCGAGCCGTCCGACCGGAACCTCATCGCCGCTGGCGCCAAGCTGCTGCCATGAGATCATCCCGGGCAGACACTCGCCACCCAGGCAGACAACGGTTCGCAGATCCGGCAGGCGGGCGCTCGCGAGCTCCCGGCGCCGTGCCGCGAGCTCCGGGGCCAGCTCGCTGAGCATGGCCACATAGTCGGTCGCGCGAAATCGCGGCGACATGACAAGCGTCGCGACACCGGACTGATTGAGCGCGTAATCCAGCTCCCGCAACCGATACGCCGGGTTGATGTTGACGAGGATGGCGCCGATCTTCGCCGTTGCGTATTGCGTCACCAGCCATTCGGCGGAGTTCGGACCCCAGATCCCGACGCGGTCGCCGCGTTCGACGCCGAGCGCGAGGAGTCCTCGCGCATATCGCTCCACCTCCGCGTGAAGCTCGCGGTACGTGTAACGCACGCGTTGATAGCACGAGACGAGCGCGTCGCAGTCGCCGTGCGCCGCGGAGATGCGGTCGAGGCAGGTGCCGATGGTTTCGCCGAGCAGCGCGACGTCCGAAGCGCCGTGTACGTAGGAAGCGGCCATCGCGGCGACGCATTATACGTCCGCATCGGCCGCCAGAGCTGGCGCCCGTGCTTGCGGGCTCGTCGCGTATTCAGCTATACTCCGCCGCAATTCGAGAAAGTGAAGAGGATTTCCACTGCGGCCGCGGGTCTGCTCCCGTCGTACCGGTGCAGCGCGCGGCCGTTGGTGTCTGACGCGCAGTGAGTACAGAGGTTGCCATGGTCACAGTACAGACTCGTGAGACCCGCCAGAAGCTGACGGGACTGCAGTGGCTGATCTGCGCCACAGGCGCGGTCGGGTTCGCGTTTGCCATTTACATGTACCTGATGCTGCCTCTCATCGTCGGACCCGCGACCGCGGAGCTCCTGGGCGCGGCACCCGGCAGCCCGCAGTCGAACCGGTGGGTCGGCCTGATGTTCTGGGTGCCGGCGCTCTGCGGCGGCGCGTTCGGCCTGCTCGGCGGCTACCTGATCGACCGGCTGGGACGTCTCAAGGTGCTCGTCGGGAGCATCCTCCTCTACGGGCTGTCCGCCTTTCTCGGCGCATTTGCAACCTCGATGGGCTGGCTGCTCGTCGCGCGGTGCGGCGTCTTCGTCGGTGTGAGCGTCGAGTTCGTCGCCGCGGTCACCTGGCTCGCGGAGCTGTTTCCCGATCACAAGCAGCGCGAAGCGGTCATCGGCTACACACAGGTCGCGCAGTCGGGCGGAGGCATTCTGGTTGCGGCTGTCTACGGCGCCGCCGTCACGGCGGTGCCGTACCTGCCGGGCGCGCTCAGCGGCTACCAGCCATGGCGATACACGATGATGACAGGTCTCATCCCCGTGATCGTCGTGCTCGCGCTTCTTCCGTTCCTGCCCGAATCGCCTGTATGGCGGGAGAAGAAGCGGGCCGGCACGCTCAAGCGACCGAGCCTTGCAGAACTGTTCACACCGTCTTTCCGCCGGACCACGATCGTCACAACCATCATGATGGCCTGCGCCTTCGGCGCGGCGAGCGGGGCCATTCAGCAGATGCCTCGCATCGTGCCGGGATTGCCCGAGCTCGCGGGCGTGTCCCGTACGGTGCAGCAGCAGACGGTCAGCCTCGTGCAGATGTACCAGGAGATCGGCGGGATCGTCGGTCGCTTCTTCCTGGCGTTCCTCGCCATCCGGATCGTCAGCCGCCGGACGCTGATTCGCATATTCCAGGTTCCGGGGCTGATCCTGCTGCCGCTCGTCTTCATCTTCCCGGCGACTCAGAACCTGGCGCTCGTCAAGTGGGGCATCTTCCTGGTCGCGTTCACGACCATCTCCCAACTGAGCTTCTGGGGGAACTATCTGCCGCGCGTGTATCCGACGCACCTGCGGGGGACCGGCGAAGGCTTTGGCGCGAACGTCGGCGGCCGGATGCTTGGCAACATGATGGTGGCGGTCACGACCGGCATCGTCGCGTCGATGCCCGGCGGCAGCCCCGCCACGCAACTGGCCTACGCGGCAGCGCTGGTCGGCGGATCCTTGTACATCATCAGCTTCATCACGAGCTTCTGGCTGCCTGAACCGAAGTCGGGCGCGCTCCTCGAGTAGCCAGTCAAGACTGCGGAACCGCAGCGTGGAGATCGGCCCGGGTCATCTTCATGATGGCCCGGGTGTGCACGAATCGGCTCGGTCGAGGCGGTCAGGCTCGCGCGCGCGTGTCGAATTCCGACGCCAGCCTCGCGAGAGCGAACGCGCCCAGCGCCAGGCCGAAATCGCGGAGCGCGACGTCGAAATAGCCTGGAATCGACAACAGGTTGAGGATGATTCCGCACAACCATGCGCCGACGACCCACGCGCCTACCGCCGGCATGAACGCCACCAGCAGACCCGCCGCGATCTCGATGACACCGACACCGAGCATGAACGTCTGCGGGGCGATCGGAAGCGTCTGTGTCACCAGCGGTGACAAATACTGATTCCAGTTCACGAGGAAGTGGAAGAACTTGTCGAGGCCTGCGACGATGGGGGCGACGACGTACGCCAGGTGCAGTATCTGGTATGCCTGGTACGAGGGAGAGGCCGTCCGAACTGCCATTAACGGTTGAGTTGCCATATAAGTCTCCTACGGCACCTGGCGATGCAAGACACATCCCGACCGCAAGCAGATTATCGAGTCGGGGCAAACCGTCGAGCCCGGCAGTGAGCTCATCGCAACATCGATTCGAGTATCGCGCTCGCCCGGTCCGTCCAGCTTGCCGACAGCGATTCGAGCGGTGGCTGGCGGACGATGTGTAATGTGCCTCGCTTGTGCAAGAGCTCCCATTTGGAGGCGCCGTTGTCGTCGCGCCAGAATCGCAGCGTCACCTTGGCACCGCCGACGCGGAGGTCGCGAAGAATCAGCTCAGGAATCCAGTGCGGCAGGGCAGGATCGAGAAGCAGCGTCTCGGCCGGGGCAAGCGGCAGGAGCCCGAGCAACGTCTGCACGACGAGCGGAAAGGCCGTCGCATTCCAGAGCTGTGGCGTGTTTGCGCGCGGATACGCACCGGGCACCGGGTGCTCGGCGCGCGCGTAGCCCCCCACGCACTCCGGGATCCGGTATTCGGGATAGAGTTGGGCCAGATCGAAGAGCGCCCGCGCCAGATCGAGTGCCCGGGCGTCGAAGCCGAAGCGCCGCAGCCCGAAGACAATCGTTGCCTGTTCGACTCCCCAGACCGTCCCGCGGTGGTAGCTCAACGGGTTGTAGAACCGGTGCGTCGTGGAAAGCGTTCGAATTCCCCATCCGCTGAAGAGATCCGGCGCGAACATCCGTCCGACCACAGCCGAAAGCCGATCGCGATCGATGATCCCGCATGCCAGGCAGTGGCCCACGTTCGACGTGACCGCGCGCACCTGACGTTTCCCCGGATCGAGAGCCAGCGCGATGAAATGCTCGTCCTCGACCCACCAATCCCGGTTGAACCGCTCCTTCAGTGCAGATGCGCTCTGCCGGTACGCCGCTGCGTCGTGCCGCTCGCCCATGATCCAGCACAGGACCGCCATCAGCACCTGCGCGATGTACCAGTAGCCCTGCAGCTCGCACGTGGCAATCGGCGCCGGCACGGGCGTGCCGTCGTCGTACACGATAGCGTCGCCGCTGTCTTTCCAGCCCTGGTTCTTCGTACCCTTCGTCGAACGCGTCTGGTATTCGAGGTAGCCGTCGCGATCCATGTCCCCGTAGTCGCGCGCCCAATCGAGAATTCGTCGTGCCGTGTCCCAGTGACGCTGGAGGTGTCGCCGATCGCCGGTCCACGCCCAGAGGTTCGCGAGCGAGATGACGAACATCAGCGGGCTCGCATAGTCGGCGTAGTACGCCGAATACGGGTTCAGGTTGAGGATGGCCAACGGGCCGGTTCGCACCTGATAGGGAATGCGTCCTGGCTGTTCGTCCCGCCAATCGTCGAAGCGGCTGCTCTGCAGCCGCGTGAGCCTGGTCAGCGCCGCGGCGAGCGCCTCGCCTCCATCGACCAGGGCCGACTGCCACCCGGCGGTAACGGCGTCGCGACCGAAGAAGGCCGGGTACAGCGGCATCCCCGCCTGCATGGTCAGCCACTCGTCCGGTTCTCCCTGCAGCAGGGGAAAAGATGCGAGGTCCCGGATGTTCCCGCTCAACACCTGCTCGAAAAGACGATTGCCAGGTACCTCGACGCTGGCGAACCGGTCACGCCACCCTTGAAGCGCGGCTTGACGCTGCTCGACGACTTCTCGAGAGGTCTCGTCGCGGTCCGTGAACGGAACGATTCGAAGAAACAGTTCCCCGGCCTGTTGCGGCGTAAGGGTCACATCGGCTACCGCGCGTGTTCCACGGAAGCTCCACTGTCCTTCGTGACGAACCTCCGTGTGAAACGGTAGTTGCGGATGCCGATAGATCAACGCGACATGATCGTCGTGGACGCTGATCTCAACGGGCCCGTCCTGCTCGCGGCGGCCGGATTGTGCTTCCTGGATATCAGCGAAGTCCGCCCCGAGATTCAGCGCGAGCTCGAAGCTCAGTGGGCGCCGCGCTCGATTGACGATCACGAGCGTGATGCCGAGCTCTGTGATGCCAACCCGATACGAGAGGCGAACGTCCAGCGACCGCTCCGGAATTCCGTGCGCGTCCGTACCCTCCTCGTCGCCGGCCTGCCCGGTACCGCCTCCGCCCGGCTCGGTGATCTCAGGATGGACAAACGTCAGCGCCAGCGAGGTCGGATCAACAGACGCCGCGTCACAGAGCCAGGGCCGCTTGCCATCGATCTCGAGGGAGAGCCTCCGGAGGAACCGCGTCTCGCGGAAATAGAAGCCCGACAGCGGCTGGTCGTCTCCGCACTCGCCTCGCGTGTTGACGATCAGGAGTGACGGACCCTTCCACGCGTACAGGATCTCCGGCCGGACGAACGCGATCGCCATCACGACATTGGATGTGCAAAATTTGTGCGGGACTGTTTGTGACGCGCGACGGGATCGACCGACTCGTCCGTAACCGGCGGCGTCAGCTCATGGACGAGTCCACTCAGCGCATAGGCCGCGAGCAGTGATGCACGCGGGGTCTGCGCCTGACCGCAAACCCGCAGCGTGCGCGGGTCGGTACATCTTGTTCTTGGATGGACAGGCGGTTAAGCACTGGACGGAGCGGACGTAGGCCGGGTACGTAGGTAGGCCGGGTCTTTAGGCCGTTATGCGGCTGCCAACGAGAATTTTGTAGCCGTTATGGACCGCATAACGGACTAGGCGCGCGAAGCGCGCCAAAAGATACTGGTCTAATTAGTCAAGGGCTCTGCCGGGATGTCGAGGGCAGAGCCCTTCACTAGTTAGACCCGGCTCGGTGCGCTGGGCCGCATCTAAAGATGCGGCCCAGCGCAGGAGAGAGAAAACGCGTCCATGACTACTTCTTGCGCGCCTGAATCTGGGCGAGCACGAACTGCTTGACCGGCCCGCTCGACAATCCCAACGCCGTCGCTTCCTCCGTTGCACGATCGACGTCCCACCCGTCCACGAGCACCCGCTTTATGAGCCACATCCCGGCGGCTCTGCTTCCGCCCGCTCAATGTATGAACGCCGGCTCCACACCCGGCGTCGTGATGGCCTTCAGGAAGGCATCCACCACGGCCGGATCAGGGCTTGCCGCGCTGAACGGGATATGGACGAACGTGATGCCCCCGCTCTTGGCCGCCGCGGCTTCGCCTTCGATGTTGGCCCCCGGCTCGCTGGCCAGCCGCAGGTTGATGATCGACTTGTAACCCATCTTCTTGATTTCAGGCACCACCTGCGTCGTGATCGCGCCCGCACAGCCCACCGTGGATTCCACGCGTGCGTAATTGGTGATGCCAGGTACGTTTTCCTTGATCACCTGGGCACCCACTGGCGTCGCAAGGAGAGGCCCGATCGCGACGAGAACGACTACTGACATGCCAACGACATGTTGCATGGCAGAACCTCCGGTCAGATGCGCGCCAGTGTAGCACGCGCTGGCATCTCTATTCATGATTCATGATTCTTGATTCTCGATTCGAATCGGAAATTATGTATCACGAATCAAGAATCAAGAATCATCTGCACGCCCATCTGAAGATGCGGCCTACGTCAACTCACGCGAGCTCGCGCCAGTTGCTTCGGTGCATCTTCATCTGGATTGGATTCATGCGGCCTTCGCGTCCGGCACCGCCGCCTGGTAGTAATTGAGGCGCATGTGTCCAAAGAACATCGTCCCCTCCCCGACCTTCCTGACGTCGGCAAACCCGGCGCGACCGATGAGAGCCAGAACGCGATCTTCGTCGTTGTCGGCCAGCCGATGATCCGCGTGGAACATGCGGACGAGGAAGCCACGGGATTTCGCGTCGCGACCCGCGAAATCGACCATGTGGAACAGACCGCCTGGCTTCAGCACCCGGCGAACCTCGTGCAGCGCCTTTTCCTTCTCGACCGTGTCGAGGTGATGGAACATGAGCGATGACAGCACCCGATCGAAGGAGCCGTCGGCATAGGGCATGTCGCCGGCGAATCCCCGGTCGAGACCCACGGAAACGGATGCCCGCTCCGCTTTTCGCTTCGCGCGGATGAGGGCCTTCGGATCGGGATCGAGGCCCACGACTTCGGCCTCGGGATGTTCGCGCTTGATGAGCACCAGGACGCTGCCCGTTCCGCAGCCGATTTCGAGAACGCGATCACGCGGCCGTATCGCCGCCTGTTCTATCAATGCCAGCCGCGTCGCCTCGCCACCGAGCAGCTTGACCAAGGGGTCGTACAGCGGGAGAGCCCAGTCGTGCCCAGCCGCGGGAAGATACGCTTTTCCAGCATCAGCCATGATTTCTCCCCTTTTCATACCAGCAATCGCGACCTCATGACGGGGGCGCCGCACTATAATGCCGCACCGCAGGAGATCGCGTCATGCTCGCATTCCTTCCGAAACGTCACCGAGCGGCCTTTCTCGTCCTCACGTGCGTGGTGCTGGTCGCCGCGACGAGCGCCCAGCAGCAGCCCACGCCGAACAGCCCTGATACGTTGCCCGACGGGCCTCAGGTTTTCACCAGCGGCGGGCAGAGATTCCGTGTCGTGCCGCTCAAGGGGTTCGAACGCCCGTTTGCGCTGGCGTTCCTGCCCGACGGCAACATGCTCGTCACCGAACGGGCAGGCCGTCTTCGAATCGTGCGCAACGGTGTGCTCGACCCCAAGCCGATTGCCGGCGTCCCCGAGGTGCTCGATCTCCGGCTGAAGGGTCTCAACGATCTCGCGCTGCATCCGCGGTTTGCCGAGAACCGCCTGATCTACTTCACGTACTACAAACCGAAGCCTGGTGAGAAAGACGTCGCCACCGCGGTGCTCGCCCGCGCCCGCTGGGACGGGGGCGCCACGCTCACCGACGTACGCGACCTCTTCGTGGCCGACGCGTGGTGCGCCACGCCCTCTGCGTCGCGCATCGTGTTCGACCGCGACGGAAAGATCTTCATGACCGTCGGTGTGCCGATCCGCGGACGACCCGGTACCGCGCAGCCGGACGATTCGCAGGTGGGCAGCAATCATGCGGGCAAGGTCATGCGCCTCAACGACGACGGGAGCGTCCCGCCCGACAACCCGTTCGTCAACACGCCCGGCTACCGGCCGGAGATCTACGCGCTTGGCATTCGAAACATCCTCGGCCTCGCGATCCATCCGCAGACGGGCGAGCTCTGGGAAAACGAGAACGGTCCCATGGGCGGCGACGAAATCAACATCATCAAAGCCGGCAGGAACTACGGCTGGCCGATCGTGTCCTACGGGCGCGCCTACAACGGTGATGCGACCGGCGACGCGTCGGGTCCAACAACGCCCGAGCACTCCGCGCCCGGCATGGAACCGCCATTCGTCTTCTGGGTCCCGTCGATTGCTCCGTCGGGTCTGGCGTTCTATACGGGCGACCGCTTCCCCGCGTGGAAAGGGAATATCCTCGTGGGCGGGATGCGCGGCACCATGCTTCAGCGGATCGTGTTGAACCCGAAGGGACTGCCTGTCGCTCGCGAATCGATGCTGACCGATCTGAAGCAGCGGATTCGCGACGTGAAGCAGGGACCCGACGGGCTCTTGTACCTGCTGACCGACGAAACCCACGGCGCCCTCTTGAGGCTCGAGCCGCTCCCTACCGAACAGAAAACGTCGGCGGCGCTCGAAGTCCGGTGACGATCGCGGCACGCTCTCTCGATTCATGATTCTTGATTCATGATTCATGATTGGATTCTTGATTTGGCTCGGATCGACCAATCAAGAATCAAGAATCAAGAATCGAGAATGAGTTATCAACTTGCCAGGGCACCTACCGCGGACGGTGCCGGCACGATTGCTGCCAGCGCGGGTTCGTCCTCGCTCGCGGCCACGTGCTTCCGGGCGATCAGCACGTAGATCGACGGGACCACGAACAGTGTGAACAGCGTGCCGACAATCATGCCGCTGACGAGCATGATGCCGATGCTGTTTCGCGCGCCCGCGCCCGGCCCGGTCGCCAGCACGAGTGGAAAGTGGCCGACGACCGTGGCCGCAGTGGTCATCAGGATCGGCCGCAGTCGCGTTTCGGCAGCCTCGACGACCGCCGCCAGCTTGTCCCTGCCCGCCTCCTGCAGATGGTTGGCGAACTCCACGATCAGGATGCCGTTCTTCGAGACGAGGCCCACCAGCGTGATCAGCCCGACCTGGCTGTAGATGTTCAGCGTCGTCAGGCCGAGAAACGAGAACACCAGAGCGCCCGCGATGGCCAGCGGCACCGAGCCTGCCAGGATGATGAACGGATCGCGAAAGCTCTCGAACTGGGCCGACAGGACCAGATAGATCAGGATCGCCGAGAGAAGGAACGTCCCCAGGAAACGGCTCCCTTCGGTGCGCAGCTGACGCGATTGCCCCGCGTAGTCGATCGTGAACCCCCGGGGCAGTATGGGACGAGCCTCGTCCTCGAGGAACCGGAGCGCGCGATCCAGCGGCACTTGCGGCGGAATCACGCCCTGCACCCTGACCGCGTTGAGCTGCTGGAACTTCTTCAGCTCGCGCGGCTGCGCGGTCGTGCGCAGCCCCGCGAAGGTCGAGACCGGCACGAGGGCACCGTGAGAGCCCGTGATGTAGATTCCCGAAAGCTGGTCAGGTGTCAGGCGATCCGCGCGCTTCACCTGCGGGATGACCTTGTAGCTTCGTCCCTGGATGCTGAACCGATTCACGTAATCGCCGCCGAGCAGCGTCGAGAGATCCAGACCCGCCTGGCTCAGCGCCACACCCTGCGATCGCAGCTTGTCGCGATCGAACACGACCTCGGCCTGCGGCTGATCGAACTTCAGATCGGCGTCGGCAAAGATGAAAAGGCCGCTCGTGAACGCCTTCTGCACCAGTTGCTTCGCGATGTCTCCAAGCTGCTGCGGCTCCGCCGCCGACGCGATGACGAGGTCCACGGGGAAGTCTCCGCCTCCGGGAAGCGGCGGCGGGGTGATCGGGATGGCGCGGATTCCCGGGATCTTCGAGAGCGGGCCCATCAGCTCGACCAGCAGTTGCTGTGTGGTCTTCGTTCGCTGGCTCCACGGCTTTGTCACCAATCCCCCGAAGCCGCCCGACGGGAACGTGATCTGGAAGATGCTGTCGGTCTCGGGGAACGAGCGGTAGGCGTCGTGAACCTGGGCGGTGAAGAGCTTCGTCTGGTCCACCGTCGAATTGGGGGCCGCTTGAACGATCGAGAAGACGACGCCCTGATCCTCGGCGGGCGCGAGCTCCCGCTGCGAGAGCAGGTAAAACGGCACCGTCAGCAATGCCACGATCGCCCAGAGCACGAGCACCACCGGCCGATAGCGGAGCGTGCGTGACAGCGTCCGACCGTAGACACGCCTCACGCCGTCGAAGCGCCGGTTGATCCAACCCGCGAAGCCGCGCCCGGTATCGCCCGTGCGCAGCAGTCGCGCGCCCATCATCGGCGAGAGCGTCAGCGCGACGACGCCGGAGACGATCACCGCGCCCGCCAGCGTGAACGCGAACTCCCGGAAGAGCGCGCCCGTCAAGCCGCCCTGGATCCCGACCGGGGCATAGACCGCGGCCAGCGTGATCGTCATGGCAACGATCGGGCCGACCAGCTCCCGTGCGCCATCGATGGCGGCGCGCCCTGGCGACTTCCCTCCATGCAGATGCCGCTCCACGTTCTCCACCACCACAATCGCATCGTCGACGACGAGCCCGACCGAGAGCACGATTGCCAGCAGCGTGAGCAGGTTGATCGTGAAGCCGGCGACGAGCATCAGGAAGACAGCGCCAATGAGCGAGATCGGAATGGCAACGATCGGAATGATCACCGACCGCAGGGACCCGAGGAACAGGAAGATCACGACGACGACGATGAGGAGCGTTTCCGTCAGGGTGCGGAGCACCTCATAGATCGCGTCCTGGATGTACGCGGTCGAGTCGTACGGGACGCCGACCTTGATGCCGGCCGGCAACTGCGCCTCGATCTCGGGAATCGCCTGGCGCACCCTGGCGATCACGTCCAGCGAGTTGGCGGTCGGAAGCACCCAGACACCCATGAACGTCGCCGTCTGCCCGTTGAAGCGGACCTCCTGCTCGTAGTCCTCGGCGCCGAGCACGACATCGGCCACCTCGCCGAGCCGGACCACGACACCGTCCTGCTCCTTCACGACAAGCTGGCGGAACTCCTCGGGCGTGCGGAGGTCGGTATTGGCGACCAGGTTCACTGAAACCATCGATCCCTTGGTGCGGCCAAGCGCTGACAGGTAGTTGTTGCGCGCGAGCGCGTCCCGCAACGCCGACGCCGAGATGCCGTGCGCCGCCATGCGCTCGGGCTTTATCCAGATCCGCATCGCAAACGTACGACCGCCAAGGATGTCGGCGCGCTGTACGCCGCTGATGGCGCTCAGCTTCGGCTGGACGACGCGGGTCAGGTAATCGGTGATCTGATTCTGATCGAGCTCGGTCGAGGCAAAGCCGATGTACATCGCCGCGAACTGGTTGTCCGCGGTTTCGAGCTCGATGACCGGCGCCTCGGCCTGTGGTGGCAGGTTGTTGCGCACCTGCGCCACTTTTGCCTGGATCTGCGTGAGCGCGGCGTTGGTGTCGTAATTGAGCTTCAGGTGCACCGTGATCGTGCTCAACGACTGGGCGCTGGACGATTCCATGTAGTCGATGCCGTCGGCGCTCGCGATGACGCGCTCGAGCGGCGTCGTGATGAACCCGCGCACGAGGTCCGCGTTGGCCCCGACATAGACCGTCGAGACGCGGACCACCGCAATGTCGCTCCGCGGATACTGCCTGACGCTGAGCGAACGGATCGATTGCAGGCCGGCGATCAGGATGACCAGGTTGACGACGATCGCCAGGACCGGCCGTTTGACGAAGAGATCAGTGAACCGCATTAGCTGTCCTCGGGCTTCGGCGCCGGGTTGTTGCCGGGCCGGACCTTGTTGTTCACGAACACCGCGGCGCCGTTGCGGAGCTTGAACACGCCCGAGGTGACCACCTCGTCACCGGGCTTCACGCCCGACACGACCGCCACCTGGTCGCCGCGCGAGCCGCCAAGCTTGACGAACTGCTGACGCACGCCTCGATAGGTGCGGCCGTCGGCATCCTTCAGATCGCTGACCACGAAGACCGAATCGCCATAGGGCGCGTAACTGATCGAGGACACGGGAACGGTCGTCATCGAGCGGTTCGCGGCAAGGACGACTTCCGCCTGCACGAACATCCCCGGCCGCAGGCTGCCCTCGCGGTTCGGCAGCGTCGCCTGCACCTGCACGTTGCGCGTCGCTTCGTTGACGATGGAATCGACCGCTGTGATGCGCCCGACGAACTCTCCACCCGCGGCATCGCCCAACGTCACGCGGACCGTGCGGCCGAGGCGCATGTTCGGCGTCTCCTGCTGCGGCACGCTGAAGTTCACGTAGATCGGGTGCAGCGACTGCAGCGCCGCCACGGGGTTCCCGGGAGACAGATATTGTCCGAGGTTGACCTGCCGGATGCCGAGGATGCCCGCGAACGGCGCCCGGATGGTCTTGCGCGCGATCGTCGCGCGGATCTCGCCGACGCGCGCTTCGGTCTGCTTCTGCTCCGCCGACGCGCGGTCGTACTCCGCCCGCGCAATCGCGCCGTCGGCCACGAGCCCCTCCATCCGGGCGAAGTTGAGTCGTGCGAGGTCGCGCTCCGCCTCGGCGGCGGCAAGCTGTGCCTGCTCCTGCCGCGTGTCGAGCTCGACGAGCACGTCGCCTTCAACGACCGCCGCGCCAGAGTCGAAGGCAACCCGATCGACGGTGCCCGGCAGATCCGCGCTGACGGTAACGCCCTGTACAGGGGCAATCGTCCCGATGGCGCTGAGCGATGCGGGCCACGTTTCCTTCTGCGCGACGATCGTCGTCACCGCCTCCGGTGGCGGTTGGAATGCAGCCGCCTGCCCCATGGCGGCCTGGAATTGCCGGAACTTCACGAAGCCAAGACCGGCGACGATCGCGCCGACCATGGCCAACATCACAATCATCCGTTTCGCCATTGAACCCCCGTTTCAATTCATGATTCGTGATATTCGTGATTCATGATTCATGATTGGATTTTCGATTCGGGCACGGTCGCGTAAATCAAGAATCAAGAATCGAGAATGATTCAGCTCCAGCCGCCGCCGAGCGCCCGATAGAGATGGACGACGGCTGCGAGCTCCTGCCCGCGAAGACGCGCGAGATTGAGCTCGCCCTCGAACAGGTTGCGCTGGGCGTCGAGGACCTGCAGGTAGCTGTCGATTCCCGCCTGGTACCGCTCGGTCGACAGCCGCGTCGAGGCGCGCAGCGCGTCGACGAGCCTCGCCTGTTCGATGCGTTGTTCGCCCGTCTTCCGATACTCCGCGAGCGAATCCGACACCTCGCGAAAGGCCGTATAGATCGCGCGCTGGTAGTTGACGACCAGCTCACGCTGAATGGCTTCGGCAAGCTGGACGTTCGCGCCGGTGCGCCCTGCGTTGAAGATCGGCGCGGCGGCGCCTGCCGTGAACGTCCACGTCCGTGCCGGCGCGCTGAGCAGATCCGTTAGCGCCCGGCTCTGGCCGCCGAGGAATCCCGTCAGGCTGATGCGCGGAAAGTACTCGGCCTTCGCGGCGCCAATCTGCGCGTTGGCCGCGATGAGCTCCTGCTCCGCGCGACGGATGTCGGGCCGGCGCTCGAGCAGCGCCGACGGAAGGCCGGCCGGAACCGACGGCGGCGTTTCGAAGGCCTCGAGCTCCCGTCCCCGAGGCACCTCGCCCGGAAGCTGTCCGACGAGCAGGCTCAACGCGTTCTCCGTCTGCGCCACGTCGCGTTCGAGGCTTGCGATCCGTCCGGTCGCGGTGTGCAGCAGCTGCTCCGCCTGCCGCACGTCGAGCGCCGATGCGACACCCCGATCGCGGCGCGCCTCGGTGAGCCGCAGGCCCGCGGTGGCTACCTCGCGCGTGCGATCGGCGATCTGCAGTTCCAGGTCGAGCGCGCGCAGCGCGAGGTACGTGTCCGTCACGTCTGCCACGAGCGTGACGATGACGCCGCGTCGCGTCTCTTCGGTGGCGAAGTACTGCGCGCGCGCCGACTCGGTCAGCCGGCGCAGACGGCCCCAGACGTCGAGCTCCCATCCCAGGCTGAACCCGACCTCCGTGTACGACACGTTGGGGTCCACGTCAGGAGGGATTCCTGGATTGGCGCCGGACCGCGAGATCCGCGTGCTGACGACCGTCGCCGATGCACCGACCGAAGGAAACTGCTCCGAGCGATTGATCCGATACACGGCGCGCGCCTGCAACACCCGCTCCGCCGCGATCCGCACGTCGAAGTTCTGCCTGAGCGCGCTGGTAACCAGTCCCGTCAGCACGTCGTCGCGGAACAATTCCGACCACCGCAGATCGGCAAGCGACGCCGCACCTGCCTCCGAGGCGGAATCCGCGCCGCGAAACGTGTCGGGTGTCGGGATGACGGGACGCCTGTAGTCCGGTCCCAGCGTGCAGGACGCGGTGACAAGTGTGACGAATGAGACGATCACGAAACGTGTGAGCACGATCTTCCTTGTAGATAAATCAGCAGGACTGCACGATTTCCCGCACTACCTCCCGTACGAGGACGCCGCGCGTGAGAAAGCGAACGCCCGCGCGATGCATCCGGGCGAGCTGCTGCTGCACGGCGAGCTCGACCAGACACGCGTCGCTGAGATCGACCCAGATCGATTCGGGGTCATAGCTTTCCATCGCAGCGCGCCAGCACGCGTCCAGCGCGGCGATCCCATCGGCGGAGAACCGCCCCTCGAGCTTCAATACCAGCCGGTCAGGCGAGCGCGCTTCGGTGATTCGGAACATGTGGCCCTGCTCGTGTCGGCCGGAAGGAGAGCGAGCAGCGTGCCGTCGCGGGGCCGGTTGCGAGAAATCTGCCAAGGTACGGTGAGACGGCAACTTACGGTCGGACCACGACCGCGGACGCCGCCACGGTGCCAAGGCCTGGCATGCTCGTCGGCTGGCACGCTGCCAGCGCGTTGGCACCTTTTCGAGGATGCGCACGTCAAACAATCTGTGACCAGGAGTCCCATGAATCTCATCCACGGGTCGCTCGACGACGTCGATGGCCGGTATCGCGGATTGGTGGACGTCGGAAGCGCGCTGGCGTCTCATTCCGAGCTCACCGACATTCTTCGCAACCTGCGCGGACATCTCGAGCCGCTCATTCAGTTCACCTTCCTCGCCGTCTGCCTGCGTGAGGACGACAATGACGCGCTGGTCGTGCGGCATGTCGAGCCCGGCGAGCTCGCGGCCGGGCACGTGCTGGGCATGTCGCACGCCTTGAACGGGTCGTATCAGGGCCAGGCCGTTCGCACCGGGCAGCCCGTGTACCTTTCCCGCGTCGAGGCGGGCGATCTGTTTCCAAGCGACCTTGCCATCGCGCATGCGGTGGAAAGCGTCTGCATCGTCCCGTTGACCACGCCGCGGCGCACGCTCGGCACGCTCGACTTCGGATCGCTGCGGCCGCATGCCTACACACCTGAGGACGTCGAGTTCATGGGCCGGGTGGCGAACGTCGTCGCCGTGGCCATCGAGAACGCGATGAACCTCGAGAGAGTCCGCGAGCAGCAGGCCGCCCTTCAACACGAACGCGACCAGCTCGATCTGCTCCTCGACGTCACGAACGCCGTCGTCACCCAGCTGGACACGCGCGCGTTGTTTGCGGCGGTCGCTCCCGCACTGCGCCGGTGCTGCAGCGCGGATCTCGCCGCGCTCACCTTGTTCGACGCGGACACGCGCGTGCTGCGAAAGCACGCGTGCGACGGCCCGCCGGGACTCCTTCCCGTGCAGCCGCCGGTGTTGGAACTCTCGCTCGAGTCGGCGCCGGGCCGCGTGTTCACCACCGGCAAGCCGCGCATCTTCTCGCGCGACGAGCTTCTGGAGTTCCCCGAGAGCCGTCTGATACTCGATCTCGGCGTGCGCTCCAGTTGTTCGGTTCCGCTGGTCACGCCGCAGGGCACGCTCGGAACACTCGACCTCGCGGCGTTCGCGCCCGATGCGTTCTCGCCCGATCAGTTCGGACTGCTCATGCGCGTCGCGGGACAGATTGCCATCGCGGTCAGAAATGCCTTCGCGTACGAGCGCATCGAGGAGGTCAACACGCAGCTGGCGCAGGAGAAGCTGTATCTGCAGGACGAGATCAGGACCGAGCAGCTCTTCGAGGACATCGTCGGCCGCAGCCAGGCGTTGCGGCGCCTGCTGCGGGAAGTCGAAACGGTCGCGCCGACCGATTCGACGGTGCTGATTTCGGGCGAGACCGGCTCGGGCAAGGAACTGATCGCGCGGGCGATTCACCAGCTGAGCGCGCGGCGCCAGCGGGCGTTCGTCAAGCTCAATTGCGCGGCGATTCCGACGGGACTCCTGGAGAGCGAGCTGTTCGGGCATGAAAAGGGCGCGTACACCGGCGCCATCAGCCAGCGCATCGGACGGTTCGAGCTGGCCAATCACGGCACGGTGTTCCTGGACGAGGTCGGCGAGATTCCGCTCGAGCTTCAGCCGAAGCTGCTTCGCGTCCTGCAGGAGCGCGAGTTCGAACGGCTCGGCAGCGTGCGTACGCTCAAGACGGACGCGCGGCTGATCGCGGCGACCAACCGGGACCTCGCGGCGATGACGAACGACGAGAAGTTCCGGCGAGACCTGTTCTACCGCCTCAACGTGTTTCCCATCCACGTGCCGCCGCTTCGCGAACGGCGCGAGGATATCCCGACGCTCGTCCGGCACTTCGCGCAGCAATTCGCGCGTCGGATGAAGAAGCCGATCGAAGCGGTTCCAGCCGAGACCATGGAGGCGCTCGTCAGCTACGACTGGCCGGGCAATATCCGGGAACTGCAGAACCTGATCGAGCGCGCCGTCATTCTGTCCACCGGCACCACGCTCGATGTCCCCGTGATGGCGTTGGACGGACACGGCCGGCCGACGGCGACCGGGAGCGGCGAGAGCGAGCTGGCGACACTCGAACACGTCGATCGCCGGCACATCATCCGGGCGCTCGAGAGCAGCAACTGGGTCGTCGCGGGTCCCAACGGCGCCGCGGCGCGGCTGGG
>DASYQV010000349.1:0-3418 GCA_036005125.1 Vicinamibacterales bacterium
TTGTTGATGGCGAGCATCACCGCGTGCTGGCGCACGAGCCGATACGTCGCGCTGGCGTCGGCGACCGTGAAGTTGTCGTAACTGATGATCGGGAATCCCGGCGCGTTGAAGTTATTGTCTTTGCGGCCCTGCACGTAG
This sequence comes from Vicinamibacterales bacterium, assembly GCA_036005125.1. GTDB lineage: Bacteria > Acidobacteriota > Vicinamibacteria > Vicinamibacterales > UBA2999 > DASYQV01. The sequence goes on from DASYQV010000349.1 coordinate 139, forward strand.
CGACCGGACACACGGGCACCGAGCCGGCCAACGTCCAGGTCCACGCCGGCTCGCACCGTATTCAACGCGACATTGAGGATGTCCTGCTCCACACCGCTCGCGAGCCGCTCCTTCCTGTGGAAGTAGTGGGTGATGTTGCCGAAGACCCCGAGATGGCCTCCGATCCGCTGCTCCCCCTCCAGGTCGAGGCCGCTGATGTGCGCGTCGAGCCCGTTGGCGACCGAGACGACGATTGGATCGGGCGCCGCCGGGTTGCTGACGACCACATTGGAGATGAACCGATCCCTGACGATGGTGCGGAATGCGGTGATGTCGAACCGCGTTGCGGCGGACGTCCATTCCGCACCGATGTCGAATGACGTACTCCGCTCCGGCCTCAGGTCCGGATTGCCCTGGGAGATATGGGTACGTCCGCCGATGACCGTCGTGGTGAAGCCGGTCAGCATGATCGCTTCCGCGGGAATGAATGCCCGCCCGATCGTGAAATGGCCGCGCAGGCCCTTGACCAGCTCGTGTTTCATCCCGAGGCTCGGGTTCAACACGGTGAACGTGCTCGCGGACGGAGCGAAATTGGTCTTGAGCGGCGTCTCGACGGTCTCGTTCGTGATGCGGTCCACGCGGCCGCCGAGCGCCACGACCGTGCGTGCGCCCCACAGCTTGAGCGTGTGCCCGGCGTAGAAGCCGGTCGACCGCTTGTTGCTGTTGGCGGAGAACGGCACCGTCTGCTCACCGGTACGCGCGTAAGAACGGCTCAGGCTCGTGACACGCTCGTAGTCGATCCCGAGCACCAGGCTGCTGATCCGCGATACCTGCCATGAGTCGCGTGCTTGGAGGCCGCTCCACGTCAGCTCGCTCTCGAAAGAGAGATACGGCAGATAAGGAACGTCGAGCGGATTCGTCGTCGTCACGTTCGTCGTGTGACTGGCTTCCTGGGCGCCGTAGCCGGTGAACACGAGGTCATGTGTGCCGATGCGGCCGGTCAACCGTCCATCGCCGGTGGATCGTTCGAGGTCCTTGCTCCCCTGGGAGTTGATACCGGAGGCGATGTCGCCCGGCGTCATGATGTCGCGCCCGAGATAGCCGTTCGCCCGGCCGTCGATTCGCCAGGTGCGCGCGAAGTCGGCGCCAACACGGACCGTGCCGTCGTAGGTCTTGTAGCTGGTGGCCGGGCGGACCACGCCGTTACCCATCCGGTAATCGTTGCGCTGATCGAAGAGGCTTCCGGTCAGGTCGAAATCCACCCGGTCCGAGGCGCTCCCGCCGACGCGGGAGGCGAGTTCGGAAGCGCCGAAGGTGCCCGCACCGACGCGCGCATTGCCGCTGATCTTGCCGCGGGATTGGCGGGTGATGACGTTCACTACCCCTCCCATGGCCGATGACCCGTACACCGAAGAGGCCGCACCCTTGAGAATCTCAATCCGGTCGACGTTGTTCAGCAACAGCGTCGCAAGATTCGTGACGCCAGACGGCCGCCCATCGATGAGGAGCAGCGATCGCTTGTTGATGCCGGAGATCTGCGGGCGGAACCCGCGGATGCCGATGCCCGACAGCGCGCCGCTGTATTGAACGACGTCCACGCCGGAGTTCTTCTTCAGCACGTCCGTCAGATCCGCGGCGACCGAACGCTCGATGTCCACGGCATCGATGACTTCGACCTTCTGCGGTGTCTCCGCGAGGCGCGTCTCCGCGCGGCGCGCGGTCACGACCACGCTCTCCGCGAACCCGCCTGCCTCGAGCACGATGCGCAGCGGTGCGGCCGCGGGGATGGTCACGGTCTCGGTGTGGGATGAGAACAGGTTCATCTCTACGAGCACCGTGTAGGTGCCCGGCGCGAGGCCGCGCAGCCAGAAGGCGCCGGCGGCGTCAGTGAGTGCTGTCTGGACGGACGCGTTCCCCGCGTTGGTGGCCGTGACGCGGGCGCCCGAAATCACAGACTCCGCTTGATCGATGACAACCCCGGTGATGGTTGAGAATTCCTGCGCGCGCGCCCGAGCGGCGGCCGCAAGGATGAATGACGTGAGGAGAGCCACCGAGATCGGCGGCATACCGTGGTGACACGAAACGCGACGAGCCATGAGCGTTGCCTCCGCGGGCAGGCGCTCGGCCATCGTTGGCAACAGTGTGTGCGTGGAAGACCGGCTGGGGGCCGAAGGGTTCCAGTGCACGCTTTCTGTCACCGCAGAAAGCCGACCGCAGAACCCCTGGGTAGGTCTCCTGGCTCGGAAGGAGCGAATCGGGTTTTTTGATTCGCTGGTCGCTTCACCTTCCCCGGCTCGTTGGCCGAGTGGTCTGTCGAAGCGACGCGCCCTCACTCACAGTGGCGGGACCGCGCCGGATTTGCACCGGACTTCCCTGTTACGCCCCTCGTGGGCACCCAAGGCGGAGGCATGCTAGCACAGGAGCAGCCTTGGCTGGAAAATCAATTGCGCCGCGCCTCGCTCTTCGTCGGCGAGCCGGCAGCATGGAATGCCAGCGTCACCCAATAGCTCTCGAAGTCGGCGTCGGGCGACGGACTCGTCGTCATGTGAACGGTCTTGATGAGCCATGCGCCCTCGCGGTCGATCGTCATCGTCACGCGGCCGTTGCCATCCGTGCGGCCCTTCACGGGGGGACCTGCGGCGCTGCTCAACGCCGTCACGGCCGCGTCCGATACGGGCTTGCCTTCTGCGAGCAACTGGACTGTCAGCGTCTCACCAACTTTCACCGACGACGGGTCGGTACTCGGCACGAACTCGGCCTTCAGGCCGATCGCGCGCGTCAGGTGCGCAGCGCTTCCATCGCCGCTTCTCAGAGCGAGCTTCGCGTAGCGCGCGTAGCGCTCCTTCGCGTTTTTGTCCGCCTGACCCGAAGCCTGTCGGGACGCGATGATCTGGTCGAGTCCTTCCTCCTTCAAATAGTCAGTGAACTCCGGACCTTTCATGTCGATCGTCCGTGCGACGATCGTCATCACGCCGAGATACGCGCCGGCCGAGGGAAGTGTTACGTCGGTCGCAAGCGACTCGCCCTCTTTCCGGAACTCACGCATGACGTTGATCTCACCGTCTGCTCCTATCAACTGCCACCGGTCCACGGCGCCTGGCGGCGGGTAGTTGGTGCCCTTCGGGAAGTGGTCGCCCACGTTTGCGGTGACGGTGACGCGCGCGCCAGGCGCAGGACGCGCGGGATTCGCAGCCAGCCAGAAATCGTGCGCGTTCGCGCCGACCGAGGCGAGCACGAACACGACCACAACAGAGCAGATTCGATGCTTCATGACAGTCGGTCAGCCTAGCACTCGTCAGAC
>DASYQV010000350.1:0-4999 GCA_036005125.1 Vicinamibacterales bacterium
CGCTGCCGCTCCTGGCCGAGTCCGAGACTCGCTTCTTCAACCGCGACATCAACGTCGTCGTCGAGTTCGTCCGTGACGGCGCGGGCAACGTCGCGGAGCTCGTGGTGCTCCAGGGGACGCATCAGGAACGCGCGACGCGCGCGAAGTAATCGTCGCCGCGACGAGACTCGCGAGACTCGGCGCGGTGCTGAACCTACGTACTGTCGAAGAGGGAAGGGGCTGAACGGGATCGAGAACGGGCGTAATGCTAACCGCGAGACGGCCCTAATGCTTCCTATTGTCTTTCTCTGAGGGCCCGATCCTGAAAGGAGGTGGCAGATGACGCTCTGGCAGGACATCCGCTACGGGTTCCGGATGCTGGCGGCCAGTCCCGGATTCACAACAGTTGCCGTGCTGTCGCTGGCCATCGGCATCGGCGCCAACTGCGCCATCTTCAGCTTCGCCGATGCGCTGCTTCTCCGGCCGCTTCCAGTCGCGCGACCGGGCGAGGTGCTGAGCGTCGGATCGAGGTCCTCGCTCGAAGCGCTCAACGCCAGCTCGCTGGTGTCGTCCTACCGCGACTACGTCGATATCCGCGACAGGAACCGCAGCTTCGACGGTCTGGCCGCCTTCGCCTCTCTCACTGCCGGCTTCACGACCGATCCGACGGCGACGCCGAAGCTCAAGATCGGGCTGCTGATCAGCGGCAACCTGCTGCCGCTGATGGGCGTGGAGCCGACCATCGGCCGCGCGTTCAGAGCTGAAGAGGATGAGGTGCCGGGCCGTGACGCCGTGGTCATCCTCGGACGGACGATGTGGGAGCAGGAGTTCGGGGCCGACGGCGGTGTGCTGGGCCGCACCGTCCGCATCAACGGCGTGCCATTCACCATCATCGGCGTGGCGCCGGCGAGCTTTACCGGCATGGACCGCTACGTCCGCTACGATTTCTTCATCCCGCTGATGATGTCGCCGCGCGTCATCGCCGATTCGAAGGCTGCATCGCTCGAGGCGCGCGACGTGAGGAATCTGACGCTGAAAGGACGGCTGAAGCCTGGCGTTTCGCAGGCGCAGGCGCAGAGCGAGCTGACGACGATTGCCGGCGATCTCGAGCGCGCCTATCCCGAGACGAACAAGAACCGGCAGTTCTTCGTGAAGACCGAGCTCCAGGCGCGCATTGCCGAGAGCCCGCCCGAGGCGATGCTGGTGGCGATGCTCACGACGCTCGCGGCGGCGGTGCTGCTGGTCGCCTGCGGCAACGTCACCGGACTGTTGACGAGCGGGGCACCGGTCCGGGCGCGGGAGATGGCGCTGCGGCTCGCCATCGGCGCTGGCCGCGGCCGGCTGATTCGCCAGCTCGTGACCGAGAATCTCATCCTTGCCATCGGCGGCGGCACGCTCGGCCTCGCCGTCGGCTACGCCGGGATAATGCTGTTCAGTCAGATCAGAATTCCGAGCGATCTGCCGATCATGATCGCGTTTGACATGGATCGGCGCGCGCTCCTCTTCAGCCTGGCCGTGGCGGTGGCGAGCGCGCTCGTCTTCGGTCTCGTACCGGCGATTCACGCGTCGCGCACGGACTTGACGGGCATCATCAAGGGCGGCGACGCGGTCGGCCGCGGGCGGCGCCGCCGCTGGGGACGCGCCATTCTGGCGACGGCCCAGGTCGCCGCGTCCGTGGTGCTGCTCGTCGTTGCCATGTTCATGTACCGCGGCTTCGGCCAGCAGCTGGCGAACGGTCCTGGCTACCGGATCGACCATCTTATGATGATGGGCTTCGACACCAGCTTGATCCGCTACAGCGACGCGCAGGCGCAGCAGTTCTATCAGCAGGTCGCGGAACGGGCACGGGCGGTGTCGGGCGTAACGGCCGTGACGATGACGACGTCGATCCCGATGTTGAACGATTCGATCCGCACGGTGACGATCGCGCCCGAGGGCTTTCAGTTTCCACTCGGCAAGGAGAACGCGGCCACGCTGGCGTCGAGAGTGGACGAGTTCTACTTCGACGCCATGGGCATCCCGCTCGCCGCCGGGCGGAATTTCACCCGCCGTGACGACGAGAACGCGCCGCGCGTCGCCATCGTGAACCAGCATTTCGCGGACCACTACTGGCCGAACCAGGATCCGCTCGGCAAGCGGTTCCGGCTGGAGAGCGCGAAGAACGCGTGGGTCGAGATCGTCGGCATCGCGAAGATGAGCAAGTACCTCTTCGTCGCCGAACCGCCGTCCGATTTCGTCTACCTGCCGTACCGGCAGAACCCGTCGCGGGGAATGTTCCTGGTCGCGCAGTCGTCCGGCGACCCGGCCGCGCTCGCCGCGCCGCTGCGCGAGGTGGTGCGCGGTCTTGACGTCAACATGCCGATCTTCAACGTGCGGACGATGGACGAGCTGTATCAGATGCGCGCGACCAGCATCGTCAACGTGCTGGTCACCACCGTCGGCGCCATGGGCCTGATGGGACTGGGGCTGTCGATCGTCGGGCTCTATGGCCTCGTGGCCTATGCAGCGAGCCGGCGCACGCGCGAGATCGGCATCCGGATGGCCATCGGTGCCACGGCGCCGAACGTGCTGCGGATGGTGCTGCGTCAGGGAGTCGCGCTGGCGCTCAGCGGACTGGTGCTCGGCCTCGCGGCCAGTGTCGGCGCCGGCCGTCTGTTGAGCGCGGTGTTTCCAACCGGCGACGATCGGCGCGATTTCGTCTCGTTGGTGCTGGTCGCTCCGGTCGTGTTCGTCGTCACGCTGCTGGCGACCTACATTCCCGCGCGTCGCGCCGCGCGCGTGAATCCGGTCGAGGCGCTCCGCTACGAGTAGCGGCCGGCCTTGGGTCGGCGGCCAATCCGCGTACGCACAGTGAGAAACGGTCCTGCGCGTCCGTCACTGTAATCGACGATGCATGCCACCGATGCGTAAGCTTGCATGTGGCGTGACTGCACACTCCGGTACTCCTAGCGGCCTCGGCTCGACCTGCTACTTCTTTCCGTGGCTGAGCGATGCGATCTCAGATGAACTATGGACCGCAAAGTCAGCGGAGCTACAGGACGACCTTCGAAGAGTGCGAACGGAGATGGAGCGTCATGAGGGCGCGAGCCAAGCGTACGAGACGGCGGGGCTCCAGATTCTAGAACCCTTGAGAGCCCGAAACTTGACGCATCGAGTCAAGTTTCACGGCTCACAAGTGAACTATAGCGGGCCGAGGCCCGCTAGAACTCGCGCAAACCGTCCATTCCTCGTATGTTGCGAGAAATCCGCGCGAACAGGCTCGTCTGGTGAAAACAGTCGTATCGAACTCCACGTTCGATCGCGGAAGTCTTTCTCCAACCTATGTTAAGCCGTTCAACGTGTTCGCGAATGGGGGCAAAACTGGAGATTGGCTCCTCAGGCTGGACTCCTATGAGGCCGGTCGTTGTCAAGTCCCCAGTGTTTCTTCTTACTCAAAGACAGACCTCCATCGAGCCGAAGACAGACCTCCATCGAGCCGCCGAGCAGCCCCCCCGCCCAACAGCGGGGTCCGCGCAGGTGGCGAGCCTGGACACCGAACTCCCAATCACACGACGCCGCTGGTTACTCTAACTACGACGGTCGGCTGCGGCTTCTCATCGTAGGAGCGATGGCTCCCACGCGACTCCTATCCGTGCCGGTGCGTGGCACCGAGCACCAGAACCTTATGGGTGAAGCCTGAAGCGAGCGCCCCTTCTCGAACTCGGTTTCACGTCAGTGAACCCGTCCAGCTACCGGGCGCTCGCACCAGCTTGTCCGTCGCTTACCCGCGACCGCGGCGTTGTGCCGTCACACCGCCACCGATTTGAGCTGTGCCCCGTCGGGCACGATCCCGGTCTTCAGATAACGCCAGAGCGCACTTAACAGTTTGCGCGCGAGCGCGACAATCCCGATGCGGCGCAGCCGTTTTCCTCCATGACCAAAGCGCCGCTGATACCACTGCGTCAGGGCACTCGCCGGTTGGTAGCGTAGCCATCCCCACGCGAGTTGCACCATGACGCGACGCACGTGGTGGTTCCCCGCGCGGGTGATACCCTGGTCGTGCGCCGTTTCTCCACTCTGATAGGGCGCGGGGACCAACCCCACCAACCCGCCCAGCTGTCGGCGATTCTCGATCTGCCGCCACCCAAAAATTTCCGTCGCCAAGACCCAGGCTCCCGTGATGCCGACGGCCTGGACCCGTTGGAGTTTCTCAATGGCGCGGCCGGTCCGCGTGCGGCGATCGAGCAGGTCCGCCGCGCGCGCCTTCCGCTCCCGGAGTTGTCGCTCCACCTGTTGCAGTTGCGCCCAATCTTGCGCTAGCCGCTCTTGTAATCCTGGTGGAACTGGGCTCCTATCCCACAACCGCGCGACCTGGAGGTGGGCCAGAAAGTCCTTGTCAATCGGCACCTGCACGCCTTGCGTCATCAACAGCCCTTTCATGCGATTGATCAGCCGCGTGCGATCCGCGGTGAGCGTCTCCCACGTCCGGGGCAAGTGCCGGGCATCTTCGTCCGTGACACTCGGCACGCGCACGACCCGCCAGACGCGCTGGTCCCCCTGAACATACCGCGCCAGCAAACTGAGTAACCCGGCGAGATCCAGACGGTCCGTCTTCGCGCGCCGCGCGCGCCGATTCACTTCAATGCTCGAGGAATCCACCACGTAGTTCGTGATCCCGTGCGCCAGCAGATACCGATGTAACCAGAAGCTCTCGCGGCCCGCCTCGTAGCAACTGATCACCGGCGCGTCCAACGCGACGCCCAATCGCGCCTTCGCCTGGAGGATCTCGTTCGCAATCACCCCAATCGCCCCCGCCGGGATTTGCCGGACGCGCGGGCGTTTCCTGACGCCAGTACTGAGTCCGAGTTTCCACGTTCGCTCCCCGAGTTCGAACGCCATCAGTAAAGCGCTCACCGCTGCGATAGACTCACGGTCACGGGTCATGGTCGCCATCGTTAAGCTCCTTTCTGGAATCACACATCCCAGGGAGCCTAACAACCATGACCCGCGTCTGTCGTGCCCTGCATAGTTTCTCGAACCA
>DASYQV010000351.1:0-11549 GCA_036005125.1 Vicinamibacterales bacterium
CTCGTCACCGCGCCGCTCCCGCCGGAGCTCCTCCACGTCGTCGTGCGGGACATCGGTCGAGCAGCGGTTCCCGATGCGATGAAATAGGCTCCGGCCCGTTACTACTTGCCCCCTGTCACGGGGCGTCGTGGCATGAACAGAACCTGCATGGCACGTCGAAGGTGCGTATCGTGCCCACCAGCCGCGTGGTGTCGGCCGAAGGTCGCATCGACCTTCGGGTTCTCGAGCACGCCCTCCTTGACCATCAGCTCGGCGCCCGCCGGCTGCTCGTCGCGTGGCGCGGTCGCTTCGGCGGGCTGGACGATGAACTTCACCGAGCCACGGAGCAGCCCTTTCAGCTCGCTGAGAATCTTCGCCGTCGCGAGCAGCATGGCCACGTGAGCATCGTGCCCGCACGCGTGCATCACGCCAACGCGCTTGCCCTCGTATTCGCCGGTTGCTCGACACGCGAAGGCAGATCGACCTCCTCGGTCACCGGCAGCGCGTCCATATCGCTCCTCAGGGCAACTACAGGCCCGGACTGCGCGCCCTTCAACAGCGCGTCACGCCGGTTCTCGCCACGCGCGTCTGGGGCTCGAGGCCGAAGCTTCGCAGCTTCTCGGCGATGAATCCGGCTGTCTCCGTCTCTCGATTCGACAGCTCCGGATGCTGGTGGAGGTGGCGACGGCACGTCAGCAGATCCTGTTGGATGGCGGCGGCCCGACGGTCGATCTCGGGCGCGAGCGGCGAGGCTGCGGGCGCCTGCGCCTCGAGGGCAGGCATCGCGCACATGATCGCGAGTAAGAAGGGAAAGAGCTTCTTCATCGGGGTATTAGGCGGCCGCGTCAACGGTGCGAAGCTGACCCGTCTGGTCGGCGTAGTCCAGGATCCGGCGATCGCGCGTCAGGAGGCCGACTCCGAGACTACGCGCTGTCGCGACCAGGAGGCGGTCGAACGGATCGGGAAGCGTCGCCGCCGGGATTCGGCCCGCATCAGCGGCAATTCCGGGCGTGAGCTCCGCCATTCGCACGCCCGGCCGCTCGAGAGCGTGACGTATCCATTCTTCCGGCGCCAGCGCAAGGCGGAGGCGGCCGGCCGTGTGCAATGCGGCTATCTCGAACACGGAGACAACCGAGACGCGGAGATCCAGTTCGGAAACAGGACGGGCGAGCATCCGGCGGGTGCGACGACCGAGCCGTCCCGTTTCGTCTTCGACGCCCCAGAGCCAGACGTGGGTGTCGAGCAGCATCCGTTGCTACATTCTTGATTCTTGATTCTTGATTCTTGATTCTCGGCTTTGATTTGACTTACCCGGGGTTCATCATGAATCGTGAATCAAGAATCATGAATGGCCGCTAGATGTCCCATTCGCCTTCGATCGGATCGAATGGGCGCTCGTACTTCAGGACCGTGCCCTTCATGCACCCGAGGAAGGACTTCTGTTTTGGCTCGCGGAAGGGTACGAGCTTGGCTACGGGTTTCCCGTGTTTGGTAATCACGTACTCCTCCCCGCGCTCGCGGACGCGGTCCATCAGCTGGAGGCACCGAGCCTTGAACTCGCCGGCCGCCAGGCGTTTACCACCCGCGTACAGGCTCCCTTTCCGCGCCGTCGCCACGTCGCGCTTCTTCGCACTCATGACCAGAATTTTATGACCAATTGTTTGCTGATTGCAAGCCGCCAAGATTTCCGCGTCCACCCTCCGATGCAGTCTCTCTGCTATCCTCAGCTCTGACATGCGTCGCGCGTTCTTCGCCGCTTCAGCCTTCGTGCTCGTCTTTCTGGGTCTGTCATCGCTCGATGCGCAGGTCCGCCCTATCTACGACCTTGGCGCCTCCGGCCTGAGCCAGGTGCTGCAGCGGCTCCAGACGACCGCAAGCGTACTGCACACCGGCGCGCATCCCGATGACGAGGACTCGGCGTTCCTCGCGCGCACGGCGCGGGGCGACCACGCGCGGGTCGCGTATCTCGCTCTGAACCGCGGCGAAGGCGGCCAGAACATCATCGGGCCCGAGTTGTTCGAGGCGCTGGGCGTCATTCGAACGGAGGAACTGCTGCAGGCGCGCACGCTCGACGGCGGCGAGCAGTTCTTCACGCGCGCGATCGATTACGGGTTCTCGAAGCGTCGCGAGGAGGCGGCGGCCAGGTGGACCGAGCGGGACGTGCTCGCCGACATGGTGCGTGTGATCCGCATGTTCCGACCGCTCGTCATCTACTCGCGCTTCAGCGGCACGCCGGCCGACGGTCACGGTCATCACCAGCTCGCCGGTTTTCTTACGCCGCTCGCGTTCCGGGCTGCGGCCGATCCGCATGCGTTCCCTGAACAGATCGCCGAAGGGTTGCGCCCCTGGCAGGCTAAGAAGCTGTATCGCGGCGTCGGGTTCCGCCCCGATCCAGCCAATCCGCTGAGCGTCGTCGTGGAGACGGGGATCTTCGACGCCGTCCTCGGACGCACGTACGCCGAGATTGCGAACGAAGGACGAAGCCAACACAAGACGCAGGACATGGGGACCATCGAAACCAGAGGACCCCAGCAGTCCGGGCTGATTCGGCTCGAAAGTTTCGTCTCGAGCGGTGCGCGTGAAGCCAGCGTCTTCGAGGGCATCGATACCTCGGTGTCGGGGCTTGCGACGCTCGCGGGTCTTCCTCAGGGGGCGCTGGCGCGCGAGCTCGCAACAATGGCCGACGCGGCACGACGCGCGCTGAGCGAGTATGCGGCGCTCGAGCCACGGACCATCATTCCTGCGCTGGTCGACGGTCTCCGCGCTACGCGCGCCGCGCGTACCGCGGTCGCGTCGGTTGACGCGCCGGCCGATGCCCGTGCTGACGCGGATTTCCTGCTCGCGTTCAAGGAACGCGAGTTCACGGACGCGTTGACCCGCGCGGCGCGGGTGGTCGTGGATCCGCTGGCCGACGCCGAAACAGTCGTGCCCGGCGGCACAGTCATGGTGACCGTGCGCACGTTCCTCCAGCCCGGCACCCCTGTGACAGTCATTGGCGCCACCGTCAGAGTGCCCGCCGGTTGGGCCATTGAGGCCTCCGACGAACAGGAGCGGGACGACCTCAACCCATTCGCGCGGATGTTCCGCGAGAAGCCGACCACCACCGCGCGCCATCGCGTGACGGCCCCCGCCGATGCGCCTCTCACGCAGCCGTACTATCTCGTCGAGCCGCGAGACGGCAACAAGTACCGCTGGCCGGCTGGATCTCCCAAGGCGATGCCCTTCGCGAGCCCGCCGCTCGTGGGCGAAGTCACGCTGCAGGTCGGCGGAGAGCGCGTGGCAGGCGGCGCACTGACGGTGCAGATGGGAGGCGAGCGCGTGGTCGTGTCCAAGCCGGTCGAGTTCCGGTTCGCCGACCGCGTTCGCGGAGAGCTCCGACGCCAGATCAGTGTCGTCCCGCCCGTGGCCATCGGGATCGACTCACCGCTGCTGATTGTGCCGCTCGGCTCGAAACCGCATCAGCAGCGCGTTGTCATCCGCGCGACGAGCTTTTCGACCCGACCGGTGACCGGCTCGCTCCGGCTGCGAGTGCCGCAAGGCTGGACGTCGGTCCCCGCCGAGGCGCCCTTCACCTTGAAGACGAGCGGCGACAAGGCGGCCGCCCCATTCACCGTGACGGCACCCGCGTCGCGGACGGCGGGCCGTGTGACCGTGGAGGCCGAGGCAGCGGTCGGACGCGCTGTTTTCTCGAGTGACGTTCAAGCGATCGCGTATCCACACATTCAAACGCACAGAATCTACCGGCCGGCCAGTGCCGCCGGCCTCGTCTTCGACCTGAAAATCGCGCCGGTACACGTCGGCTACATCATGGGCAGCGGGGACCAGGTGTACGAGGCGCTTCGTCGAATGGGCGTGGACGCGACGCTCATCGACGAGGAGAGGCTTGCGACCGGCGACCTCTCGTCGTTCGACACGATCGTCGTCGGCATTCGGGCGTCCGAGGCACGGCCGGAGTTCGTGGCCAACAATGGTCGGCTGCTGCAGTACGTCGAGCGAGGAGGCACGCTCATCGTGCAGTACCAGCAGAACGACTATGTCGGGCGCGGCCTCGCTCCGTTTCCAGCCGAGATGGCCTCACGGGTAACGGACGAGACGGCACCGGTCAGAATCCTCAGACCCGACCATCCGCTCTTTACGTTTCCCAACCGCATCACCGATGCGGACTTCAACGGCTGGGTCCAGGAACGTAGTCTGTACGCGTTCACGACGTTCGACAAGCGGTACATTCCTCTGCTCGAGGCGGCGGACTCGGGCGAGCCGCCGCAGCGCGGAGGCGAGGTGTACGCGCGGGTCGGAAAGGGCCACTACGTGTATACAGCGTATGCGTGGTTCAGGCAGCTTCCGGCTGGCGTCCCTGGAGCTTACCGGATGTTCGCGAACCTGATCAGCCTGCCGAAGGCGCCTCTTCGCTGACTTGTACAATGAACGTGTCATGCGATACCTGCCAGTCGTCGCCGCCATGGCGGCGTTCGTCATAACCAGCGTGTCTGTTCCATCCGCAGAGGACGTGCTGAGCCGCGCGAAGGCGCTGCACCAGCAGTCACCGCTCATCGACGGTCACAACGACTACCCGTGGGCGCTCCGCGAGCTGTACGTGGACCGCGACCTCGACAAGCTGGACATCCGCAGGTTGCAGCGGTCGCTGCACACCGACATTCCGCGACTTCGTCAGGGCGGCGTTGGCGGGCAGTTCTGGTCGGTCTACGTGCCGTCCACGATGCAGGGGCAGGAGGCCGTCCGTGCGACCCTGGAGCAGATCGACGTCGTGCACCGCATGATGAGCAAGTACAGCGACACGTTCGCGCTTGCGCGCAGGGCAGCGGACGTGGAGCAGATTTTCAAGATGGGGAAGATTGCTTCGCTCATCGGCATGGAAGGTGGGCACTCGATCGACAACTCGCTTGGTGCGCTGCGGATGTTCTACGCGTTGGGCGCGCGCTACATGACGCTGACGCACAACGTCAATATTCCGTGGGCGGATTCCGGCACCGATACGCCGAGGGTGGGCGGCCTGACGCGGTTCGGCGAGGAAGTCGTCCGCGAGATGAATCGTCTTGGCATGCTCGTGGACTTGAGCCACACCGCTCCGGAGACAATGGAGGACGCGCTGCGCGTCACGGAGGCGCCGGTCATCTTCTCGCATTCGTGCGCGCGGGCGCTCAATGATCACGGGCGGAACGTGCCGGACAGCATCCTGAGGCAACTCCCGACAAACGGCGGCATGGTCATGGTCACGTTCGTGCCGGGGTTCCTGTCGTCGGAGGTCGCCGCGTGGGGACGTCGCGAGACGGAGGAGGAGAACAGGTTTCGGTCGCAGTTCCCCAACGACCCCGACGCGATCAGGCAGGGAATGGAAACATGGCGAAAAGCGAATCCCGCGCCGCGCGTGACGCTTGCGCGGGTGGCCGACCACATCGACTACATCCGTAAGACTGCCGGAGTGGATCATGTCGGTATTGGCGGCGACTTCGACGGCATCACGAGCGTACCCGTCGGCCTCGAGAATGTGTCGAAGTACCCGGCGCTCACGGCAGAACTGCTGAAGCGCGGCTACTCGGAGGCCGACGTCAAGAAGATTCTTGGGCTGAATGTGCTGCGCGTGATGAGAGCAGCCGAAGATCTGGCGATGCGGCTTCAGCGCGAGCGCCGGCCGTCCACGGCTACGATCGAACAGCTCGACAAGACGCCTGCGGCCCCCTCGCCAACCCGCTGACAGTTGACGTCGGCAATTCCTGCGTACCTTGAGTCGACCCGTCACCAGGGTCAGACCCCGTTCTGACCCCGGTCTGACCCCGTTCTGACCCCGGTCTGACCCCGGTCTGACCCTATGGTTGGTAGCGGGGGTTCACGAGGTCGGGATAGCGGGCGGCGAAGCGGTGGAGGGGCTCGGTTGGAAGCGGGCCGTAGGCATCGGTGCCGCTGAAGCTCCACGGCCAGGCACCCCAGTAGCCGCCGGCCTGCGCGAGGGCCAGATACTCGTCGAGCTGGACGGGGTCAGGCTTGCGGCCATGCGGGTGTCGCCCGGGGTCACCGGGAAACTCACCAATGATCACCGCGCGGCGGAGACCAAGCGACCGCCACGGCGCGTCGAAGACCTTGTCATCCCACTCAGGGTGTCGCACGTCCGGATACTGATGTACCTGCAACACATCGAGCGCCAGACCCTCGTCATCCCACGCCCAGAGATTGCGCGCGCGTCCGCCGCCGAGCGTGGCGAGCGCCCGGGTGTGCTCGTGCACCGCGTCGCTGAACCGGCCGACCAGACGCGCCAGCGTCTCGAACGGAAGCGGACGCGCGACGTGCCGGCTCAGGTCCCGCTCCCACTCCTCCACGATCCAGTCAGGCTCGTTCATGAACTCCCATGCCAGTACCGACGATGCCAGATCCGCGCGTGAACCGAACGGTCCGTAGCGTCGGAGCAGCGGCACCAGCAGCCGTTCGAACAGCGCGTCTTCGCCTCGCCTGGTGAGGAGCACGTTCGCTCGCCCTTCAGTGAGACGTCCTTCGAGTATCGCGCCGCTCACGGGATCCGCAATCACCTCGCGAACGCCATTGAACATCCACCGGTGATCGAGGAGCACGAAGTCGAGGCGGATACCCGCATCCCGCGCAATCTCCAGCGCCGCGTCGACATCGTCATACAGATGCGCATCGGCGCCGACGGGCAGGCCGGCCTCGTCGTACTCGATGCCCGCGCGGCCATCGCAGAAAAGAAACCAGCGCGCCACGGTGAACCCGAGCGCCGCCATCCGCGCGAAGTCACGCGCGATCGCGTCGCGGCGCGTCGAGACCCCGAGATGCGATCCCCACACGTTCGCACCGAAGTCGAGACCGTAATAAATCGTCGTCCCGTCGGTCGACCACGGGTAGTTGCAGCCGTGGAAATACATGTCGTCGCGCGCAGTCGTGACGAGGGCCACGAACCATCAGCCACGAAGCACGTGGAGTTAAGCCACGAAAGACACGAAGAACACGAAGGGTTCCTCGGTTTTGCTTCGTGACCTTCGTGTGCTTCGTGGCTTGATTTCTTCGTGATCCTCGTGGCGAACGCGTCGATTTCCGTTCAGATGTAACCCAGCTCGAGCGCCTTGAGCACGGCGCGGGTGCGGTCACGCACGCCAAGCTTCGACAGGATGCTCGACGCGTGGTTCTTCACCGTCCCCTCCGCCGTGCCGAGCGCGTCGGCGATCTCGCGGTTGCTGTAACCGCCGGCCATCAGACGGAGAATCTCGAGCTCCCGCCTGGTGAGCGGGTCGGGCGGACTGAGCGCCTCGAAGCCCGGACGGTAGTGCTCGAGGCCACGCAGCACGCGCTCGGTCACGGCGGGCCGGATCACCGTACCGCCGGCCGCGACAGTACGTATGGCGTCGGTGAGCTGTTCGAGGGACACGTCCTTAAGCAGATAGCCGCGCGCGCCGGCCTTCACCGCTTCGAGGAGCGCTTCGTCATCGTCAAACGTGGTCAGGAGGATCGTTGGTGGCAGCGCGTTCGAAGCCCGCAGCTCGCGCAGGACCTCGATGCCGGTCCGCTTCGGCATGCGGACGTCCAGCAGTACGGCATCCGGCCGCTCGGCGCGGATCATCCGCAGCGCCTCGTCGCCATCAGCCGCTTCGGCCACGATCGTGATATCAGGCGCGAGCTCGAGCAGCGAACGGATTCCACGACGGACGAGCGTCTGATCGTCGGCGAGTGCCACTCGAATCACGCGATGACCTCCGGCCGCGGCATGAAGCCATGCACTTCGAATCCCTCCCCGGTCCCGGACCGGAATTCGACGGTCCCCGCGTACTCCTCGAACCGTTCGCGCATGCCGCGCAGGCCGTTGCCGCAGGTCAACCGGGCCACGCCTCGCCCGTCGTCCCGCGCCCGCAGGTCGACGCCCTCCGGCCGCTGCTCGATCTCGATCCACAGGTTCTGCGCATCCGCATGCCGGGATGCGTTCGTGATGACCTCCTGCACGCACCGGAGCAGCGCATGCGCCTGCGCCGGGTCGTCGAGATCGAGTCGCGTCGGCATGTCGATGTGAATCTTCAGCGGCCCGCCCGCCGTCGCCAGGGCGCGCACCGCCTGGGTCAGATCGACGCGACTGCTGCCGCGCAGACGGCTGACGACGTCTCGTACGTCGCTGAGCAGGAGGCGCGTGATCGCGTGAGCCTCTTCGACCCGCTCGGCCGCAGGACCGCCGCTGAGACGCGACGCGACCTCGAGCTGCAGGCTCAGCGCGGTCAGATGGTGGCCGAGCGTGTCGTGCAGATCGCGGGAGATGCGCAGCCGCTCGGCGACGCGACTGTTCTCGGCAAGCAGCTCGCGAGTGGCGGTCAGCTCGGCATTGGTCCGCGCAAGGTCCTCGCGCGCGCGGCTTTCGCTGCGCGCGAGCGACATGGTCGCGACGGCGAAAATCTGAAAGCCGCCGTACGCGCCGCCGGCGGCGACCGCGGTGACCGGCCCCGCCATGTGCCAGAACACACCCATGAGCAGCAGCGTCTGTGCGATCACCCATTCCCTCGTCACGCGCGGGTCGACGACGTCGCACGCCTCGGCCGCGACGACAACGAGCGTGGCTCCGGGAAGCCCGTCCCTCGACCCCCAGACGAGCGCAAGGCCGCAGACAGATTGCATGGCGAGCATCGCCACCTGCTGTCCGCGCCGCCGACGAGCGTCAGGCACCCCTTTGCACAATGTAAATGCCACGCCGAAGCCAATGAACGCCGCAATCCACGTGATCGCGTGCGCAGGGTCGAGCTTGCCGGTCGCAAGCGCAATCATTCCCGGAATACCGCAGACGATCCACGTCAGGTAGCCGGCGACCAGCAGCCAGAAGCGGGTGGGCATGACGCAATTCTATCGACGGGGCGCGCCCGGCGGGCTGTGCAGGAAGTCATGGCCGGATTATTCATGATTCATGATTCGTGATTCGTGATTTCCAATCGGGATCCCAAAATCAAGAATCAAGAATCAAGAATCAAGAATCCACTCTGGTGGTTCGAGCACATGACGAGCATGCTCGGCTCGAGCATCGCGGCCGTGACGGCGTTCCTCGTCATCAACGCGGGACGGATCGGGCTGCCGAGTCACTCACTGATTGTGTGGCTCGCTCCGACGGCCGTCGGTGTTCCGCTGACGATCGTGTGGGTACGGCACTATCGACGGAAGTTCGCGCTACGGGCCGGACCGACAGCCGAGCCCCTCGCCCGCGCCGCCGCCGTCACTTCACCTGCATCGCGGAGAGATACTTTGCGATCAGCGCGTCCTGCGGTCCCTTATATGCCTTCGCGTAGCGTGTGAGCCTTGCGCGTTCGACGTCCGAGAGCGGCACGTTTGCGCGCGTCGTGACCTCGTATTGCGCCATCACGGCCGAAAAGAGCACGTCCGCGTCCGAAGGATGCCGCGTCAGGTATCGGTCGAATACGGGGAGCGCCTCGGCAAAGCGGCCGGTCATCAGGTACGCAACCGCGAGACGTCTGTTCAGCTCGTCATTGTCGGGTTCGCGCTCGACGACCGGCCGAAGCACATCGATGACCGAGCCAGGCTGGCCGGCTCGCATCCGCGCATCCGCGAACATCGTGTAGACGACCGCCGGCCGCGCCTCGGTGCCAATCGCGAGCTGCCACACGCCCGCCGCGTCCTGATCGCGCCCGACAGCGGCGAAGCAGGCGCCGAGGTAGAACGCCGCGGGAAAAAACTCGCGCCGCGGACCGGCCGCGTTCTGGAACTGCGTGGCCGCCTGATCGAGCTGGCCCTTCGTGAAGTGATCGAGTCCGCGCAGGAACATCGCGACGGGCTGATCGCCGGCGCCCAGCGCTTCGAGCGCCGCGACGCCGTAGCGCCCGGCACGCGCGTGCGCCATGGCGTCTTTTGCGGCGGGCGACATCCGTTCGACCGCGGTGAGCATCGAGCCGATCAAGTCCGGCTTCAACATCTCGTCACGATCGAACTTCGGAATCGACGTGACGAGCGACGTCGGCACACGCACGAAGCCCCCCGGCTCCACCGACCCGCCCGGCGTCGGCGCGAGGATGAACGGCCGTATCAGCACGCCGGCGCGCTTGCCGTCGCGCGTTATCTGCACGCGGGCGACGTACCGGCCGGGCGGCAACATCCGCGCCGGCACGAGCGCCTGCGCCAGGCGCGTCGTCGCCTGTGAACCGGGCGGCTGCGAGAGTTGCGCGGCCGCGCCGATCAACGCGGGTCCGTCCTCGTCATCGGCAACTTCGACCGATACCGCGGTGCGATCGAAGGTGGCAGGCGCGCTGGCGTACAGCTCGACGTACGCCGCGACGCGGCCTTCATGCACCCGCGGCTCCACCTGGGGCAGCAGCGGCTCGTTCGCCTTCGGCACGTCCGCGACGATCAAATCGCCGACGGCGAACTCCTCGCCGGACATCTTCCACGCATTCACCTGCCGCACCACCGAGCCGCGGCGCCCTTCGGCGTCAACCGCGGCAAACCGCGCCGAGTAGACACCTGGGTCCACGATCGCAGCCGCGACGTACGAGAGCGGAGCGGTGCCGCCGTCGCCAGGCTCGAGCCTTCGCTTGTCCGACGCGCTCGAGGCCACTCGACCCTCGCGGTCAATCAGAACAAACCCCACGGTGTACTCCGCCGGCTTGGCGCCAGCCTGGCCAATCTCGGCCGAGAGCAGCACGCGCACCTTGTTGCTCGCGGGATCCTGATACGAGAACGACGTGAGCCGCATGGGCAGCTCCGACATGCCGAACGGCGTCCTGAGCGCGTCCACGAGCCGATCCTGCGTCGTCCTCTTCGCGGGCGTCGACGTCGAGAGCACAAAAGCCCGCCGCGAGCGCAGCGTCACACCTCGCCGCTTCACCTCGACATCGATGCGATGCCGCTTGCCATCGCGATCGCCCGGGCCCTGCTCGACGCCGAGCAGGTAATACGCCGACAGCTCGGACGACAGCCGGTCGAACGCGTTCTCGCCGGATCCGATGATCCTGAAAAGCGACCCGCGTGACAGGCTTGCGAGGTTCTCGAGCCCACGCACCTGCAGCTCGCGATCCTGGGTGGCGCTCGGCGGCATCTGCGCCTGCGTGACGTCGAATCGCGGCACGTCCATGAGCATCACGTTGATGCTCACCTGTCCGATGGCCGCGAGCCGGACGATCTCGTCCAGCTCGGAGGTAATCAATCCCTCGAGGATCAGCCCCTCGGACAAGAGGATCAGCGCCTTCGGCCCTTCGATGAATGTGAGGTCAATCAGCAGATCTCTGAGACCGTTCAGCGCGATGGCGGTTGTTTGACGCTGGACGGACACCATGTTGGAAGCTTCGAGCTCGATTTCGCGCGCGCACCGCTCGAGCTCGAACCCCGCCAGGAAGCTGCACTCGCGGACGACGACCGCCCGCCGCGTGGACTCGTCGTGCGCGTCGACAATCTGCCGTGCCTCCCACGTTCCGATGTTGAACTGGCCTTCGTGCCTCTGCTGGTTGCCGGTGACGAGGTTCATCGCCTCGCGGATGCGGACGTAGTTGTCGGTGAAGTCGATTCTCGGACCGGGCGGCGGGTAGGCGACAAAGGCAACGCGGTCGGCAGGGCTGAGCCGATCGAGGAAT
>DASYQV010000352.1:0-14952 GCA_036005125.1 Vicinamibacterales bacterium
CAGCCCAATCGGCTGCATTCATCCGCTTTCGATCCTGCCGCTGGCACCAGCCCGCGGAAAACGGGATGGCCGAATTCTGCACGCACCGGGAGGTGAAGCCGTACGCGGGCACGACGGGCTTCGATCCGGAGGCGTGGTGCCGGGACTGTCAGTACTACAAACTGCGCCGTTCGCCGAAGAAGAAGGCTCCGGTGGATGACTACGGGTACTAGCGCGACGGTACGTGAGGCGTACGTAGGCCGGGTCTTCAGACCCGGCCCGGTTGAATCCCGTGCCCGCCTGAATCACGTCAGCCGCATCTGAAGATGCGGCCTACGTACGAGGATGCGGCCCACGTACAACCTCAATCCGAAAACTCCTTCGCCAGCTCCACCCACTCTCCGTTCGGCGCGAGCAATTGGTACGCGCGCCAGTGCGGCCGCGCCTCCTGCGAGTGGCCCATCTTCTCCAGCGTCACGGCGAGGTAGAAGTGCGCATCCGCGTAAGCCGGATTGAGCGAGAGCGCCTCGCGGTAGCACGCCTGCGCCTCGAGGTAGCGGCCGAGGTCGTGGAAGATGTTGCCCAGATTGAAGTGCGCCTCGAAGACATCCGGCTCGAGCGCGATCGCGCGTTCGTACAGCGCCTGCGCCTCGGGGATCGCATCGCGCGCATAGTGCAGGTTCGCCAGGTTGATGAGCGCGGGCACCAGGTACGGGTCGATCTCGAGGGCGCTCCGGTACCCGGCCGAGGCCCGCTCCATGTTCTCCGGGTCACCGGTGTCGATCATCGACGCCTCGACGAAGTACTGCTCAGCCGACGAAGGCTCCGGCTGCGGGGTCGGGCTCATCAGAGCAGCGAGCGGCGGCGGATCGCGTCGTTTGAGCTCCAACACTTTCGCGGACGGCGCCTCGAGCCGGAAGTCGAACGCCAGCTGTCCCGATCGCGCCGACAGCAGGTTCTTCAGGACGGCGCGAAAGCTCGCGCCTCCCGCAAGCTCCGCGTCCGCCTGCTTGACGACGCCAAGATCCGGGAAGCCGTAATAGGTCTCGGCATGCATCCGGTGCACGGGCCGGATGAGCCCCCACTTCTGCATGTACCTGAGATGGTCCTCCCGGACGTGCGGGTAGCGCTCGAGCAGATCGCGCTGCGCGTGGTACTGCTGCCGCAGCGCGGAGGGCGACGTCATCCCGACGAGGTCGCAGAATTCATCCTCGGACATGATGCGGATGCGTCCGGGAGACTCCGCGTTCATCTGTTCGGCACGCTTGAGTTTCTGCCTCTCTCCATGCGGCGCCGCACCGACGACGAGCATTGTCGTCTGCGCAGAGAGATCGTCTGTGACGTGCGCTCCGAGCCGCTCGACGAGCGTGCGTGCATCGGGACGTCCCAATGACAACAGACGCCCGCTGAAGACGAGCGTCTGCCCGACCAGTGGATGCCGCGGCGGAGCAGAACCGACTGATCCCATTCAGCCAGCCCGCTATGCGGCTCCGACGGAGACTTTGAGCGTGTTGTGGGACCGCATAGCGGGCTCGCGCGCGAAGCGCGCAAAAAGACACTGCGTCCAGCCAAAGATTCTGCCAGGGTATCCAGGGCAGAGTTCTGTGGCTGGTCCAATATAATCCACTGATGCTGCTCGCCGGCGACGTCGGTGGCACCAAAACGCTGCTCGGCCTTTTCGAACGCGCACCGAAACGGCCGGCGGCGGTTGCCATCCGTGCGTATCCGACGAACGAGTTCGCCAGCTTCAGCGCGATCCTCGACGCGTTTGCGCACGACGTGCGCGCGCCCGCGGTGGAGGCGGTGGCGGTTGGTGTCGCTGGACCCGTGGTCGATCAGACCGCGCGGCTCACGAACATTGCGTGGAACATCTCCGCCGCGGAGATCGCGGCCTTCCACACACCGCGGGTGCGGCTGCTCAACGACCTCGAGGCGATGGCCAACAGCGTCTCGGTACTTGACGCCAACGAGCTGGCGGAGATTCAAGGGGGCGACGCGCACCCACAAGGAAACGCGGTCGTCATCGCGGCGGGTACCGGACTCGGCGAGGCGTACCTTCATCGCATGAACGGACGGCTCCATCCGGTCGCCTCCGAAGGAGGCCATGCCGACTTTGCGGCGCGCACGGACCGTGAAATCGAGCTGCTTCGCGCGCTTCGCGACAAGTTCGGCCGCGCGGAGGTCGAGCACGTCCTGAGCGGGCCTGGGATTATCAACCTGTATCGGTTCACCCACGGCGCCGACGCGTGCGTGGTACTGAGCGGCGTGCCGCCGGGTCAGGAGCCGGCGGCGATATCGCAGGGTGGCCTGACGGGACGCTGTCCACGCTGTGCCGAGGCAATGGACCTCTTTGTCGCCGTGTATGGCGCCGAGGCCGGCAACCTCGCGCTGCGCGGGGTCGCCACGGGCGGCGTGTTCGTCGGCGGCGGTATCGCGCCGAAGATTCTGCCCGCGCTGAAAAGCGGCACGTTCATGAGCGCGTTCGTCGCGAAAGAGCCGATGGCGCGGCTGCTCTCCCGTATCCCGGTCAAGGTCATCCTCAACGCGGATGCCGGGCTCGTGGGCGCTGCGGTCGTGGCGAACGAGCTGTAGGGCGGCCGGGGCCGCACCGCGCGTACGCTGGCCTCGATTTTCCGCTCGGCAGACGTGGTCATGGTCACTGCGCCGCAGTCATAGTGACTGCGCCGCCGTCATAGTAACTGCGCCGCGGCCATAGTGACGGCGGCGCGGCCATAGTGGCTGCTGCCGCGGCCTTCGTGAGGACGCACGGAACTGTGCGGGCGCCGCCGCGGTTCTGGTGACGGCGCACGCGACAGCGTGGCATGATTTTGCGCTCGGGCCCGCTCCGCCGCCGTCATCGTGAGCCCGCCCGCGTTCATCGTGACCGCGCCGCCCTCATAGTGAATGCGCCCGCGACACGGTGGCACGATTTCGCGGCTGTGCGCGTGCCGCCGCGACCATAGTGACGCCCGCCGCGTCATCGTGAGCGCGCACGGCACTGTGGAGGCGCCGCCGCGGTCTTGGTGGCTCGGCGCGCGACAGAGTGGCACGAATTCGCTGTTCCGGCCCTGCTGCGCGCGGACGGTTGCACCTGGCATGGCGGGTCTACACGGCGCATCACGTCCAGATTACTGGTCTAACCAGCCGAGGGGCTCTGCCCGGTCCGGGGTCCCCAACGCGCGTTTTTGGCGCGTTGGGGTGGAAGATATCAAGGGGCGGAGCCCCTTGGCTGGTTAGACCCGGCACTGGGCCGCATCTGAAGATGGGCCTACGACCGTCGTGGTAGTTGTTCCATGCGACCTCCCGCCGCCTATCCTTCCGCCCATCGCGACGCGACCTTCGACGTCTTTCACGGTACCCGCGTCGATGATCCGTATCGCTGGCTCGAGGATCCCGAATCGCCGGAGACGATCACCTGGACCGACGCCCAGAACGCGCTCACGCGGAGATTCCTTGACGGCTCGCTACGCGATCGCCTGCGAACCGAGCTGCTGCGTCTCTATGACTATCCGCGCTCGTCCGCGCCGGTTCAACGACGCGGCCGTTATTTTTTCGCGCGCAACGCGGGCCTGCAGAACCAGCCGGTGCTGTACGTGCAGGATGGGGTGTGCGCCGACGCGCGCGCGCTCCTCGACCCGAACGCGCTCAGCCAAGACGGCACGATCGCGCTGACGGCGTGGGAGCCAAGCCCCAACGGATGCCTGCTTGCCTACGCGCTGTCCCGCGGCGGCAGCGATCGCCAGGACGTGCGGGTCCGGGACGTGGAGTCCGGCGTCGACCTCCCGGACCATCTGCTGTGGGCAAAATTCGTGAGCATCGCGTGGAACGGAGCATCGGATGGCTTCTACTACCCGCGCTTTCCGGAGCGTGGCACCGTACCCGAGGGCGAAGAGCAATATCGTCCCGCCGTCTACTATCACCGCGTAGGCGAGCCGCAATCGAACGACGCGCGCGTCTTCGGCCCTGTCGACGATCCGGAGGTCGTCTACGACGTCGATATCAGCAGCGACTACCGGTGGCTGGCGATAACGGCGTTGAAGGGTGCGAGCGAACGGAGCGCCATCATCATCATGCAGGATGGCACGGGCGATGCCGAGAGCCGGCGCGTCCGATGGCAGGTCGACGGCTTCGATGACAACTGGTCGTTCATCGACGCGCACGGCGGAGACGTGTTCGTCAGGACCACGCGCGACGCGCCGCGAGGCCGTGTCCTTCGCGTCGACACGCACGGCGCGCTGCACGAGGTCATCGCCGAATCCGGCGACCGCCTGGTCGATGCGCGACTGGTGGGCGGCCGCCTGGCCCTTCTCTACCTGCATCACGCGAGCTCGCGTCTCGTGCTCGTCGGGCTCGACGGAACGCCGGAAGAGCCTGTTCCGCTCCCCGCAATCGGATCGGTGACCGAGCTCACCGGGGAGGCAGATGACGACGAGCTCTTTGTGAGGTTCGCGTCCTTCACGTGGCCGCCGGCCGTGCTGCGGTACGCGTTGCGGGAACGAGTGCTTGCGACGTTTGCCGCCCCAGGCGGTCACATCACACCGGACGACTACATTGTCTGCCAGGAGTGGTACCCGTCTCGTGACGGCACGCCGGTCTCGATGTTTCTGGTACAGCGCCGCGACCTTCCCCGGGACGGCGCGCGGCCCGTTTGGATGACGGGTTACGGCGGGTTCAACGTCAACGTGGTGCCTGATTTCGATCCCGCTCATTTCGTCTGGCTCAACCGCGGCGGTCTGGTCGCGGTCCCCAACCTGCGGGGCGGCGGCGAGTACGGCGAGGCATGGCACGAGGCGGGCATGCTCGGCCGCAAGCAAAACGTCTTCGACGACCTCATTGCCGGAGCCGAGTGGCTCGTGGCGCAAGGCTACACGCGCCCGCGGCGCATCGTGGTTGAAGGCGGCAGCAACGGCGGACTCCTGGTGGCAGCCGCGCTCATCCAGCGGCCGGACCTGTGGGGAGCCGTGGTCTGTCGTGTGCCGGTGGCCGACATGCTTCGGTACCACCGGTTCACCGTCGGCCGCTTCTGGATTCCGGAATATGGCGTTGCCGACAACCCGGCGCAGTTCGAGTGGCTGTATCGCTATTCGCCGCTCCACGGAGTGCGCGACGGCATCCCGTACCCGCCGGTCCTCATCACGACGGCCGAGACCGACGACCGTGTGGACCCGGGCATGGCGCGCAAGCTGGCGGCCCGGCTCCAGGAGGCGGTGGGAGCGGGCGCGGGACCCATCCTGATTCGGATCGAAAAGCGGGCGGGCCACGGCGCCGGTAAACCGGTGTGGAAGGTCGTGGACGAGGAGGCGGACATCTACGCGTTCGCCCTCGCCGCGCTCGATCTGCAATGAGACTGACGCTTTGCTCGCATCTTCAGGTGGCGTTGTGGCCGAGCGCGCGGAGACGAATGAAACGCCGAGCGCGCCGAGGATGCGGCGATTTCTGAAAGAACTTGGCGACCTCTGCGCTCTCGGCGTTTAATCCGTCTCGGCGACCTCGGATGGGTCCGCGGCGAGTGGTCGAGTGCGCGGAGACGATTTAAACGCCGAGTGCGCGGAGCCCGCCGGAGAATTCCTGAAAAAAGAACTCCGCGATCTCAGCGCTCTCGGCGTTTAACCCGTCCCGGCGGTCTCCAGCGTGTCGGCGCGGCAGTAGCCGAGCGCGCGGAGACGATTCAAACGCCGAGCGCGCGGAGCCCGCCGGAGAATTCCTGAAAGAAGAACTCGGCGACCTCAGCGTGCTCGGCGTTTTAATCCGTCTCCGCGACCTCGGGTGCGTCCGCGCGGGAGTGGCCGAGCGCGCGGAGCCCGCCGGGAATTTCTGAAACGAAAAACTCCGCAATTTCAGCGCTCTCGGCGTTTAACCCGTCCCGGCGGTCTCCAGTGTGTCGGCGCGGCAGTAGCCGAGCGCGCGGAGACGATTCAAACGCCGAGCGCGCGGAGCAGGGCCGGAGAATTTCTGAAAGAAGAACTCCCCGACCTCGGCGTTGAGTCCGTCTCTGCGTTCTCCCTGACCGCCCACGGCGTGCGCGCCGGCCCGTCCACACGGTCCCGGCCACCCACCGTGACAAGCGGGGGCGCATTTGGTTATGCTTCGCGCACAACGAGCCCTGTATGGCCGACATCAGAACTGCAACGGTGGATGAGTGGCGGACCCTTTCCTCGATTCTCGCCACGTTCCGGATCAAGCCACAGGACGGAACCCCTTTTCCTGATTACATTCCCGGCCAGTACATTGCGCTCCGTCGCGAAGACTGCCGGCTGACGAAGAAGGTGGTCGGCCCGGACGGCCTGACACACTACGTGACCGACGTCGACGCCTCCGGCAAACCGAAGCGTGGTCCCGTGACGCACTCCTACTCCATCGCGTCGGCGCCGTACGAAACTCGCGAGAAGGGATATCTCGAGTTCTATCTGGTTCTCGAGAAAGACGAGTTCGGCGAACGCGGCCGGCTGTCGGGATCGCTCTTCGAGATCAATCCGCCTGCCGACGACAAGCTCACTTACGTCAACCGCATCGTGGGTGACTTCACGTTGGGCAAGCGGGCCAACGGTTTCAAGAACGTCATCTGGGTCGGCACCGGAACGGGGCTCGCTCCGTTTGTATCAATGGTCAAACAACTGGACTTCGAGGCGGCCCGGGGCGCAACCGATGGGGTCCGGTACACCCTGGTGCACGCCAACCGCACGTATGAGGAGCTGGGTTATCACCAGGAGTTGCTCGCGATCGAAGCCGCGC
Source organism: Vicinamibacterales bacterium (assembly GCA_036005125.1). GTDB lineage: Bacteria > Acidobacteriota > Vicinamibacteria > Vicinamibacterales > UBA2999 > DASYQV01. Next base: position 6,712 of record DASYQV010000352.1, read on the forward strand.
ACCGGCTCGACTTCCTCTACATCCCGTCGGTGAGCCGGCCGACGGCCCGCGATTTCGCAGACCCGGAGCTCGGCAGAGGACGGGCGAACAACCTGCTTCGCCACATCCTCGGGATGCCCATGAAAGAAGAGCAGGAGGTCCAGGAAATCGAGGCGCGAGGCGAGGACGCCTCGCGCGCCAAAGCGGAGCTCCAACGCGCTGTGGCACCGGCGCTTCCGAAACATATCTCCAGGAGCGACCTCGCGGCGCGGCTGGAGCCCGAAAGCACCGTCATCCTGACCTGCGGCAATCCGTCGCTGATGTCTGACATCAGATACATTGCCGAGACGCACGGCGCGCGATTCGAGAAGGAGGACTGGTAAAGGCTCGCTCGATTCTTGATTCTTGATTCGTGATTCTTGACTGAGGCTTCCGGCCTTCGGCGGTCATTGCCAGGAATCAAGAATCACGAATCATGAATCAAGAATGGCACTGTGTTACAATTCGCCGCTCTCACAAATCTCATACGGGAGATTCGCGATGGAACTTCACGATTCTGTCGAGTGCGTCCTCAGGCACAAGGGATCGAAGGTGCACGCCATCGCCCCTGACGCCACCGTCTACGAGGCTCTGGAAAAGCTGGCGGAGCACGACATCGGGGCCCTTGTCGTGATGCAGGGCAGCGAGCTCGTCGGGATTCTCTCCGAGCGCGACTACGCCCGTAAGGTCTTCATCGTGGGGCGCTCGTCGCGGGAAACCCTGGTGCGCGAGATCATGTCCAGTCCCGCCATCACGGTCGGCCCGAAGGCAACAGTCGATCAGTGCATGTACCATATGACTACCGAGCGATGCCGTCACCTGCCCGTTGTGGACGGGCAGACCGTTGTCGGCGTCGTGTCGATTGGCGACCTCGTCAACTGGATTATTTCGGCGCAGGATTTCACGATTCATCAGCTCGAGGGCTACATCACGGGGAAATACCCAGGGTAGGACCACGGAAGTGGAGTAAGTGTTGACGGGCCGTGGCCCCGGGGACAATCGCAATCCGACTGCGAAATGGCCATGGCCAGCCTTGCGGGACAGACTGCCTTCTATTATCTCGCCGCCGTCAGCGTCGCGAGCGCGACGCTCGCGGTCACGCGCCGGAATCCCGTTCACAGCATGTTGTGGGTCCTCGCTCTCTTCTTACACGTCGCAGGTATATTCCTGCTTGCGGGCGCGGAATTCCTGGCGGCGGTGCAGGTCATCGTCTATGCAGGCGCGATTCTGGTTTTCTACTTGTTCTTTCTCATGCTCCTCGACCTGCCACGGGAGATCGCGGGTCCGCGATTCGGTGCCCACTGGCCGACGTGTGCCGCGATAGGCGTTGGCTTCGCGGCACTGGCGTGGTACGCCCGTGACCCGGGGCTGTTGCCGGTTGCGCAGCTCGTGACCGTCGGAGGTCCCCCGCTGGGGACCCTTACAGCGATCGGAAGGACACTCTTCACCCAGTTCGTGCTTCCGTTCGAGATTGCATCTCTCATCCTTCTGGCCGCCATCGTCGGCGCTGTCGTGGTGGCGAAGAGAAAGACCGGCTCCTGATGGTTCCCGTAGGTGCGTGTCTGGGGTTGAGCGCCGTCCTGTTTGCGATTGGCCTCGTCGGCTTTCTCGGCCGCCGCAACATCATTCTCATGCTGGTCTCGGTCGAGGTCATGCTGAATGCGGTGAACGTCAGTCTGGCTGCGTTCAGCCAGCACCTGCACGACCCGCGAGGCCAGGTCATGGCGCTTTTCGTCATCGCTGTGGCCGCAGCCGAGGCAGCGGTCGGCCTCGGCCTGGTGCTCGCGCTCGGTCGGAACAGACCGGAAGTCAGCGTGGAGGACCTGACCCAGCTGAAGTGGTGACCCAGGTATGGATCCTGCCACTGTCTTTTCGGTAAAACCGCTCCTCGCAATCCTCGTTTCGGCGGTCGGCGCGCTCGGCATCGCGCGTACCGGTGAACGCCGCGCGAACCTGAGAGAGTCCTGGTCCGTTGCGGCCGGCATCCTGCAGTTCGCGATTGTCGCGTCGATGATCCCGGACGTCCTCGCGGGCCGTTCGCCGCAAATCGTGGTCTCCCGGATTCTTCCCGGGATCGAGTTCGGGTTTCGAGTCGATGCCTTCGGCCTGCTGTTCGGCCTGGGCGCGTCGCTTCTGTGGATTGCGACATCGTTCTATTCGATCGGCTACATGCGCTCGCTCCGCGAGCACGCGCAGACCCGCTACTTCGCCTGCTTTGCCCTGGCCCTCACTGCCACCCTCGGCGTGGCGTTCTCGGCGAACCTCTTTACCCTGTTCCTGTTTTATGAAGGGCTGACCTTCTCCACCTATCCGCTCGTCGCACACAAGGAAACGCCCGAAGCCAAGGCTGGTGCGCGCAAGTACGTCATTTATCTGCTGGGCGCCGCCAAGGCCTTCCTGATGGCTGCCATCATCCTGACCTACAACGTGGCCGGGACCCTCGAGTTCCACAAGGGCGGAATTCTCCCCGTTTCCGAACTGGCAAAGGAACCGACGCTCCTCTACGTCGTGTTTGCGTTGTTCCTGTTCGGCTTTGCGAAGAACGCGCTCATGCCCTTCCATAGCTGGCTGCCGGCCGCCATGGTGGCGCCTACACCGGTGAGCGCGCTACTGCATGCCGTGGCGGTCGTGAAAACCGGGGTCTTCGCGACGCTCAGGGTCTTTCTGTTCGTATTCGGCGCCGACGCGATGCGGATTCTCGGAGCAGACACGCTGGCCCTGGGCGTGGCCGCGGTCACGATTCTCGGCGGCTCTCTGCTGGCGCTCAGCCAGGACAATTTGAAGGCCCGGCTGGCCTTCTCAACCGTCAGCCAGCTCTCCTACATCGTCCTCGGAGCAGCGCTGCTCACGCCGAGCGGGATCATCGGCGGGATCGCGCACATTACGAATCACGCCGTGTCGAAGATCACGCTCTTCCTCTGCGCAGGCTCGATTTACGTGTCCACGCACAAAACCGAGGTGAGCCAGACGTCGGGGCTCGCCAGGCAGATGCCGTGGACGATGGCGGCCTTTGCGATTGCCACTTTGAGCCTGATCGGTATCCCTCCGGCATCAGGCTTCGTGTCGAAGTGGTACCTGGCCGTCGGCTCGATCGAGCGCGGAAGCGCGTGGCCGGTCGCTGTCCTCCTGGCGAGCTCGCTGCTCAACGCAGCGTACCTCGGTCCGATCGTGTACAAGGCTTACTTCGAAAAGGCGCCTGACGCGGGAGCGCACACCGTTCGAGAGGTGCCCTGGATGGTGGTTCCGCTGACGCTCACCGCCGTGGTCAGTCTCCTGCTCGGCATTTTTCCGGATCCGGTTCTCATTTTGGCCTCGACGTTGATGCGATGAGATTCCTCGAGAAGCAGTTGGAAGATCCGGTTAGGGTGAAGCGGCTCGCGCGCGGGTTCTATGCAGGCCTGGCCGTCCTTGCTCTCGCCGAGATCGCGGCGCCGTACGTCATCGGGACGGACCACGCGCATTTCGGCTTCGAGGATTTCCCGGCCTGGGGCTCGCTCTACGGCCTGGTGTCCTGCGTCGCGATCATCGTCGTCTCGAAGCTGCTCGGGAAACTGTGGCTCTCCCGGCCGGAAAATTACTATGACCGTTGAGTGGGTGCATCCGGGGATCGTACTGATCGTGGGCGCCTGGCTGGTGCCGCTGCTCAAGGGCAGGGTCAAGCGCGCCTACATGGTCCTCCTGCCCGTTGCCGCGCTCATCGACTGCATGCTCATGACGCCGGGGACCTACGGCGTCGTGCGCGTCCTCGGACAACAGGTGGCGTTCGGCCGCGTGGACCAACTCAGCCTGGTCTTTTCATACGTGTTCTCGCTCGTCGCGCTCTTCGGCATGGTGTATTCGCTCCATGTGGACGATGACGCGCAGCACGTGACGGCGCTGACGTATGCGGGGGCCGGGCTCGGAACGGTGTTCGCGGGCGACTTCATGTCCCTTTACGTGTTCTGGGAACTGATGGCGGTTACAGCGGTACTGCTCGTCTGGCTGCGCCGGCAGCCGTCGGCTGTCGCCGCAGGATTCCGGTACTTATTGGTTCATGTCTTCGGAGGCTTGTGCCTGCTGGCGGGGATCGTGCTCTATTGGTCCCAGACGGGCCTTCTCTCGTTCGGTAACATGTCTTCATATGCAGGCAGCGCGATGTTCGCGCTGATCCTGATCGCCTTTCTCCTGAACGCCGCCGTACCGCCGCTCGGAGCGTGGCTGCCGGACGCGTACCCCGAGGCCACCGCAACGGGCGCCGTGTTTCTGACGGCCTTCACCACCAAGTCCGCCGTCTACGCCTTGATTCGAGGGTTCGCCGGCACCGAGATCCTGGTGTGGTGGGGAGCGGCGATGGCGGTGTATGGCGTCGTCTACGCCGTACTCGAAAACGACGCGAGGCGGCTCCTCGCCTACCACATCATCAGTCAGGTGGGCTACATGGTCTGCGGTGTGGGGATAGGCACCGAGCTCGCGCTGAACGGCGCAACCGCTCACGCCTTCGCGCACATCCTCTACAAGGCGCTCCTCTTCATGGGAGCGGGTGCCGTGCTGCAGGTCACGGGCCTGAGAAGGCTCAGCGACATGGGCGGTCTCTACAAGACGATGCCGCGAACGCTGCTGCTGTATATGGTGGGCGCCTTTGCGATTTCGGCCGTGCCGTTGTTCAGCGGCTTCGTGAGCAAGTCAATGGTCGTGTCCGCGGCGGGCGAATCACACCGCGCAACGATCTTCCTCCTGCTCACACTCGCCTCTTCCGGAACGTTCCTGCACACCGGGCTCAAGCTGCCGTACTACATGTTCTTCGGCAAGGACAGCGGGATCCGGGCGAAGGAACCGCCCTCGAACATGCTGGTCGCGATGGGACTGACGGCGGCGGCGTGCATCCTAATCGGCGTCTTCCCGGCGTTGCTGTACGCGCAGCTTCCACATCCAGTGGAGTACGTGCCATACACCGTGCGGCACGTGATGTCGACCCTGGGGCTCCTGGGCTTCACGGCGCTGGGATTTTTCCTGCTGTTGAAGTATCTGGATCCCGAACGGATCGTCAGCCTCGACACGGATTGGTTCTACCGCAAGGGAGCATCTGCGGTTCTCGACGTCTCGCGTGACGGGCTCACGCCGGCGGAGGGCGTCGTGGGAGAAGTCTACGACGTCGTGATGCGACGATACGTGCTCGGCGTCGCCGCACGACTCCGCGAGCTCGATGCTCGCGTCATCGATTCAGCGGCCGTTGGTGTCGGCCGGCTGACGGAGATCGTGAGCCGCGACCTCAGCATCTCGGTGAGCGGACACGCCCAGCACTACGGGCTCCTCATGGCGGCCGGCGTGCTGGCTGCTATTGCGATTGCGGTCTTCGGATGGTGACGCCGTATCCGGTCCTCACCGTGACAACCTTCCTGCCCCTCGTCGGGGCGGTTGCTATCCTCGCGTGCGGTGAGCGGCTGGCGCGGTGGATTGCCCTGATTGGAACGCTGAGCACGCTGGCGCTCTCTCTTCCCCTTTACGTCGGCTTCGACAAATCCTCCCCTGCCCTGCAATTCGTCGAGGACGTGCCCTGGATTCGTTCCTGGAACGTCACGTATGGGATGGGCGTCGACGGAATCAGCCTTCCGTTCGTTTTTCTGTCAACGGTGGTGACCGTGTTGTGCGTGGGCGCCTCGTGGACCGCCATCCGAACGCGCCCGCGCGAGTTCTATGCCACGCTGCTCGTGGCGGAGACGGCCATGATTGGCCTCTTTGCGGCCACGAATTTCTTTCTCTTTTACGTGTTCTGGGAACTGATGGTCGTTCCCATGTTTCTGCTCATCGGCGTCTGGGGTGGAGAGAGTCGCGTGTACGCGTCGGTCAAATTCCTCCTCTTCACGCTCGCCGGCAGCCTGCTCATGCTCGTCGGTCTGATCGCGTTACTCCAGACGAACGGCACATTGGATTTCCGGGCTCTGGCCGCGGCCAAGCCGGCTCCGGAGCTGCAGGCATGGCTCTTCCTCGCCTTTTCGGCCGCGTTCGCGGTCAAGGTGCCCATGTTCCCGGTGCACACCTGGCTGCCGGATGCCCACACCGAAGCGCCCACCGCCGGAAGCGTGATCCTCGCGGGAATCCTCCTCAAGATGGGCGGATACGGGCTCCTGCGGATTGCTCTGCCGATACTCCCCGATGCCGTGCACATTTTCCGCGTCCCGATGCTGGTGCTTTCGGCGATCGCGATCGTGTACGGCGCGTACGTGACCCTCGCGCAGACCGACGTCAAGCGTCTCATTGCCTACTCGAGCATCAGTCACATGGGCTTCGTGACCCTGGGGATCTTCTCGCTCAACTCGAGCGCCCTCGAGGGCGCGATCCTCCAGATGGTCAACCATGGAATCGTCACCGGCGCTCTCTTCCTGTGCGTTGGGATGATTTACGAGCGCACCCACACGCGTGAGATCGCGGATTACGGGGGGCTCTCGAAGGTCGCGCCGATCTACTCGACGTTCCTTGGGCTCTTCTGCCTGGCCGCGGCAGGGTTCCCGGGGTTGAACTCGTTCGTCGGCGAGTTCCTCATCATCAGCGGCGTCTTCAAGACGACCTGGCCATGGCTGGGAGCCATGGCGATCTGGGGCGTCGCTCTGGGCACCACCTACATCGTCTGGCTGTACTATCGCGTGGCGCTCGGCGAGGCGAGACCTGGACTGCACGTGCTCGGCCTCGATCTCACGGCTCGGGAGGTGGCAACGCTTGCCCCTCTGGCGCTGCTCGTCGTTGTCATTGGCCTCTACCCCGAGGTCGTGCTCGGCTTTCTCCGAACGTCGGTGGAACAACTGCTGGCCGCGGTGGCCGTGCCAGGCGCGCTTGCGGGGCGCATGTGACCGATCTGCTGCTCATCTCGCCGGAGCTGGTTCTGGTTGGCGTGGCGCTGGTGCTCATCGTCGTCGCGCGTCACGTTCACCATGCCCGCTCTGCCGCGGTATCGGTGGGGGTGGGTGCGATTGTCGCCGTCTATTGTGCCTGGGCCTTCTTCCCTGAAGCTCGCGCCACCGCGTTTGCAGGAACGATTGCGGGCGACGGCTACTCTCTGTTCTTCCATCTCCTCTTTGCCGCGAACCTGACGCTTGCGGCGCTGTTCTCCGTGAGGCACGTCGATGCCGACGGCGTGCGGCCGGCCGAGTACTATGCCCTGCTGCTCCTCGCCTCGACGGGGATGATGGTGGCTGCGTCGGCCGTGGACCTGTTGATCCTCTACCTCGGACTCGAGCTCATGACCTTGTGCGCGTACGCGCTGGTCGGCATCACGCGCGAACGGCCCATCTCGAATGAGGCCGCGATCAAGTATTTCCTCCTGGGCTCTTTCGCGTCGGCTGTGCTTCTGTACGGCATCGCGCTGGTCTACGGGACCACCGGCACCACTGAGTTCGTCGCGATTGCGTCAACGGTCTCCGCACGAGGCCTGGGAGGGCACGCGCTGCTGCTCGCCGGCATCGCGCTCGTCGTCGGCGGTCTCGCGTTCAAGATTGCCGCCGTGCCGTTTCACGCGTGGGCTCCCGATGTGTATCAGGGCGCCAGTTCTCCCGTGGCGGCATTCCTGGCCGCCGGCTCCAAGGCAGCCGGCATGGCTGCACTGATTCGTGTGTGTCTCGTGGCCTTCGCGCCGGAGCAGCGCATCCTGTCGGACATTCTCGTGGCTCTCGCGGCGCTGTCGATGGTCGTCGGCAGCCTGGTTGCGGTGTCCCAATCCAACGTGAAGCGCATGCTGGCCTATTCTTCGATCGCGCATGCCGGGTACGCTCTGCTGGGACTCGTCGCCGGAACTCCCCAAGGGGCATCGGCGACCATGACGTACTCGTTCGTGTATGCGTTCATGACCCTCGGAGCCTTCGGCGTGGTCATTGCGCTGGGCGAGCGTGGCGAAGATCTGGTAGGGTATCGAGGGCTGGCGGCGACGACGCCGGTGACAGCCGGGCTCATGCTGCTCTTCCTGCTGTCGCTGACCGGAATTCCGCCCACCGCGGGATTCGCGGCCAAGTTCGCCGTGATCTTGACTGCCGTCCGCGCGGGCTACATCGGGTTGGCGGTCCTGGCGGTGCTGTGCAGCATCGTGTCGGCTTTCTTTTACTTGCGGGTCGCCGTCTTCATGTACATGACGGAGCCGCAGGGGGTCGCCCCGGGCCGGTTGCCTGTGGCAGTGTCGGCGGCGCTGGCGGTTGCAGCAGCGGTTATCGTCATCGGAGGGATTTTTCCCGATACGTTTGCGGCGTGGACGGTTCCGCC
>DASYQV010000353.1:0-4500 GCA_036005125.1 Vicinamibacterales bacterium
ATCAATCCCGCGTGCTGGTTCGCGTTCTTCGAGAGCTACATCCGCGACGTCACGCACGTTCGCCCGATCCATCCCGATACGCTCCGGTACCTGCTCATCGCCACCGGGTTCCAGGAGATCGACATCCGTTACCGAGCGCCGTACCCCGAGCACGAGAAGCTCCAACCGGTATCGGCGCCGCGCGAGGCCGGCGTCCCCGGCTCGAGCGCCATCGCCGACTGGGCCGATACGCTGAACGCCAACGTCGAGAAGATCAACCGCCTGCTCTTCACGTGGCTTGATTACGCGGCAATCGGCCGCCGCCCGTGAGCCGTTTCATTGCACCCCTGACCACACTTCCAGTTCCGCGATCGACCAGAAATGCGCGGGGTCGCGGCCGACTTGCCGTAATCGGATGAACCGTGCCGGGCGCGGCGTGAACGGAAGCACCACCCGCATCCTCGTGCGGTCGTTCATCCAGGCGGCAAGAACCGGTCCGCGCAGCGGCTTGTCCCAGGCGGGTTCCCACGAGCTGCCATCGAGGGACGTCTCGACGATCAGACGGCGCGGGAAGTCCTCAGCGAATGGCCCGAGGCTGTGGACCAGCACACCAACCGAGACCGCGCTTCCAAGGTCGACGGTCATCTCCTGATCGGCAGTTTGGCTGCCACACTCCCATCGCGTTTCCAGGTTCCCGTCGGTGACATGCGCAACCAGGCCCGGTGAGCAGGACGCGCCGGCCGTGCGAATCTCGAGCCGACGGCCCAGGTCGTTGGAAGAGATCGCGATGCCACGGCGGGGTAGGCGGTACTGCGTGAACCACGGGTTGCGCCCCGTGAGCTCGACGTCCCGCTGCTGCTCCACGAGCGCGCGCAGCCGCGGCGCGTCCTCCGGAACGAGCACATGAAGATCGTCATCCGCGACGAACGGCGCGAATATCGCGTCGTCTTCCTCGCGTGAGAGGAGACGGAGCGTCTCATAGTAGTAGGGTTCATAACCGCTGTAGCCGTTCGCGACCCTCCACTGCCCCAGGACCGCCCGGTATGCCGCGGCATTGTCGCGGTGCGGAGTGCCGGTTGGAAGTTCCAGCACGGTCGAGTCTCGAAGAATCCCGGGATTCGGCGCTGGCACCGGACCAGGGTGAACCGGAATAACCGCCCACCCATCCAGCGCCAGCGCTCCGGCTGCCGCTGCGACCATCAGCGCCGTCGTACGGCGACGCCTTCGTCTCAGGAGATCCGCCATCAGAATGCCAAGGACGACGACGAGACACATGAGGACCAGCATCCAGAAGCGAGCCGGGACCCGCAATCCGTCGCCGCCGGGCAGCCGCATCAACCACGCGTAAGGCCCTTGAGGCAGCGCGGTCCTGCCGAGCAGCTTCGGATACGGCCCCCAGGACAGCACCCACATTGTCAGCGTCGCCAGGGCGTAGAACGGCAGCGCATGATGGCGAGGTGCGGCTTCCGCCTCGTCATGTCTCCGCCGAACTGCGAGCGCGCCTCCACAGCACAACGCGATGAGAGCCACGCCCACGAACAACTCGCCCTCGGGGCCGCACCAGACGCGCACACCGCCCCAGAATGTCAGGAGCCTCGGAGCACACAGCGGTGCTGCCAGATCGGCGCCGAAGTATTCGATTTCCTGCGGGCTCCGGAAGAAGCCGTTCCTCTCGTGGACTGTGATGTAGCGGTAGAGAATTGGCGCCAGCGTCAGGGCGGCAAAGGCCGTCGCCGCCCCGATCATCGCCAGCTCACGCCAGCGGCGCCGGGCCACGACAAACCACATGACCCAGAGACCGCTGAGCACTGCGAAGTAGACCAGGAAGTACCCGTTCGCGGCGCCCTGCAGCGTCAAGCCCAGAGCGAACAGCGCGAGCCACCCGCGCCGGCCCGTCTCGATGAACCCGTGCAGCCCGAGGAGAGCCAGCGGCGCCCAGAACACGGCGAGCACCTGGATGTGGAGGAGTTGACTGGCGCGGTAAGGCGCGAAACCGAACGCGAGCCCCGCGAGAAACGCGGCTGGCGCGCTTCGAGTCAGACGGTACACGAGTGCGTACATCCCCAGTGCGCAGAGCGGGTAGGTGAGCAGCAGCGTGAGGTTGTAGGTGGCGAGCGTGTTGCCGTCCAGTAGAGCGGCGTCGACACGACGCTGACGCCCAGCAGATGCTCGGAGAATGCAAGCGTGTCCGCCGTCGGGTAGAACATCGGAAACTGCCACCAGGCATCGGTAAACGGAACGTGCCGCGCGTTCCACGCGAGAATCGCGGCATTGAGCAGGGAATCGACGGGATACTGCACGACGCCGCTGCCCAGAGATCCGAGCACATGTCTCCCTTGGACCGCGGTCAGGACGATGTATGCCAACGTGCTCGCCAGCGTCGCGCGCCAGCGCAGCCTGTCCGATTCTCTCTGCGGCACGGGTCAATTGTCGCCACACAGCATAGACTTAGATCCGGATGAAACCAGCCTGGAATCCAACCCTGAATCTGGAACGTCTGAGTAAAGCCGCCACGATCGTCTCCGTCCTGCTGATCGTCGCGTTGCAGCTCGGTGTACATCCCGACCTGACCTGGGGTCTTCGCGGTCTCTGCGCGGTCGCGTTCGTCGCCGGATGGATTGGAGGACGGTCGCCGACGACACACGCTGTCTGGGTGATCGCTGCCCCGCTCGCTCCCGCGACACTCGGTCTGCTGAGCGGCCGCGAGGGGCCTGTTGTCGACCTCGTGTGGATGATAGGGCTGACCGGGTCGCTCGTACGCAGTCTCTCCTGGTCAACGTGGACTTTTCCTGCGACGTGGCGGGTCCTGCTGGGCGGCTGGGCCCTGGCGCTCTCGCTGGCCTGGCCCGTGCTCGTGGCGCGGGAGATCGGCTTTGACGTCCGCGTTCTGCACGATACCGGCGCGATCAATTCGTGGGCCTTCCTGTCGGCTCCACAAGTCGTTGCTTGGACGGCGTACGTCGTCCTGACGCAACTCCTTGGAGTCCTCTGGCTCGACTACATCATGGTGCGGTTCACCGAAGCGCCAGGTCGTCTTCCTCGCGCGGCTCATGGTCTGTGGATCGGTGTCACGCTCGCGAGCACCGTTGCGATCTATCAGGGAGCCGTCGATCTCGCCTTCATGAACACGGTCCAGTGGACATCGCTCAGGCGGGCGAGCGGGACATTGCTCGATTCGAATGCGTACGGCGTCGCCGCTGCGATAGCGGGCCCGGCGGGGTTCACCATGATCCGTTTACTCCGCCGTCCCGGCGCGCCGGCGTTGGCCGTGGCCGTACTTATCGTGAACCTGCTCGGCGTGTGGATGTCGGGGTCGCGAACGGCTTTCCTGTGTGGAACGGCCGGAATCCTCGCGCTTGCAGCCGGGCTGCGGCGCTCGCGCCGCGCCGGCATACCCGCGTCCGTCCGTACGGTGGTGTTCGCGTCCGCGGCAGCTGTCGCAATCGCGGTTTCCGCTTCAGGGGCAATCGGACCCATGCAGCGCTTCATCGATACGCCCACCGTCAATGCGGTCTGGTCGCTCTGGAGCCGCGGCGGCTACGGCACAATCGCCCTGCGCATGATCCGCGAATACCCGCTCACCGGCGTCGGAGTCGGCAGTTACCACATCATCGCGCCGGACTACTGGCGTCTGATGGCGAACAACAGGTTGCAGTTCGACAACGCGCAGAACTGGTGGCGCCACCAGGCGGCGGAACTCGGGGTCCTCGGGGGTTTGCCGGTGCTCGTTTGGTCGACGTTGATTGCGTGGCGCGTGCTGTGCGACCGGTCACGTCCCGACGAATTCGCCGCATCGACAACGTCGCGGGGCGTGCTGGCCGGCATCGGCGCTGCCTCGCTGCTCGGCGTCCCGACGCAGAATCCGATCGTGGTCCTGTGGTTCTTCTTCCTCGTGGCCTGGATGGCGTCCCAGATCGCGGCGCGGCCCGTCGTGGAACGGCCCGCAAGCCGGCCCCTTCAGCTCGCGGCCGCCGCCGCCACGGTTGCGGCCATCGCGTACGCGGGAGTTCTCCTGATCCTCGCGTTCGGACCGCTCGAGGTCGCACGTCGCGCCATCCGCTCGAACCGCGCCTATGTCGTGGGCACCTACGTGCCGGAGTCGCTCCCGGATTCAGGCCAGTTCCGGTGGACACGGGACGATGCGCGTTTCATCACGCCGGCCAGGACGCGGTGGCTCGTCGTCCGGCTCTGGGCCAACCACCCTGACATCGCGAGGAAACCCGTGCGTATCACGCTGTCCGCTCCATGCGGCGCCGCGTTCGAGGAAACGGTGCGCACCAGCGATACGATCAGCGTCGGCATCGAACTTCCCGAAGCGCAGCGCGAAGTGGACGCCCGTCTGCACGTCTCCCGGACGTGGAAGCCCTCCCGTCACGGCGGAACAGATACACGCGAACTCGGGGCGGGCGTTGTGCTGGACTTCGTCGATACGCGCGAGCAGGCGCTCGCCCAAATGCGCCACGTGACGTGGCCGGTGTGCGGCGTGTCCTGACGGTCATTCTTGATTCTTGATTCTTGATT
>DASYQV010000354.1:0-5439 GCA_036005125.1 Vicinamibacterales bacterium
GCTCCTGCTCTTCCCGGAGGGGGAGCGATCCATTGACGGCGGCGTGAAGAAGTTCAGGAAGGGAGCGGCGATCCTCTCGAGACAGCACCGCGCGCCCATCGTGCCGGTGGCAATCGACGGGATGTTCGAGATCTGGCCGCGTACCCGGCCGCTCAACTGGCGGAAGCTGCTGCCCTGGAGCGGGCATCGGACGATGATCTGCTTCGACGATCCGCTGCCAGCATCGGACGCGGTCGTCGAGCAGACCACGCGCCTGCGCGAGACGGTCGAGCGCATGTGGCGCACCATTCGTGAATTGTGAATCACAAATCAGAATTCACAATTCACGAATTCGCGAAATGGCGGAAGAAGCTATTGCTGTTCCACGACGGCCGGGTCGGGCGGTTCGCGACGGCTTCCACGAGCGCCAGGCAGAAACGATTGAAGTCGACCGCAGCCTGAAGGTCGATCGGCTGCGAGAGATCGTCACGGACCGAGTGGTACCGATCCATTCGCCACTTCTTCACGACCTCGTGCTCGGGCGAGTCCTTCGTGAAGCCCAACTTCGGCGAGAGCGCGGGAATGCCGCGGCGGATGAAGCTGTACTGATCGCTCCGTACGAAGCCGTTGCGCTCGGGTTCGGGATCGGCCAGCACCTCGACTCCTGTGCGCGCCGCGACGCGCCGGAGGTCCGCTGAGAGGTCCGACTCCTCGAGGCCCTCCGCGATGACGCTCTTCATCGGAAAGAGCGGGAGGAACATGTCCGTGTTCAGATTGGCGACGATGTTCGACGCGGGCACCGTCGGGCGATGTGCGAAGTAGCGTGAGCCCAGAAGACCCTTTTCCTCGGCCGTGACGGCAAGGAAGACGAGCGACCGCTTCAGTCCTTTCTTGGCCGCCGCTGCCGTTTCAATGAGCGTCGCAACGCCTGACGCGTTGTCCATCGCGCCGTTGAAAATCGAGTCCCCGTCAACCGGCTTCGCCGACGTGCCGAGGTGATCGAGATGCGCGCTGACGACGACATGCTCGTCCTTCAGCTTCGGATCGGTTCCCGGCAGGATGCCGACCACGTTCTCGGAGGTGACCGATTCGGTCTCCTGCGTAACGATGGAGCGCACCGACGCCTTCATGTCGAACGTCGGCAGCTTCTTCCCCTCGTTGGCCAGGTCGAGGATCTCCTTGAACGTGTGGCCCGAGCCGGCGAACCACTTCTCGGCATGCGCGGGGTTGATCGTGGCGGCAAGCTGCTGGCCCACTGAATCCGCCATCGACGCGTCGGTGAGCGCCATCTGCGGCAGGAAACGGCTCAGTACCACGCGTTCCCACGGCACCTCCAGCGTCTTGGGGTTCTGAATCGCAATCCCGCCCACGGCGCCGGCGGCGTAGAGCGATTGCCACCGCACCGAGCCGTAGTGCGAGGCCAGCGGGCCCGGAACCCCCTGGGGGATCCCGCTCAACAGCACGGCGATTTTCCCCTGGAGATCGACCCCGCTAAGGTCGTCGTAGTTGGCCTCCGGAATCCGCAAGCCGTATCCGACGAAGACAATCGGCGCCTCGAGCTTCGCCGCATGGTCGATGCGCATGCTCAACATCGCCTCATCGCCCCACCGGATGGGCTCTTCCTTGTCCCCCCTGATCAACGTCAGGCTCGACTTCTCTTCCACGATGCGGCGCATGAGCAGGGGCACGGGCTGGAAGTAGCCGTTGGTGCCGCCCGGCTTCAGACCCGCCTTCCTGAACTGGTCGGCAACGTGGCTGGCCGCCTTGCGATAGCCGGCGCTGCCGGTTTCGCGTCCCTGCAGGCTGTCGTCCGACAAGTACACGACGTGGGCCCACCACCGATCCGCGTCGCTCTTTGCGCCGACGACCGGCGCGACGAATACGAGAAGCACGACGAAGAACAGTCGTTTCATTGCAGTTGCCTCGGCGAACGTCAAATCAGTACTGCACCAGCAGCCTGGCCGCCCGTTCGATGTCCTTGTCGCTCGGCAGGAAGGCTTCTTCGAGCGGTGGTGAGTAGGGCACGGGAGTATCGAGCGCGCCCACCACGCGAACCGGCGCATCGAGCGATTCGAACGCCTCCTCCTGGATCATCGCCGCCAGGCTCTCGCCTACGCCGCCCGTGCGTGTGTCCTCGTGCACGATCAGCACTCTGTTGCAATGGCGCGCTACCGCGAACACCGCGTCCCGATCGAGCGGCGCGAGCGTCCGGAGGTCGAGCACGCTGGCGTTGATGCCGTCGGCAGCCAGCGTTTCGGCCACGCGCAGCGCCACGTGCACGTAGGCGCCGTACGAGATCACTGCCAGGTCGCTGCCGGCTCGCCGTAGAGCCGCTTTGCCGAGCGGCAACGGTTCGGGCGCGTCTTCCGCAAGCACCTGCTTGATGCGCGGATCGCGATAGAGCGCGATGTGCTCGTAGTAGAGCACCGGATCCGGATCGGCCACGGCGGAGGCCATCAGCGCGCGTGCATCCTCGGGTGTCGAGGGCGCCACGATCTTCAGTCCGGGTGTGCGATAGAACCACGACTCGGTGTTCTGGCTGTGATACGGGCCCGCATGTCGCAGGCCTCCCCACGGCATACGCACGACCATCGGGACCGATCCGCCCCACCGGTAGCGGATCTTCGCGGCATTGTTCACGAGCTGGTTGAAGCCCGTCGCGACGAAATCATTGAACTGTATTTCTCCGATCGGGCGGTGTCCGGCAAGCGCGGCGCCGACGCAGACACCGAGGACTGCCCCCTCCGCCAGCGGAGAGTTGATGATGCGATCGCGGAACTCCTTGAGGAGCGGCCGCAGCAGCAGGAACGCGTTGCCATACTGACCGCCGACGTCCTGTCCGTAGACGAACACGCGCGGGTCGGCGCGGAGGGCATCACCAATCCCGAGCATCACGGCCTCCAGGAACGTCCTGCCCATCTTGTCGAGGGGCCGACCTGGATCCAGTGGTGGCAGCGGCGGCTCGAGCGCGACGCTCAACCGCTTATCGGGATCGAGCGGCTCCGCGCGCACCCGCGGCGGCTCGTTCGCGAAGACGCCAACCGTGGCGATCTCTGGCGCGGGCCATGGCGCGTCGATAATCGCGCGCGCCTCCTTCTCGACGAGAATCTCGGCCTCGCGACGGAACCGCTCGAGATCGCCTTCCGCAATGACGCCGTCCGTTTCAAGTGTCGACGCATACGTGGCGATTGGGTCGCGCGACGCCCAGAAGGCGAACAGCTCCCGGTTGGCGTAGGCACCTTCGGCAACCGCCGGGTACTCCCAGGAAATCTGCGGCTCCTTGCCGAGGTAGAGCATGTCGTCGTGGTGCGCGTGGCCGCACATGCGCATGCAGACGAGCTCGATGAGCGTCGGACCCTTCCCTGCGCGGGCGCGGTTGGCCGCCCAGGTGAACGCGCCCGTGATGGCCTCGGGATTGGTGCCGTCGATCGTGATGCCAGGCACGCCGTAGCCGATGGCCTTGTCCGCGAAGACGCGCGCGGCCGACTGGTCGTTGACCGGGGTTGAAAGCGCCGTCTGGTTGTTCTCGATGCAGAACACGGCCGGCAGCTTTCGCGCCGCGCAGAGATTGATGGCCTCGTGCCATTCGCCAAGCGACGAGCCGCCCTCGCCGATGAACGAAAAGCCCACACGACCGGAGCGCTCCCGCGCGAAGGTCAGCGCCATGCCGGCGATCGACAGCGTGGTGATCGAGAGCGGAGCCGTCGTTGGCAGGATGCCCCACTCGAAGTCGCCGATGTGCAGGTCCTTGCCTTCCATCGGCGGCCCTTGCTTGGCCATCTGCGCGTTCAGCACCATGCGCACGGTGGCCGGCTCCGGCCTCATCGCCAGCACGACCCCGACATCCCGGATGGCGGGGCCGACGACGTCGCCCTGCCAGCCGCGCTTTGGATCGCGATAGGCCGCGCCGCGCCGCAGCCGGATGCCTGCGGCATAGATTGCCTCCTGCCCGAGCGACCGGAAGCCTTTCCCCTGAAACGGCGTCGTGCCAGACAGGACTTCTCCGCTGGTGAAGAACTGCTTGAGGCGATTGTCGACGGCGCGCGTCAGGATCATGCCGCGGAGGATCTCGCGGCGTTCGTCGGCGCTGAGCGAGGCCGCAATCGCCTCGCGGCTGAGGAATCCGTCACAGGCGTCAATCAATTCCTCGCGCGCGGCCGCGCGACGCTGTTCCGCTCCGACGCCGGGCGTGGGGTTCGGCAGCTCGATAGCGGGATCGGCCGCGAGCCTGCGCGTGAGCGCCGTCCGCAGCGCCGGACGAAGCGCCTCGATTGCCGCCGCGTCTCGATTGCCGAGCCGGCTGCCGCCACATGCTTCGAGCGCGTCCATGACCGCGGGAACCGCAAACGGCACGCGCTCGACAACGAACGCGGCCAGACGGGCGCCGACGCCGCGGACAGCCTCGACTGGAATGGATTTGGACACGCTTTTCCATGGTAAACGATCACAATCAATCAAGGCCTCTGCCTTGAATATCCCGGCAGAGCCCTTGACTGATTCGCCCAGTATTTCTTTTGGCGCGCTCCGCGCGCCTAGCCCGTTATGCGGTCCTGCAGACGAGTAGAACATCACGTTGGGGCCGCATGACGGGCTCAGGGCACGCTGGTGCGCGCGTCTCGCGAGCGATGGACACGCATTTCAAAGGCTGGGCAAAGCCCGGGCCTGTGCCGCCGGGCGCGCGCCCTGAATCACCCGATGTGCCGCCGGACGAGACCCTCGACGCGCTCAGCGGTTACTTCCGCCTCTACCAGCTTCGAAAAGGGCATCGATTCTCTACGGACGACCTGGTCGTCGCGTGGTACGGCACGACCTGGGTGCCCTGTGCGCGCACGGTGCTCGACCTCGGCTCGGGCATCGGATCGGTGGGGATGATCGCCGCCTGGCGTCTGCAGGCAGCGCGGTTCGTGGCCGTGGAAGCGCAGGAGGAGAGCGTCAGGCTTGCGCGCCGGTCGGCGATTTACAACGGGCTCACGGAGCGCTACGAGATCCGGCACGGAGACTTTCGAGCCGCCGGCGTGCTCGGGGACGAGGAACGGTTCGACCTCGTGCTTGCAAGCCCGCCGTATTTTCCAGCGGGCAGCGGCATCGACGGCGACCATCAGCAGAAGGTGGCGTGCCGGTTCGAGCTGCGCGGCGACATCCGGGATTACTGCGCCGCCGCCGCGCGGCACCTCGAGAGGGGCGGCCTCTTTGCCTGCGTTTTTCCCGAGGAGCAGCGGCCGCGTGCCGAGGCCGCGGCGCGCGAGGCGGCGCTCACGATCGTGCGGCGGCGTCCTGTCGTGTTCCGCGAGACGGAGCCGCCGCCCATCGGCGTGTTCGCGATGATGCGCGATGAGGATCTGCCGGAGGACTTCAGATCTCAGACATGGGTTGAACCGCCGCTCGTCATCCGCCGCGCGGATGGCGCGGTGCACCCGGAGTACGCGGCCGTCAAGCTAGCGGTGGGGTTTCCACCATAAC
>DASYQV010000355.1:0-4208 GCA_036005125.1 Vicinamibacterales bacterium
ATCCCCTGTTCACCCGATGGCGCGCGGACATCATGCGGACGTATGGTCAACGTTATCAGCAGGCCGCGGAGGTAACCCGATGACGAGCCACGGACGGGTGATCATTGTTTCCAATCGATTGCCGTTCACCGTACATGCCAATGATGACCGCATCACGTTGACCACAGCGGCCGGCGGGCTCGCGAACGGACTCCGCGCGTTCCACGAGGCCGCCGATTCGTTGTGGGTTGGATGGCCCGGCGATGCGTCGTCCATCCCTCGATCCCGGCGCGCAGCCGTCACCCGGCACCTTCACGATCGCCGGATCGTGCCCGTGCATCTCGGTCACGCGGAAGCGAAGGCCTATTACGACGGCGTGTGCAACGGCGTCATCTGGCCCTTGTTCCATTACCTGACCGATCGCCTTCCACTCGACCCGGGCGAATGGAGCGCGTACTGCGAGGTCAACGAGCGGTTCGCCGCGGCTGTCGCGCGCGAGTACCGCGACGGGGACGTCGTGTGGATTCACGACTACCACCTCCTGCTGGTTCCGGGCCTGCTGCGCGCGCACCTGCGGGGAGCCGCGATTGGATTCTTCCTCCACATTCCTTTTCCAGCCGCCGACGTCTTTCGCATCATCCCCTGGCGTCGCGAAATCCTCGCAGGCCTCCTCGGAGCAAACGTCATCGGATTTCACACCGCGGACTACGCGTCGCACTTCATCGACGCCGTGCGCTCGCTCACGGCGCTGGAAATCGCGGATAACAAGGTGTACGCGAACGATCATCCGGTTGAGATTGGCGTCTATCCAATGGGTGTGGATGCGGCCTCCTTCACACGAATGGCCGACGATGCCGACGTCCTCGCCGAGTACAGAGGGATCGCCTCATCGCATCAGCACATACTGCTCGGCGTCGATCGTCTCGATTACACGAAGGGCATTCTTCGGCGCCTGCTTGCCTACGAGCGCCTGCTGCGCGACAACCCTGACATGCGCGGGCGGGTCCGACTGATTCAGGTGGCCGTGCCCTCGCGGGGTTGCGTCGCGTCGTACCAGCGGTTTCGACAGGAATTGGACGAACTGGTCGGCCGGATCAACGGCGACCATGGCACGCTGGAGTGGACTCCCATCCGATACCTGCATCAGGCGGTGTCGCGAAAGCAGCTCGTCGCGTTGTACCGCCTTGCCGACGTGATGCTGGTGACACCGCTCCGGGACGGCATGAACCTCGTCGCGAAGGAATTCATCGCGTCACGCGCGGACGGCGACGGCGTCCTGGTGCTGAGCGAGTTTGCAGGAGCGGCCAGCGAGTTGCCGGAGGCCGTGTCGGTCAACCCGTATGACATCGACGAGCTGACGGCGCGCATGAAGGGCGCATTGACCATGGAAATGCCGGAACGCCGGCAGCGCATGGCCGCGCTCAGGCAGCGGGTTGCCGCCACGGATGTCTACTGGTGGGCGGCGACCTTCCTACGCGATGTAGAAGATGCAGCGTTCGGCAATCATTGCCCGACGGCGGCTCGTGCGTACGACTCGCGTCTCGTGACCGACAGTTTGTCAGTTGTCATCCCGAGTGCGCTTACGTTGATGTAGACCGATTGTCGCGGTTTGGCCTGCACTTTACGAAGAAACTCGCCGCGCCAGTCGACCGTGCGACGCCTTACCGAAAGTCGCGCGGCAACCGGCGCATCCACCACATCGCCGCCGCCCACACGAGGCCAGGCAGCCCCACCACCACGAGAATCGCGGGCACCGACCACCCGAGGGAGAGCAGCACGCCGCCGGCCGCCGGTCCGAGAACCGACCCGATGCGTCCGACCCCCAGCACCACGCCGGCGCCTGTTGACCGAATCGTCGTCGGGAACACCGAGCCAATCACGGCGTACAACCCCGGCATCCCGCCCATGATGCACCCGCCCGCGACGAACAGGCCGCCAACGAGCACCGCGGGCGCCCGATGTCCGAGGCCGAGTACCGTGAGCGCAACGAACGCCGCTACGCCGGCGACGCTCATGACGGGGAGCCCGCCGAACCGGTCCACGAGCATGCCCCACATGATCGCGCCAACCCCTCCACCCGTGTTGATCACCACCGTGGCCAGCAGCGCACGCTCGTTCGAAAGCCCCGCGTTGCGCATCAAGGTCGGCAGCCAGTTCAACATCAGGTAGAGCATGAAC
Source organism: Vicinamibacterales bacterium (assembly GCA_036005125.1). Taxonomy (GTDB): domain Bacteria; phylum Acidobacteriota; class Vicinamibacteria; order Vicinamibacterales; family UBA2999; genus DASYQV01. The sequence goes on from DASYQV010000355.1 coordinate 2,158, forward strand.
AGGTTGAGCGCGACGACGAGCGCGAGGAGCACCGTCGTGGCGGTACGCCCCGGACCCAGGAGTCTCGCAAACGAAACCGGAGCGCCGCTCGATTCGGGCAGCGTCAGGCGGGTGTCGTCGGGAATGGAATCGTCAGGAGCGAGCTCGCGGAGGATGCGGACTGCCTGCCTCGATCCGTCGCCGCGCAACACCAGGAAACGAATCGACTCGGGCAGCCCGATCATCGCGACGATGCCGATTGCGATCGGGAGCAGGCCTCCGACGTAGAAGAGCGAGGGCCATCCGTAGGACGGGATCAACCAGGCCGCCAGGAGACCCGCCACCATCGATCCGAAGGGAAGGCCGGAGAACGCCAGCGTCGTCAACCTGCCGCGAAGCCGCCCCGGCGCGAACTCCGTCACGAGCGAGGTGAGGTTGGGGAGCACCCCGCCGAGCCCGAGGCCGGTGACGAAGCGGAGGACCGCCAGCTGACCGAGCGTCGATGCGAACGGGGTGAGCATCGTGCATCCGCCGAACAGCAGCGTCGCCACCACGATGAGCCGCTTTCGGCCCAGCTGATCTGCGAGGCGTCCCAGGACCAGCGCTCCGACAATCATCCCGGCGGGCGCCGCGCTGAAGACGGTCGCGAATGCCTCGGCCGGCACCTTCCATTCGCGCATCAACGTCGGCGCGGCAAGCCCCATCGTCTGGAGGTCAAGGCCGTCGAGCAGGGCAACGGCCAGGCAGGATGCGAATATGCGGATCTGGAACGCGCTCACGGGCCGTCTGTCGATGAAATCGGCGATGTCGATCGTGGTGATGGTCATGGTGAGCACCTATGCTACGCTCCTTCGGTCCTTCCCGCGCAGAGCGAGCGGAGAACGCCGAGACGCCGCGCATTCATGATTCATGATTGGAACGACGAGCCAAATCAAGAATCAAGAATCAAGAATCAAGAATGCTTAAGACCGGAGGCTCGCGATGTTCATGTGCCGCAGCGAGGGCATCGGCAGCCTGCTACGACCACCGTATCTCCTCGACGCGCGCGATCGGCTCCAGCGAGGCGAGCTCACCGCGGCCGAGTTCAAACGCATCGAGGATCGGGCCGTCGACGAAGCCGTGGCCATCCAGGAAGCCGCCGGCCTCGACGTGGTCACCGACGGCGAGCAGCGACGGTATGCCTTTTTCGGTCACCTTGTCGAGGCGCTCGAAGGATTCGACAAGTCCGCCGGATGGGCCATCCCGTTCCGCGACGAGCAGGGAACCGAGGTCAGGCTGCAGCGGCCCGTTGTCGTCGGGAAGCTTCGATGGCGCCGCCAGATGAGCGTGGAGGAGTTCACCTATCTGCGACGTCGAACCAGCCGGCCGGTCAAGGTCACGCTGATCAGCGCACAGCAGGCCGCGGCGTACTACGATCCGAAACTCTCGAGCGGTGCCTATCCCACCCGCGACGCCTACCTCGCGGACATCGTGGACTTCACGCGCCGGGAAATCCACGAGCTCCACCGCCTCGGGTGCGAGTACATCCAGATCGACGCGCCGCAGTACGCGGCGCTGCTGGATGAATCAATCCGGGAGGGCTACCGGCAGCGGGGCAGTGATCCCGATCGCCTGCTCGACGCGTGCATCGAGCTCGACAACGCCATCATCGACGGCCATCCGGGCATCGTGTTCGGGATCCACATCTGCCGCGGCAACTACCGCAGCATGTTCTATGCCTCCGGCGGATACGACCGCATCGCACAGCAGATCTTCCGGCGATCGCGCTTCGCGCGATTCCTCCTCGAATACGATGACGAGCGGTCGGGCACGTTCGAGCCGCTGCGATACGTGCCCGACGACCGTGTGGTGGTGCTCGGCCTCGTGAGCACGAAGAAAGCCCGTCTCGAGACGATGAGCGAGCTGCAGCAGCGGATTGCCGACGCCGCGCGCGTGGTTCCGCTCGAGCGTCTCGCGTTGAGCCCGCAGTGCGGGTTCGCGTCCACGACCGAGGGTAATCGCGTCTCGGCCGAAGACCAGCGCCGCAAGCTTGCGCTGGTCGCCGAAACCGCGGCGTCGGTCTGGTCGATCGA
>DASYQV010000356.1:0-2432 GCA_036005125.1 Vicinamibacterales bacterium
CCCGGCGCGTACAACCAGTTCTGGACAGAACCCGGCAAGTCCTCCGCTCAAACGTCGCTGATCGTGGATCCCGCAGACGGGAAACTGCCACCCTTGACGCCGGAAGCGAAGAAATATGCGGACGCGCTCGAAGCGCTGAGGCGGCCGGAGCGGCCGGCCTCATGGGCCGAATTGAACCCGTACGATCGGTGTATTACCCGCGGCCTGCCCGGGGCGATGATGCCAGGGTTCTACAATCACAATTACCTGATTGTGCAGACGCCGACGTATGTCGCGATTCTCGTCGAGATGATCCACGACGTGCGCATCATGCCGCTCGACGGACGTCCGCATCTCGGCCCGGGTCTCCGTCAATGGATGGGGAACTCGCGCGGCCATTGGGAGGGCCAGACCCTGGTGGTCGAAACCACCGGTTTCACCGACAAGATCAGGGAGTTCACGGGGCATGCCCAGCGGCTGCTCAATGGGGATCGGGTAGGAACGTATCAAGGGTCCTTCGGAACGCCGACCCTGACGCTCGTCGAACGCTTCACACGCGTCGATGCGGACACGATGGATTACCGGTTCACCGTGACCGATCCGGCGACGTTCACGAGACCGTGGACCGCGGCGACTCCGATGCTCAGAGTCAAGGAGCCGATCTTCGAGTACGCGTGTCACGAGGGGAATCACGCGGTTCCGAATGTGCTGAGCGCAGCCCGTGCCCAGGAGCGGGCTGAAGCTCTGAGGACCAGCCGGCCACAGTAAATCTCGATTCTTGATTCGTGATTCTTGATTCTTGATTTTGGGATCCCGATCGGAAATCAAGAATCATGAATCACGAATCATGAATAATCCGTGATCCCGTTCTCCATCCTCGATCTTTCTCCGGTCGTTGAAGGCAGCTCACCGGCCGAGGCGCTGCGCAACACGCTCGACCTGGCCCAGCACGCCGAGCGGTGGGGGTATCGTCGATATTGGCTTGCCGAGCATCACAACATGCCCGGCATCGCGAGCGCGGCCACCTCGGTGGTCATCGGCCATGTCGCCGCGGGCACGAAGACGATTCGGGTCGGGTCGGGCGGCGTGATGCTGCCGAACCATTCGCCGCTCGTCATCGCGGAGCAGTTCGGCACGCTCGAGTCGCTGTTTCCCGGTCGGATAGACCTTGGCCTCGGGCGCGCGCCCGGCACCGACCCGCGGACCGCGCTCGCCCTTCGACGAGGTGCGGGCCGCAGCGTCGACACCTTCCGCGAAGACGTCGCCGAGCTCCAGGCATACTTCGCGCCGGTGCGCGAGGGGCAGGCGGTTCGCGCCGTGCCTGGCGCGGGCCTCGATGTGCCGATCTGGCTCCTCGGATCCAGTCTCTTCAGCGCGCAGCTCGCCGCAGAGCTCGGTCTGCCGTTCGCGTTTGCCTCGCACTTCGCTCCCGACTATCTCCTGGTCGCGCTCGAGGCCTACCGAGGCGGATTCAAGCCGTCCGCGACGCTCGCGTCACCCTACGCGATGGTCGGGGTGAACGTCTTCGCCGCGGATACGGATCAGGAAGCGCGGCAGCTCATGACCTCGGTCGAGCAGCAGTGGATCAATCTGCGGCGCGGTACGCCGCGCCTGCTTCAGCCGTCCGTCGAGTCGATGGATGGACGATGGTCGCCGGAGGAGGAAGCGGCCGTCCACCATGCCCTGTCGATTTCCGCCGTGGGGTCGCCGGAGACCGTCCGGCACGCCCTGAGCGTGATCGCGGAGGCGACACGCGCGGACGAGCTCATCATCGCCGGGCAGATCTACGATCATCGCGCGCGCCTGCGCAGCTTCGAGATCGCGGCCGGCGTGCGCGATACGCTGGCAGCGCTCGTCAGATAGTGCGTGCCACGCGATCAATGCACTTGCAGGTCGGCGACGACAGGAAAGTGATCCGACGCGTCGACGGCTTCTGCGTGGTTCACCACGTCGCAGGAGAGGACGCGATCTGCAAAACCGCGAGGCACGAACACATAGTCCAGACGGACGTGCGGGTCCCTGGTCGGCATCGTCATTCCCGGCTGATCGGGGTGTTTGGCGCGGTACACGTCGCTATAGCCGGCATCGAGGACCGTCTGAATCGTCCGCCACCTGATTCGGCCCCCGCTGCTCCAGATGAAGGGCCGGAGACGGAGCGGGAGACGGCGTGGATCGAGCAGCTCGCCAGGCGCGAGCGTATTGAAGTCTCCCGCGAGCACGTGAAATCCGTGCTGATGGCGTGCGACGCTGCGAAGCAGCGCTCTCAACTCGAAGACCCGTCGGCGTTCGGTCCAGGCCGCATGAACCGCGCTCAGGTGCACGCCGAAGATCCGTATCCGTTCGCCGGCCGGCACGATCTCGATGAACGCGTGGCGTGAAACGAACGGTCGATGCCAGGAGACGTGGACGAGAGGCTGCCGGCTGAGGAACCCGAGCGATTGCCGGCGGAACGA
>DASYQV010000357.1:0-5070 GCA_036005125.1 Vicinamibacterales bacterium
CGCCGCCGAGGAGCGCGTACTCCCAGTTCACCGGCGAGGCGACCGCTCCCCACTGCCGCTTGAACTCGTAGGTGCCTTCTCCCGGCGTGGAGCGGCCGAAATCGAACGTCCTGCACCCTGTTTCGATCGCGTGCTCGATCACCGTCCAGTAGAGAAGGTTGTTCGGACAGGAGGCACGGTAGCTTCTGAGCGAGGAAGCCCAGGGCACTTCCAGAGTATCGCGATACCGGACCGTCAACGCTCCGGCGACCGCCGTGTTCCCGTGTCGTATCAGCGTGAGTCCGGCTCGTTCCGGGAACGAAGCGAGGACGGTTTCGAAGAACTCCCGGGAGTAGACCGGGGTTCCGAGATCGCGCATGTTCGTCGCGAAGACCTTGTAGAAACCGTCGAGCAGCTCGGGCCCCGCGGTGACCACCTCGAGGCCGCTCTTCTGCGCCTTCCGCACCTGATTGCGTACCTTGCGATCGAGGCGCTCCCATTCGGCGGCCGCAGACGAAGCGAGCGCGAGCTTCATCGTCACCTTGTGCCGCTTGGCCGGCAGGGACGGATACACGGGATCGAGATGCCGGAGCTCCACGTGCGCGCAGCCGCGTGCGACCGCCTCGTCCCGCGCCGCGGCAAGCAGCACCGCTCTCGCGCGGTCGGTGCGCGCGAGCACGCCGCCATAGTTGACGAAGGGAAGCGAAACCATGAAGCGTCCGAAGAGCCAGCTCCGGAACACGACCGTCGGCAGCACGCCAACGACCTTGTCGTCACCGTCGAGCGCCGCCAGGTACACGGTCTCGTGGCCGAAGGCCTCTTTGAAGACGCTCCGCCATCCCCAGCCATGATACGCACTCGCCTCGGGGTGGCCGTCGACGAACGTGTCCCACTCAGACTGGGCGATCGTCGTGCTGCATCGGAGCTGGTCGTTCCGCGTGTCGATCAGCACAGCTCCCTCACCAGACATACGGCAGCGGCATGGCGGCAGGTGTGGTTGTTGCGACCGGCGCGGTCGATTGGTTGCGCACCACGCTGAGCAGCGTTGAGAATCGGAATTCGCGAAGCAGCGCGCGCAGGCGGCATTCGGTGAGGTCGAGATTGCGATAGTGCCTGAATCGCCCCAGCCAGGACGTTCCGAGACGCGGCTGCTCCGGGTCGATTTCCCACGGGTGCAGGTAGAAGATCGCGGGGCGACACTCCCTCCGATTGAGCCGGTCGATCCCCCACCTCGTCCAGGCGTACGGAAGAATCCGGAAGTAACCGCCACCGGCAATGGGCAGGTTCAGCGGTCCGAGACGGACCGTCGACGCCGGAACCTCGAGCAGCGTTCCTGCCTCGCGCTTCAGAGAATAGGGGTGCCGCGGCGACAGCGGAATGCCGTAGCGGTCGTGATGAATGGGGAAGATGCTTGCGTCGTACACAAAGCCTTCCTCAATCAACACGTCGAGCGCCCAGAGCGATCGCGGCGTGATCGAGTAGCTCGGCGCGCGGTATCCCAGCACCTCGACGCCGGCGGCCGATTCGAGCATCGCTTTCGCGCGGCAGACGTCGGCGCGAAACTGCGCGGGCGTCAGGTCGTAGACCAGTCGATGCGCGTAGCTGTGACAGGCCACCTCGTGGCCGGCCGCCGCGATGGATCTGACAAGCCACGGAAATCGCTCCGCCACCCAGCCCAGAACGAAAAACGTGGCCGACACGCGATGATCGGCGAACAGCTGCAGGAGCCGGTCGGTGTTGGCGCACACACGGCTCTCGAGCTGCTCCCACCGCTGTCTCGGGATCACGCCATCGAAGACGCTGACGTGAAAGTAGTCCTCGACGTCGACCGTCATCGCGTTCACGACCGTCGTGCGGCTCACCGTGGCGGCTGCTTGCGTCAATGTCCCGCCCGCGAGACGACCGTCTTGATGGTCTCGAGAATGATGATCAGGTCGAACCATACCGACAGGTGCTTGACGTAGTACAGGTCGTACTGGAGCTTCTCGATCGCGTCTTCCACGCTGGCGCCGTAGGTATAGCGCACCTGCGCCCAGCCGGTCAGCCCCGGTTTGACGACGTGGCGTTGACCGTAGAACGGAATCTGCTGCGTGAGCGACCGCACGAACTCGGGGCGCTCCGGCCGCGGTCCCACGAAGCTCATGTTTCCGCAGAGCACGGTCCAGAGCTGCGGCAGCTCGTCGAGGCGCGTCCGCCGCATGAATCGGCCCAGCGACGTGACGCGGTTGTCGTTCTGTCGCGCCCACACCGGGCCCGTGCCGGCCTCCGCGTCCTGGCGCATCGAGCGCAGCTTGCACACCGAGAACACGCGGCCGCTCTGGCCGACCCGCGCCTGACGGTAAAACGCGGGGCCCGGGGAGGAGGCCTTCACCGCCGCGGCAAGCAGCACCAGCAACGGAAAGGACAGGGCGAGACCGACGATCGCGACAACGATGTCGAGCGCGCGTTTGATCACGAGCAGCGCGCGTGTCTTCCGGAAGCCCGGCGAGAAAATGAACCAACTGGGCCGCAGGTTCTCCACGGCGATCTTGCCCGTGTACTCTTCGTATACCGAGGCCAGGTGGTCGAAGGTCACGCCCGAGAGCTTCATCTCGAGGAGCTGCTCCATGGGCAGCCGCCCGCGCGCGTCCGCAAGGCTGACGACCACGCGATCGACGCCGCGCGCGCGCACGACAGCCGGGATGTCGTCGATGGTGCCAATCACGTCTGCGTCGGTCGCCCCGCCGTCCGGATCGATGAACCCGACGATCTCGATCCCCAGGTCTTCGTGGCCCTCGAGCTCGCGCGCGAGCGCGACCGCCGCCTGGTTGGTTCCAACCAGCAGCAGCCGCTCACGGGGCGCGGCGAGGCGGGCAGTCCAGGCAAACGCGAGCCGCCAGCCGATCACCGTGGTGGCCACGAGCATGGCGGCGCCTGCGAACACGCCCTGGCCGATGATCAGGTTCGGGAACCAGAAATACACCGCCGCCAGAATGATCGAGCTCGCGCCGAGCGCCTGGAGGATGCGGACCAGCAGATCGCGCAGATCGGCCGCCAGACGGGGCTGGTCATAGAGATCGTTGTAGTAGAGGCAGAGCTGACAGACATAGGCGACCAGAAGCGCGCGCGGGATGAACGTGCCGGCCGCGAGCAGTTCCCAACCGCCCATGCCGAGGCGGAGGAACGCGCTCATCGTCACGGCGGACACGATCAACGCGCTCTCGGCGACCACCAGGGTCGTCGATCGCCACGTCACTTCCTGCAGCAGCCCCTTCGCCATGCCCTACCGATCCTGACGGCGATCTCCGCCGGAACCGGCGTAGTAGCCGTACCAGTAACCGTAATAGCCGCCGGCCTGCTGATCGCGCGGGCTCAACCCATTGAGCACGACGCCGGCAATGCGGTCACGCCCCAACGCATCGACGGCGCGACTGATGAGGTTGAACGGGCTGGTGCCCGCGCGGATCACCAACAGCGCCGCGTCGACCATGTCGGCCAGCAACCTGCCGTCGGTCAGCACGCCGATCGGCGGGGTGTCGACGACAACCCAGTCGAACACGTCCGCGGCTTCGTGCAGCACGCGCCGCATGCGGGACGAGGTGAGCCCGACCATCGGGTCGGGATCCGGACGTCCCGCGGGAAGGATTGTCAGCCGCGGTGAGACCTGGACGAGCGACAGCAGGCGCTCGGTCTGACTGCGGAGGCCGTCGCCGAGACCGCTGAGGTTCGGCAGGTCGAACAACTGGTGCAGCGTCGGACGCCGGAGGTCCGCATCGATCAGGAGCACGCGTCGCCCGTACGATTCGCTCAGCGTCAGGCTCAGATTGGCCGCCGTGAGGGTCTTCCCTTCCGCAGGCACGGCGCTGCTGATCATCAGGACTCGTGCGTTCCGTTCCAGTTGGAGGTGGTGCAGCGTCGCCGCGAGCTTGCGATACTGCTCGACGCACGGCGCGGGAACGCCGGCGGTGCCCACCAGCTTTCCGATGAGCGAGGGATTCGTCCGCAGCTCCGTCACCGGATCGCCCCCGTCGGTCGGCAGCCGCACCAGAGCTCCGGACTTCGGCACGACCGAGATGGCCGGCGGCGAGGCGACCTTTGGAGGCGCAAACGGCGCGACCAGCGGTGCAGCCGGTGCTGCCGCTTCGGCCGCTCCGGTGCGGGTCACGGCTTCAGATGGTGCGGCGAGATGGCCGGTCAGGGCCTTGCGGCCGGCTCGTTCGAGCGCGTCTGCCAGGCGGGTCATGCGCCGCTCCCGTCAATGAGTGGAAGAACAGTGGCCGGCCCTATCAGATCCTCGCCGCCCAACAGGTCGAGATCGCGGCAGACCTCCATGACAATGTCGGAATCGATCGGACATCGATCCAGCGCGAACCCTGCGACGAGCGAGTTGTCGCAGATGACGCTGATCGTGCGGGGAATGCCGCCAGACCGCTCGTAGATCGTCTCGATGGCCGACGGCCTGAACAGCCGCTTCCAGTCGGCGCCGGCGACCTGAACGCGCGTGGCGATGTACGCAGACGTCTCCCGCACGTCGAGCGGGGCAAGCGCGCAGCGGAGGCCGAGACGCTGCTTGATCTGCCGGAGCGACGGCTGATTGAGACGTTCGGCCAGCTCGGGCTGCCCGACGAGAATGATCGAGAGCAGCTTGTCGGTGGCCGTCTCGATGTTCGCCAGCAGCCGTACTTCCTCGAGCAGGGCGTCCGACAACGACTGCGCCTCGTCGATGATGAGGGCGGCGATGGCGTCCTCCGGCGGACGCTCCGTCAGCAGTTTCCTGAGGCTCAGAAGGAACCGCGTCTTGGACCCGGCGGTCTCCGGCGGCATCTGGAACCCGTCGACGAGGAATTCGAAGAACTCGTCGCGCGTTAACGCCGGGTTGCTCAGAAACACGGTGAGGCGGTTCGACTCCAACGACGCAAGCGCCGCGTAAATCAACGTGGTCTTGCCCGTGCCCGCGTCGCCAACCAGCAGCGAGACGCCTTTGCGCCCCGACAGCGCGTACTGAAGCGTGCTGAGCGCCTCGCGGTGCCCGCGCGTCAGCAGCAGGAAGCGCGGGTCCGGCGAAAGCTCGAACGGCCGTGTCTGCAATCCGTAGAACTGCTCGTACATCTT
>DASYQV010000358.1:0-6670 GCA_036005125.1 Vicinamibacterales bacterium
CGCGCCGTGTAGGACCCGGCGGGAACATCGGGAATGCGGAACGTCCCCCGGCTGTCGACCACCGCGAAATACGGACGATCGGTCACGAAGATGCTGGCGTGCATCGCCGGATGTATGTCACACGATACCTTGTAGGTGCCCGCCTTGTCGAAGACGTGCGTGTACGTTCCCAAGGGCACCGTGGCCACGTTGAACACGGTCTCCTTCGTCTCGACATGCTCGGCGCGGACGTTGTGCAGGACATCCTCGCTGTTGCGGAAATCGACGGGTTGACCCCGACGTGCCACGAGCATGTCGGGAATAAAAATCTGACCGAACTGATCCATCACCTGCGGGCCCGCCGGAGGAGCCGGGTCGGCGGGAACGGCCGGTTCCAGCGTCACGATGGCGCCGCTCGGCCCTTTCCCGCTGATCAGCGCACGGACGCCAGCTTCCGCGGGCGCGCTCTTCTCCGTACGCGCCGCCACAGACTGCTCGCGGGAGCCGCTCGTGCAGGCCGCTGCGACAAGGCTCACGATCAAAATGACAAGCGAGAGGACTCGGTGACGACGGTTGCGGACTCGGATCACGTGCTCATTGTAGCCGGACCGTACGTAGGCCGGGTCTTCAGACCCGGCCCTGGGCCGGATCTAAAGATGCGGCCTACGAAAGATGATCAATCGGGAAGCAGCTACCGTTCGGCGCGTCGTGGATGCACGCGCTCAGAGCGGCGTCGAGCGCCGAAGGCGTGTGACGTGATTGCCGGCAGAGCCACGGCGGCAGTACGCGGCGCTACGCGAGCCGCTTCCCGATGGCGGCCGCCGGACACTTCCGCGAACTGCAAGGCCTGACCGCCTCGTCCATCGGGCTTGGCACCTACCCGGGCGTGACGACGAAAGCACCGATCACCTGTACGCGGCAGCGATCGCCCGGGCGCTGGCGTGCGGCTGCAACGTGCTGGATACCGCCGTGGCCTATCGCCATCAGCGCAGCGAGCGCATCATCGGCCGCGCCCTTGGCGACGCCTTCACGGAACCTGGTGGCGCGCGACGAGGTCATCATTGCCAGCAAGGCGGGATTTCTGCCGTTCGACAGCGCGTTCTCCGGCGGCACATGGAGTTGTCGAGGAAACCGCGATGCTCGGGGTCGACAGCCTGCCCCGCACGTCAGAAAGTGTCGAGGTCAGGGACTGACCGATGATTCCAGGATCTCTTGGCGCGCTTCGCGCGCCTGGTCCGTTATGCGGGCTCGCAATCGGTACAGAATTCGCGTTGGCAGCCGCCTAAGGGCCTAACGCATGGATCTGACAACTCGAGTGGCTGAATGCGGTCCATCGCTTGCACCGGAATCGAACTGGAAAGGACGCAGGATATGGAAAGCAAGGCCAAGCTCTTCGGGCATCCGATTCACCAGATGTTGGTTGTCTTTCCGTTCGGTTTGCTGGTCATGGCGATCCTGTTCGACGTGATGTTCCTGGCGACGGGTAACAGCACGTGGTCGGACATCGCCTACGGGATGATCGCCGCCGGCGTCCTGAGCGGGCTTGTCGCCGCGCCGTTCGGGTTCATCGATTGGCTCGGCATCCCTTCGGGCACCAGGGCCAAGCGGATTGGCCTCGTGCACGGCGCTGCCAACGCGATCATGCTCCTGCTCTACGGGATGAGCTGGGCACAGCGCGGCGCGAATCCTCGCGAGCCTCAGACCATTGCGTTTGTGTTCGCGTTCGCGGGGTGTGCGGTGGCGCTGTTTGCCGGGTGGCTCGGCGGGGAGCTCGTGGATCGGCTCGCTGTCGGCGTGGACGATGGGGCGAACCTCAACGCGCCGAACTCGCTGACCACGCCCCACGTTCGGGAGTAACGTCGGCTTCCCGAATCACAGGCGCGTTTCCTGACCTGCATCCGAGCAGCGGGAGGCCTGCGGGCCTCCCGCTGACTGTCTTCTACATCCTATCCTTCAGTTCAACCGACCCGTCACGTTGCGCTTGGGAACGGCGCCGACGCGGATGCGCGTCACCTCCTTGAGCGCTTTGATGTCGACAACAGAGACATCGTCGGTGACCGGGTTGGCCACGTACGCGAACTTCCCGTCCGGAGTGACCGTTACCCAGCCCGCGCCCTTCCCGCTAAGCTCTGCGCCGCCGAGCAGGTTCAGGTCTGGCAGCGAGTACGCGTAAAGGTGATTGTTCAACCGGCTGCACACCACAAGCGTCTTGTTGTCGGACGTGACGGCCATGCCGTGCGATGGATCGGAGCCTTGGGGAACGGTCGGTTTTCCGGGAGGCAGTTCGGGATTGTTGATCCGCTTGATCTCCTTGCGGGTGGCAAAGTCCACGACCGCAAATCCATTGAGGTCCGTCAACTGTGTGAATATCCACTTGGTTGACCCGTCAGGATTCCAGCTGAACGTCATCGGACGGACCCCGAGATCCATTTCGAGCGTCCACGCCGGCTCTTCGGTCTTCGTGTCGATGACGTTTATCGTTTTCCCCTGGATGGAGCCGGCAACCACGTATTTGCCGTCCGGCGTGACGTACGCGTTGTGGATGCTTCCCCTGGTCGGGATGGTCTTCACCCTTTTGAGCGAGAGCGTATCGACCACGTCAACACCGCCGGGCTGCTCGATGATCCCGACGTACACGCGCCGCCCGTCCTTACCCACCGCGATGTTGTTGGGACGGCCGCTCAAGGGGATGCGATCCGTGACCTTGAACGTCTTGGCGTCGACCACGTCGAGCGTGCTCTCGGCTTCGTCGCTGACGTAAATGCGGCTGCCATCCGGCGCGATGGCAGCCCCGTGGCTCACCTCGATCCCGCTGATCACGCCGACCACCTTGTTGGTCGCGGGATCGATCACGTGAACGTTGTCGCCGGCGGCGTTGGTCTGGATGATCCGGACCTTGCCGGGCCGCCCGTTCTCGTCGTGCTGCCCGGTGACCGAGATCGTGCCAAGCAGCATGCACGTCACGAGCACGAAACAGGAACGAATCAGTCGCGCATTCGTCATCGTCAACTCCTCGCCAACCGATCGAGTGGCGTGTATCAACAGAGGTGGTGCGATTGCATCAGGCCTTCGCGCCGCGATTTCCCGGGCCGCTCCAACGGAGCGGCCCGCTTTACATTTCGAAGGTGTCTTCCAGTAAATCGAGATCGGCGGTTACTTCGTCTGTCCAAGCACCCACGCTTTCAACGTCTGCCACTCCGCCGCGCTCTGTGAGTCCCAGTGCTTGCCGCCGCCGTGATAGAAGTCGCCGCCGGCCGCTTCGGCCAGCGGGTGAACGAGGAGCCGGCTCTTCAGGTTGCCCGGGAGAGCCACGCGGCGGACGGACTCGAAATTCTTGCGCGATTCCTCCTCGTTCCAGGTGGCGCTCCCGGTCGGGAGCGGTTGCAACCGCATCTGATTCTGATGCTTGTGGCACGAGATGCAGCGCGCGTGGCCAGCGCGTTTCGCGAGAAAGATAGGCTGCACCCTGCTCTTGAAGAACGTGTAGTCGAGCGACGCCCCGGAAGAAGCGGACGACTCCGACTGCTGCCCTATCACGGTCGCGGGCCGTGCGAGCGGCAGCAGCAGGCATAGTGCCGCGACGCCCAGAGCTCGGACGGCCGATTGCGAGACGCTGTGACACTTCATCGACAGGACCTCCTGCGAACCAATCAAGGGCTCTGCTCTTGATACCACGGCAGAGCCCTTGGCTGGTTAGCCAGTATCTTCTGGCGCGCTCCGCGGGGTCCCCAACGCGCGTTTCCCAGCACGTTGGGGTGTGGGCGCCCCTAGTCCGTTATGCGGTCCGACAACGAAACCGACTCTCGTTGGGAGCCCGCATAACGGACTAAACCCGGCTGCAATCCGCCCGGCGGAGATGTGGGGAAGATACATCCGCAGCGAGTTTTCGTTCCAGTGGAATCTGAGAGGCGCCCGGCCGACGGCAACCGCGCAACCTGCCAGAATGGGTGGATTATACGTAAAAGGCGCCCGCGGACGTCGTGCGGGCGGCCGACTCGTGAGAAATTCATCCGCGGAGAACGGCAGCCGCGAGTATCCAGACCCGGCGCTCAATGCGGCAGGTACGGCCGCGCCCATCCATATGCCCAGGCGCCGCCCCGAGGTGCACCCGCCAGCCCACGCGGTGCCGAACCCGACGAGGAAGCCACCAACCACCAGCGCGATGAATCCCTTCAGCGTGCCGAGCACACCCAACTGAGAAGGTCGTCCGGTACGAGCCCGGCGAAGTCGCGGACGCCGAGCGCGGCGAGCTCGGCGCGCGTTGCGGATGCAATCGGCACACGTCGACGCCGATCAGTAAGGCGCACAGCAGCGCGCCTGCCGCCGTGCCGGCGAGAAACGCGAGGTTCCATCCACGTCGCGCCGCACGTCGTAGCGGAAGCAATCCAGCCGCGGCCTCACGCACGCTGCGCACAGATGGCGGAGATTGCTCGAGAAGCCAAACGGACGATTGCCGGCGACGAGCAGCGCCGGCACCATCAGGCCGATGAGCGGTCCGGCGACGTCCACGGCCAGAGCCCGGACAGCCATTCATTCGTCAGCATCAGTGTGGCACCGTAGAGGATGTACACTCCACGCGAAACATGGCCGAGCAGTACATCCTGGGGATGTCCGCCTTCTATCACGACAGCGCGGCCTGCCTGCTGCGCGACGGCGAACTGGTCGCCGCGGCATCCGAAGAACGTTTCACGCGCAGAAAGGGCGATGCCGGCATTCCGGGGCACGCCGTGGCGTACTGTCTCGAGGCGGCGGGCATCGGCGTGTCAGATCTCCAGTACGTCGGCTTCTACGACAAGCCGCTGCTGAAGTTCGAACGAATCCTCGAGACCTATCTGGGCGTCGCGCCTCGCGGCTTCAAACCGTTCCTCATGGCGGGACCACTGTGGATCAAGGACAAGCTCTACATCGACCGGCAATTGAAGGAGCAGCTCGGCTACCGCGGCGAGATCCTGTATGCGGAGCACCACGAGGCCCACGCGGCCAGCGCGTTTTTCCCGTCGCCGTTCGAGCAGGCTGCGATTCTGACAATGGACGGCGTGGGCGAGTGGGCCACCGCCTCGATCGGCATCGGTCGCGGTCACGACTTCGAGATTCTCGACGAGCTGCACTGGCCCGATTCCCTCGGCCTGCTGTATTCGGCGTTCACGTATTACACCGGCTTCAAGGTGAATTCCGCCGAGTACAAGGTCATGGGCCTCGCACCGTACGGCCGACCCACCTATGTGGACCGCATCTACAATGAGCTGCTCGATCTGAAGGAGGACGGCTCGTTCAGGCTGAATCAGAAGTACTTCAACTATCTGACCGGGCTGACTATGACCAATGGAACGTTCGACCGGCTGTTCGGAGGGCCGCCGCGTGCGCCCGAGGGCCCGTTGACCCGGCGCGATCTGGACCTCGCGCACTCCGTCCAGCTCGTGTGCGAGGAGATCATGCTGCGAATGGCGCGCACGGCGCACCGGAGGACCGGCCTCGAGAACCTGTGCCTCGCGGGCGGCGTTGCGCTCAACTGCGTCGGCAACGGTCGTCTGCTGCGGGAAGGACCCTTCAAGAACATCTGGATCCAGCCGGCCGCTGGGGATGCAGGCGGCGCTCTCGGCGTCGCCCAGCTGATTCGCTACCGCCACCTGGACACGCCGCGCGTCGCGCGCGCCGATCGCGACTCGATGAACGGCTCGTATCTCGGACCGGATTTCTCGGCCGCGCAGATTGAACGATTTCTGAAGACCACCGGCGCCGCCTACGTGAGGCTCGAGGAGGAGACGTTGCTGGATCGCGTCGCGCAGGATCTCGCCGCCGGGAAGGTTGTCGCGTGGTTCGACGGCCGGATGGAATTCGGCCCGCGGGCGCTCGGCGCCAGGAGCATCCTCGGCGATCCGCGAAACCCGCACATGCAGGCGGAGATGAATCTCAAGATCAAGTTCCGCGAAGGCTTCCGGCCGTTTGCGCCATCGGTGCTCCGCGAGCGGGCCTCGGAGTACTTCGAGCTCGATACAGATTCGCCCTACATGCTCCTCGTCGCGCCGGTCCGGCACGAACATCGAATCCCACTCACCGCCGATCAACAGCAGCTTCAGGGACTCGACCAGTTGAAAGCGCCTCGCTCCGACATTCCCGCCGTGACGCACATCGATTACTCCGCGCGCATCCAGACCGTCACCGCTGATACGAATCGACGCTATTACGAGGTGATCCGCGCGTTCGAGCGCCGCACCGGCTGCCCCGTCGTGGTGAACACGTCGTTCAACGTCCGCGGTGAGCCAATCGTCTGCACGCCTGCTGACGCCTATCGCTGCTTCATGCGCACGCGCATCGACGCGCTCGTGCTCGGCCCGTTTCTCCTCGAAAAGCGCGCGCAACCACCGTCGTCCGACGAACAATGGCAGACAGAGTTTCCGCTCGATTGACGTCGGAAGGTCGGCGTCGGTTCGGCCTCGCCGTCGGGGCGTCCTTCCTGACGATTGCGGTCATCGTGTGGTGGCGCGGCCGTCCAGGTGCCGCCAGCGTGCTCGCCACGCTTGGCGTGATGCTCGCCGTTGCAGGCCTCGCAATCCCGGCGCGCCTCGCGCCGATCGAGCAGGCGTGGATGGCGCTGGCGCACGCGATCTCCAAAGTGACGACGCCAATCGTCATGGGTATCATGTATTTCCTGGTTGTCACGCCGATCGGCTTCGTGAGGAGACTGCTGGGC
>DASYQV010000359.1:0-5155 GCA_036005125.1 Vicinamibacterales bacterium
CCACGCGCTCTGCGTCGAAGCAATTGTGTGGAGACCCCCGGGTCGCGCAGGCGCTCCGCAGCGCACGTACGCTCCACACGGACGCCGCGCGATCGAGTGGGCGGTCGAGGTCGCAATCGTAGATGTCGAAATGGCGCTTGAGAATGAATCGAAGGTCGGATGAAGTCAGACCAAGGTCGCAGCCGATCGTCGTCGAGTCGTCGCCGTCGTGCGGTGGACGCGCGGATGCTGCGAGATACCGAGACGATCCGCGATCAGCGGGTGCGCGAATGGCCGGGCCGCGCGGTCGCGCTGACGGGACTGATGCAGAAAGTGATCGAACAAGAAGGGAGATGTCCTTCGGGCGCTCTCTGGGGTGGGTGATCTACGTTTTGTGTGAGCGCGCCGTATACCGGAGAAAATTGAACGCGCCTGCGTAGCTTATCCTAAGACGTTGGTCGCATCGCGCCAGACCTTCGGATCATTCTGGACGGTCTCTTCCCCTGTTATGGTCCACGTACGCTGCCGGCAACACGCGGGATCACTCGGCCCTTTGCGTGTCGTGCGCGCGAATTGTGCTAGTTGCTGTCGCGACGGGGGGGAGAGAGGGGCTCCGCTACCAGATTGTGATGCAACGCGAACAACGCCAGCTCGAGGCGGTTGGACACCCCGAGCTTCTCGAAGATGTTCGTGAGGTGGTGCTTGACGGTCTTCTCGCTGATCGAAAGTGTGACCGCGACGTCGCTGTTGGAATGGCCGCCGACAATCGCGGCAACGACCTCCAGCTCACGCGGCGTCAGACCGAAGTGCTTGCAGTCCGGCTCCGGCGTCGAGATTGAAAGCTCGCGCAGCGTGCTGACCAGGTCGGCGACACGTTCCCGACCCACCCAATACTGACCTGCCATGACCGCACGAATGCTCTTGAACAGCAGCTCGCTGGCCGATTCCTTGAGCACCACGCCCTGTGCCCCAAGTTGGAGAGCGGTCACGATGTCCGTCTTGGCCACCGAGGCGGTCAACAGGATGGTGCGCGCGCGGACCGCGCGGTCGCGCAGCTCGCGCAACGCCACGAGCCCGGTCATGCGGGGCATCGCGAGGTCGAGCAGCAACAGGTCGGGCTCGAGCTCCGCAACGAGCTTGAGCGCCTCGTCACCGTCGTTCGCCGCTCCAACCACGCGCAGGTCCGGCTTGGTTTCGAGGAGCTTGATTAGCCCTTCACGAAAGATGGGATGGTCATCGGCGATAACAATCCGAATCGGCATGAGGGACGGGAACGCCTTATCCGTAGATCCCATGACTCGCCAGTGGAACAGCAATTTCGAGGCGGGCCCCCTGGCCGGGATCGGATTCGACCGTCAGCTCGCCGCCAAGCCGCCGGACGCGCTCTTTGATGACCGATGGACCTTCCTGCGCGTCTTCGAGATCGTCCTGCGACAGCCGTCCGGAGAAGGGAAAGCCGCATCCGTCGTCATCGATGGACAGGACGCAGCATCCGTCGACGGTGGCAAAGCGGACGAGCACATTGCGAGCGCCGCTGTGCTTGCGCACGTTCACGAGCGCTTCCTGCACGATGCGCGTGACCTCGCGGCAGGCCTGCGGCGTCAGAGGAACCCGATCGAGCTGGGTCACGAACTGCGTGGCAATCCCGGTTTCGCGCTCGAATCGCTCGACCACGTCTTCCAGGGCGTCGACGAGCTGGTCGGGACCGAGGTCGCTCGGCTTCAACCGTTGAATCAGCTCGCGGAGGCCGACGACCTCCTGTTTCAGAAGCCCGTCGAGGCGTCGGAGCTCGCCTGCGACGCCAGGCGATTCTTCGACGACCTGCAGGCTCAACGCAGCCAACTGAATCTGCACGCCCATGACCGCCTGGATAATGCCATCGTGAAGTTCGCGCGCAATTCGCGCGCGCTCGACCGCCGCGGCGCGCGAGCGCAACCGGGCGACCCGGTCGTCACCGCTTCGCATGAATCACTCCGTATCGCTAAATGGGATGCGCCCTCAGGGAGCAAGTTTGCGGCCACGGGGCCGAAAGCGGCGCAATCGCGTAACTCGATTCAGTGCAGTTCGTTTGGGGAATTGGCGCGCCAGCGCAGGCCGGCGAAAACGTCGCCGGAAAGGAGACTTTGTCGGTCACTAATGGACTTTGTCCGTGGTTGCACGGACTTTTCCTGAATCGGCGGCGACCAGATGTGTCGGGATCGCACATCGTCGTCGGGCGCACGGCGTGACGTTGTGTGACGCTTTGGGGGAGATGCCCTCGTTACGATCAGCGGGTTAATCCCAAAGGATACATAAGATGTTCCAAGTCCAGATTGTTCCCGATTCGCTCGATGACGGTGTTTTCCTTTCGACCATGCTCGGAGTCTCGCACCAACAAGTTCTCGCGAAAACGCAAATGTCGGTGTCTGGCCGCAAATGTCGCAACCAGGGCGACTTTCTTGAGGGCCCACTATTCGCGACGCGATTGCCATCACCATGTCCTCGCGGAAGTTGCCCGACCGGCCAACCACGATCGGAGCAGGCGGAAGTCTTGCTGACTGGCCAAAGTCGGCGTCGGATGTTCGGCGGCAGCGACTGTCGCGACAGCTGCAGAAGCTTGCGATGCAGGCAGCTTGGCGGACGAACGTGACGCGGACAAAACGTCGACGAATGCGAGTGGATGAGCGTCAGAACACGCAGCGTCGGACGCTCGTGAATCGGGCGCGACGCCGACGCTTGATCGGCGCTCGTAATCGCGACGAAGATGCGGGCGAGAGATGTGTGCCGCGGGATCAGCGGGATCAGTACGTCCGGGACGTGTCGTCCGCTCTGGTAGAGCGCGTTGACGGTCTCGGCGTTGCACGGTTTTTTTCATATCCAGTTCAGGAAATTCAGGGCGAATCTGCCCAGCATATGGTCGTTCGGGTAAATGACATATCGACGTCTATAGTCATTTATTGTCTGCTCGGGTACAATTTTTTACGTTGGGCAGCGATGCGGATGAGGTCGCTAATGTCGAGTGCGCCGGAGCCTGATCTGTGCGCTTGATCGCGCGTAATCGGCAGGTGAGGAGAGCCGAAGGGATCGCTGATCGTGAGGGCTATGACATCCACTCGTGGTGCTTTGTCGTTTTGATCGTTCGGCTCGGTCGTCATCATCATGGAAGAGCCTCGCTCGAGTGCGCGAGACCTTGAACCGTGAGCGACGACGTCTTCAGGAGGATTGGGCGATGCCCGCGTCCAGGATCCGCGGTTTGAGTTCACCAAGAAGCGCTCGGCGCAGACACCGTCGCCGGAGAGAAAAGTCGCCTTCTGTGGCGGAGACGGCGAGTCAGTCGCTGGTCACGCGGCCGCCCGGTGCGGCAACGCGTCGTGATTCAGTCACTTACAGCGCGTCAGGGCACGGGCCAGCCGCGAGCCGGGTGGCAGCGGCCTTGCTGTTTGAGGTGGCCAGGACGCCTCCTCATGACATTCCAGCCGAATCGCTTTGTCAACAGAATGGTGTGCGCGGTTGCGACCGCCACGATCGTGGTCTGGTCCGTCGCGACCGCATTTGGCATGAGCGGCAGCGCAGTGGAGGCGCCTCACGAACCCGCGGCGATGTTGTTGCTCGGTGGCGCACTCCTCGGCTTCGCGGCCTCTGTTCGACGACCCTCGCAGACCAGACAATAAGCGACGACGGTCTCACGGTCCGACGTGCGAGGCAGGTTGTCGGTCACGCCCGCGCGTCTTGCGAGGCGCCGCGCTGCGGAACACAGCCGGATTCTGCCAAGAACTCCGTCGCCTTTCCGCGGACGGTGGTGGGCTAGTGGGTCTCCTCCAGCCTACCTACGAACTCGTCGGGATCAGTGACGCCACGCGCGCGATTGAGCAGGAGCTCGAGTACGCGGCGAGAAGCGACGCCAAGATCCTCATCACCGGCGAAAGCGGCGTCGGGAAGGAAGTCGTGGCTCGCCTGGTTCACCAGCGAAGTCGCCGTTCGCACGCGCCGCTTCTGACGATCAATTGCGCCGGTCTGCCGGAGACGCTGCTCGAGACCGAGCTTTTCGGCCACGTCCGCGGCAGCTTCACCGATGCATACCACGACAAGCGTGGCCTCCTCGAGGCCGCCAACGGCGGCACGCTCTTCATGGACGAGATCGGCGAGATGTCGCTCCGAATGCAGGCGCTGCTGCTCCGCTTCCTGGAAAACGGCGAGGTGCAGCGCGTCGGAGCCGAGCGGCCCCACGCGATCACCGACGTGCGGCTGATCACCGCGACCAACCGTAACCTGCAGGAGGCGATTGCCGGCGGGGTGTTCCGCGAGGATCTCTACTACCGCATCAACGTGGTTCATCTGCGGATTCCGCCGTTGCGCGAACGTCCGCTCGACATCGAACCGCTGCTCGAGCATTACATGCGCCGCTTCGCCGAGGTGCACCGAGTGCCCGTTCCTCAGCTCTCGGACGACGCGCTCGCGTACTTGACGGCCTATCGGTGGCCCGGCAACGTCCGCGAACTGAAGAATGTCGTGGAGCGGTTCGTCGTGCGCGGCCGGAACGCGGTCGTCGAGGCCGCCGATCTGCCGCCGGAAGTCTTGACGGGCCGGTACGTGCCGGCGACATCGAGCGCCGCGGTGCCGGCGTCCACACCCGCGCAGATCATGTACGAACAGATGATTCGCACGAAGGAGAGCTTTTGGGCCGTCGTGTACGAGCCATTCATGTCGCGCGACATCACACGCGACGACCTCCGGCAACTCGTGCTGCGAGGGCTCGAACACATGCAGGGCAGCTACAAGGGTCTCGTGCGCCTGTTCAACATGCCGCCACAGGACTACAAGCGCTTCCTGAACTTTCTCCGGAAGTACCAGTGCCAGATGCCGTTCCAGCCATTCCGGGCCGGCCTGGGCCGATCGGGTCTCGAGCCGTCGCATCCCCCTCAGGAAGATGCGTCAGAAGGAAACCAGTAGCTGTCTGGCGCTCTGCCGTGATTCGCCAACGCGCGCGTTCCGTGCGTGTTGAAGTGGAGGGCGCGGAGTCGGTCATACGGTCCGACAACGCCCGGTGCCGGCTCTGGAGCGCGCGGGGGAAGCAGAGGGCGCGGAGACGATTTGAAACGCCGCATCAGGCATCAGGCGTCAGGCATCAGGGATCAGGGCTGTCTCAGGGATCAGCGGTAACAACTGATGCCTGAGGCAGCCCTGATGCCTGATGCCT
>DASYQV010000360.1:0-7792 GCA_036005125.1 Vicinamibacterales bacterium
CCTTCCCCTCTTCCCCCGCCCTGCTGGGCGCTGCTGACCGCGATGAACAGAATCACCGTCAGCGTCACGAACGACCAGGGAGAACGTCTCAGCATGAACAGGCTTCTCATCGTCGACCTCCGGAAAGCGCGAGTATATCTCGTCCGAAAACCGGCTATCGCTCGCGCCAGGAAATCCATCACACTTAGTCGGTGTCCCTTACCGAGCCCGCCATTCGTCGACGTGGGAAACGCCTGCTGATCCTCTCAGGGATCGCGGTGCTCATCGCCGGGGCGTTGGGGTTCGGGGCTGTCTTGCTGTGGTGGAGGTTCGGACCGCTTCCGCCGGCCACGCTCGAGGCGGGCTGGGCCGCCAGGGTGCTGGTGCTTGCCGGCGACGGCGTCCGGGGGACGCATGATGACGATTCGGGGCTCGCGAGATTCTCGGAGCCCTTCGGGCTTGCAGTCGCCGCCGACGGCACCATCTATATCGCTGACGCTGGCGATGCGGATCGCATACGCCACATCTCGCCCGATGGCCGCGTCTTCACCGTTGCGGGCGGTGGCCATGGCTTCGTGGACGGTGTTGGCGAAGCGGCCCGGTTCAGCACGCCGTCGGGACTGGCGATCGATCCGAGCGGGACGCTCTTCGTCGCCGACACGGGCAACAACGTCATTCGGCGCGTCACCCCGGACGGTATTGTCTCGACCTACGCAGGCGACGGCGTGGCTGGCGATCGCGACGGCCCCGCGCACTACGCGCGCTTCAACGGGCCGATTGGTGTCGCAATCGATCGCGCAGGCCGGCTGATGGTTGCCGACACGTACAACGATCGCATCCGGGCGATCGATGAGGATGGAACCGTCAGCACGCTCGCCGGCTCGACGGGTCCCGGCTGGACGGATGGTCCTGCGACGGAGGCGCGCTTTCACACACCATCCGGCGTCGCCGTCGGATCATCAGGGCATATCTTCGTGGCGGACACGGGCAACGACCTCGTCCGCATCATCGACACGGCGGGTATCGTCAGAACCGCGCCATGGACGTATGCGGAGGGGCTGGTCCGCCCGATCGGCATTGCGGCAAGCTCCACCGGCGAGGTCTACGTGACCGACGATCGCGGTCGGATTATCGAGGCCTCGGCCACTGGTGTCACGCGCACCCTGGCAGGATCGACACCCGGGTTCCGCGACGGCGCGGGAAGCGACGCCCGGTTTCGCAGTCCTGCGGCGCTTGCAGTGACGGTACCCGGCCGCATTGTCGTCGCCGACTCCGGAAATGCGCTCGTCCGGCTCGTCGCCGCGCCGTCACGGCTCGAGCTGCGCCCGCCCGCATCGCCGCGAATCAATCCCCACTTCGATGCGGAGGGCTTTGGCTGGCAGCCGCTGCTCTGGCCGGTCGCGCCACTCGAAGGTCCTCACGAAATTGCGGGCACGATGGGCGAGGTCCGAGGCCGGGGCGCAGAACGTTTTCACGCCGGCATCGACGTCAGGATCGGCGACGGCACGCCGGTCCACGCCATTCGAGATGGGGTTGTCAGCAGTCCTCTCTCGAGCGGTGCGTTCGGGACGCTCACCGAATGGCTGCGCATCGGGGATCTCGCGTACGTGCACATCCGCGTCGGGAGAGACCGCAACGACGTGTTCGATCTCAGGAGATTCGTCCCGACGTATGAGGACGGCAGGCTTGTCGGCATCAGGGTGAAGCGCGGAGCGCGATTCAGCACGGGCGAGATGATCGGCACGGTCAACGCGTTCAACCATGTGCACCTGAACGTCGGCTGGCCCGGCGAAGAGCACAACCCGCTGCAATTCCGACTCGTGCAGTTCGAAGACACCGTCGCGCCCACCATCGCGCGGGGCGGTGTGCGTCTGTACGACGAGCGCGGCGGGCCGCTCACCGCTCGCACTCGCGGGCGCATCGTCGTGTCGGGACGTGTGCAGATTGTCGTCGATGCGTGGGATCAGGCCGACGGTAATCACCCCAATCGTCGCCTGGGGTTGTATGAAGTCGGTTATCAGGTGTTGAACGGTGACGGATCGCCCGCAGCGGGTTTCGACAGGGTGCGACGAACGCTCACGTTCAATCGTCTCGAGCAGGACCCGGCAGCAGCCGCCGTCGTCTACGCGCCCGGCAGCGGAATTCCGTTCTACGGCGGGCGGCGAACACAGTTTCTCTATCGCGCGACCAGCTCGCTGCGCGATGGCGTCGCCTCAGAAGGCTTCTGGGACGCAAGCGAGCTTCGGCCTGGCGATTACATCCTGCGCGCGTGGGCTGCCGATGTTCGCGGTAACGTCGCGACAAGCAACCGCGACGTGCCGGTCACGATCGTCTCGCCCGAGGAGGGCGCGTCAGCATCGACGCATTCCGCACAGGAACGCAATTGAAGGTTGATCGGCGCCGGCGTACGTAGGCCGCATCTTCAGATGCGGCCCACGAAACGCCAACCTGAGAACCCCGATTAACTCTCGGATCCCGGCCAGATCCTGCGCGCGACATTGGGGGAGCCGGGGGCGTGGACCAGCTCTCTCACGCTGCTTTGCCATTTGTGAGGTGGCGCCGCTGGCCTCCCGGGACCGAACGTCTTGTTGCGGAGGTCGACCGACGCGAATTCGTAGAGAATTCCCATCTTTGCCCATCCGGACACCGAGGCGAGCCTGCGGGTCCGGACGCAGCCGGGGGCCACGCTCATATTCGGCATCTGCAATTGGGCGTACCAGGCAAGGATGTCGACTTCCTTCTTGTAGTCGATGTTGTATGACCCGAACTGGATACAGGGCGCGAGCGTCATGCCGCCCTTGTAATCCTTCGCTCCCGGGCCCGTGATTCGCGACGCTTCCGCGAAGACGTTCGTCCGCTCACTGGTCCGCATCGCGAGCATTTTCCTGTCCTCCTGGGACAGCGCCGCATGCAGCTCTTCGGGTACCGGGTTGCCGAGGACACCTGTATCTTCGGCGCCAACCACCAGGATGTACGCATTGCCGGCCGGCACGTCACGAGCGGCGGGATTCAACGTCCTACCTGCGGTCAGCTCGGCGATGTTGGCGTAATGTGCTGCCCACAGATAGCCGGGCCGCTTGAGAAGTGCGGGTATGTAGGTTCCGTGTACCCAGGCAAGATAGTCGTTGCGTCCCGCGTCCGGCAGGTCATACCACGTGGCCCAGATCCCCCGGTCTCGAGGCTGAGACGCCGAACGGGCCTGTGCCTGCTTGCCGCTGGCGTGCGGGGCTGCCACCAGGGCGGCTGCCAGGCCGCCCGCGCCTGTGAGAAACGCACGCCGGCTTCCGTTCCGTGCAGTTCCCTTCGCCATACGCTTACCTTCTTTCTTGTCGCCTCATGGGCGAAATTACCGACAATCACCAGTCGACCTCGCCCTTCGACCGTGGACGTGCGTTTATGTTGAAGCAGGCCGATGCACCCGGAGGAACGAACGTATATGGCGCACCGCCAGCGGAATCCGATCCTTGGGCTCCTTCCACGGATACAGGCTCACCTGGGATTTCGGCGCGAGCATCGCAGCCTCCATGGCAACGGCGTACGGATGCGCCGGGATGTCATCCGGCAGGATCAGCACGGGCGTCTGGCAACTGCGCACGAAATCGCGTGTCACGGTGAAGACGAAGTCGGCGTTGGTGCGGTACATCCTGGTCAGAAATCTGTCGACGATCTCCATCGTGATGTCGGGTCGGCGCTTGACCAGCTCGGGACCCCAGCCCTTGATATTGTTCTGGTAGAAAAGGTCGCGCATTTCCGGACGTGACCCGCTGGGCTGGGCGAGCACGGCCGCGACCACACGATTGGGCGCTCGCTTCAACAGGTTCCAGATGAAGGGACCGCCAATGCAGAACCCCAACACCATGAACTTGTCGATGCCGAGGTGATCCATCAGACCGAGATGGTCATCGGTATACGCGTCCCACGGCCGGTCGATCTCGAGCGGGCCGGAGGAGTGGCCGGCATTGGCGTTGCGCAGGTCCGACGCGATGCAGCGGCATTCCGCGCTGAACTCCTCGATCGGGTTGAAGGGCGAGGTGCTGATCAAGCCCGAGATCGTCGAGTTCAATCCTCCGCCGGCGATGAGCAGCAGCGGGAAGCCTGAACCGGCCTCCTTGTAGTGGATGCGAACGGGGCCTTTTTCGTAGAAGGACATGGCTGCTCCCGCCTGCCCCGTCTGCTCGGCAAACACGCGCGGAACCGCGGCCATTGCCGTCGCCGCGGCGCCCGTTACCAGTATCTGACGTCTGATCGGATCCATGTTGGCGTCCTCTCTGGTTAGGGTTGTATCTGCGTCTTCGATCAGAACATGACCCTGACCCCAAGCTGAAGCATCCGCGGCAAGTACGCCACGTTGAGATTCTGCACCGGCTGACCGTACAACGAACTCGCCTCGACGGTCACGTAATTACCGTAGTTCACGTGGTTGAACACGTTGAACACCTCGAACGACGCCTCCGCTCTCAGCCCCTGCTGAATCCGGAAGCGGCGCACGACGCGAAGATCCGTTCGGTGGATCGGGTTGCCGCGCACGCCGTCGCGCGGCGCGATCGTCCCGTCGGGACGCAGACGAAGGAAGGCGTTTCCGCTGTTGCGGAGGTCCGCCCCGTAGTTTGTCGGAAACACCTGCCCCGAGCCGTACATATATAGCCCGCTCAGCTGCAGCTCGAACGGCAGCTCCCAGATGCCGTTGAAGACCGCGCGATGACGCTGATCTCCCTGCGCGTAGGCCCAGTTGTTGCCGATATCTTCCGGGACCGGGAAGGTCACCAGTGCGAGACCCGACGTCGGAGGCGGCACGTAGTCGCGGAATGACGACAGGGTGTACGTCGCCGACGCCTGCCAGCGCCGGCTGAAGCGCTTCGTGAACGCGGTTTCCAGACCGTGGTAATTGGATTTGGCGAGCATCAGGTACTGTTGTGTGATCCCAAGGAACGGCCACGGACGACGGCTGATGTCGCTGAACGGATAATTCACCCCGGTCGCCGGGTCGTAGCTGAGATTCGTGTTCTGGAGGATCTGCTCACGCCGTCCCGCATTCCAGACGTAGTCGGCTTGCACTGACATCGTCTCCCCGAGCTGGCGCTGAACTCCCAATGACGTCTGATAGCTGTATGGCATCAGCACGTTGTCGGAGATGACACCGCCCGTCGTGTCGTGGAGGAGCGCTTGTGCCTGCTCGAAGGTCGGCGGCGGCCCGTTGAACGGGTTCGAGGCGAAGTCCGGACGGCCGTCGTTGAGCACGCCGACCACGGCGAGCTGCAGGTTCGCCGGGATGTGATGAGTCCACTGGTCTTTCGCCCCGATGAAGTACCTGCCCGTACCGCCACGCAGGACCGTCCGCTGATCGGGCAGGGTGTAGGCAAACCCGAGCCGTGGCGCGATGTTCGTCCATTCGTTCCCGCGTTTGTGGTGGAGCGGGGGGAAATCGAGGTGCTGCCCCGCCCAGTTGTAGGCGAGATCCCAGCGGAGCCCGAGATTGAGCGTGAGCCGCGAGGTCACCGCCCAGTTGTCCTGCAGCCACGCCGACGCCTCGCGCGGCACATCCGCCCACGTGTACCCACACCCGTTCGTCTGTGTGCTGCAGGTTGGAAAGCTCTGCGTCCACCGCACCGTGATCGGCGAGAGCGGCGCCAGGTTCCATGTTTTCGGGTCGTTCCACACCGGGAACAGGTCTTCGATGTTGGCGGGGATGGGACCACCGTTTGCCTGGAGGGTGCCGTACTTCTGCGTGCTCCATTCCAGAAAATTGTGGTTCCAGAGAAAGTCTCCGCCCAGCTTGAGCTCGTGGACGCCGGCCGCCCTGACCACCGTCGTGAAGTCGTCGCGCGCCGACCATGTATGCCCCGTCAGCCGCAGCGGCAGCGCGGCGACAAACGATCCGAGCGTGTACCCTCGCAGGATAATGCTCGGCGATTCCTCCAGCCCCGGCGGGGTCCGCTCGTCGGAGTCGGCCCTGAAAACGCCAGCCTTGATCTCGTTGACGCTTTTGTTCCCGAATGTCTGCGTGAACGAGGTGAAGAGCTGGTCGTTACGGTACCAGCGCTGCTCGAGCGCCCGCGACGGGTGAAACACGACCGAGTCGTACCGCACGTAGTCGACCGGCAGGTGATTCCGCCAACTGTTGCCACGCACCATCAGGCGCTTGCTCGGGCTCAATTGCACGTCGACACGCCCGCCCGCCTTGTGCTCTATCCGCGTCTCCGAGATGTCGGGAATATTGAACCGCGGGAAGGGGCTCTGGAAGGTGAAGGTCTGAGGCTCCCGTTCGCCTTCGTAGTACGCGAAGAAGTGAGCCTTGTCCTTGACGAGCGGGCCACCGAGTGTGCCTCCGAACTGCTGGTTGGAATACGGCAGCACGCGCTTGGCGACGAAATCCTTCGCAATGAACGTGTCGTCGCGGAAATACCCGTAGCCCGCGCCCGAGAAGAGGTTGGTGCCCGACTTGGTGACGGCATTCACGACGAGGCCCAGGGAGCGGCCATTCGTCGCATCGAAGCGGCTGCTCAGGAACTGGAACTCGCCGATCGCATCGCGCGCGATTTTCGGCTGGCCGTAGGTCGCCTGAGCGAAGGCGTATGTCACCTGCTGGCCGTCGACAATGAGCTGAAAGTATCCCGGATCGCCGCGCTGACCCGTGCCTCCCGTCGTTCCGCCGAGGCCTGTCGGCGCATCGCCCACATCGTTCGCGCGGCTTCCCGGCGCCAGCATCGTCAGCTGCATCCAGTTCCGGCCGTTCACCGGCAGCGCCTCCACCTGACGCGTGTCGATGTTCCCACCCAGCTTCGACTGGGTCGTATCGATGAGCGGCGCCTGTCCCGTCACGGTCAACGACTCGGCCACCGTGGCGAGGGTCATCTTCACGTTGAAGAGGATGGCCTGACCGACGAGCAGTTCCACGTTCTCCCGCGAGATCGTCGTGAACCCTGACAGCTCCGCCCTGATCGTGTAAACCCCCGGCCGCATGGCGCCGATTCGATATTGACCGGCGGTATCGCTGACAGCCACGAAGATGTTGCCGGTGGCGACGTGCAACGCAGTCACCGTTGCTCCCGGCAGCACCGCGTCGGTCGCGTCGGTAATCGTTCCCGACAGCGTCGAGTCCTGTGCCCGCGCACTGCCAGCCAGAGTCAGAAAGGCGCAGAACACTGTCGCGTAACCTGAGAATCGGCGATTGTTCATCTCCACCTCCCGGAAATGCAGGATGCAGAATTGCAATTTGGAGGAGGTTATTGCAGGAGTGCAGGGGACGTTTCACGCTTCCTGCAATTCCTGCAATTGGCCGCGTCAGAACCTCCGCGAAGTCCCCGCCGGGCGATGCGCGGCTGGTATTCGGCCCCGATGTCTGCGCGCAGGGCGTGGCCTCACTTGCTCCAGGGTGGCACGATGCGATTCATCCGGGCGTAGGCGATGAGCTGCCCGAGATGCTCGTGCATGTCGCCGTCCACGAACAGGACGACGTCCGGCATCGTACGCTCGCGCCCGAACACGCTGCGGCGGCCCACCAGCGTTGCCGGATCGATCGCCTCGATCGCCTGCTTCGCATAGGCGAAGCCCTTGGTGAGATGCTGGATCACCTGCGCCTTGTCGGTGACTGCGCTCAGCTTCTGCGCCTCCTCGCGGCTCATGGCCGGCTTTCCACCGAGCGCCTGCGGGGCGAACCCGTATCCTTCGCTTGCGATGAGCATCAGGACCTCGGAGACCGAGCGCACACCTTCCATGGGGCGCCACATGTACTTGTCCGGCGGGAATGCCTCGGCGAGCGGGATGTACTTGCCTCGCATCGTCTCGATGTCCGCGAGGAAGGCGGCCTTGATGG
>DASYQV010000361.1:0-6708 GCA_036005125.1 Vicinamibacterales bacterium
ATCGTCGAGGTGGCGGTGCGTCGCCTCCGGGAAAACGAAACCGTGTTCCTGCATCCCCCCGGAGTGGACGCCGAGTGCGACGAGGCCAGATCTTCCATTTGTGATTTGTGATTTGTGATTTGCGATTTGAATCACGAATCATGAGTTCACAATTCACAATTCACAAATGGTTGGGCCACTTTCCTTCCACCTCGTACGCTTCGCCATCACCGGGCCATGGCGGCATGGTGACCCCTATCGCCTCGAGCGCATCGGCGCCTACCGTCCGGAACTGAAAGCGTGTCCCGACCGGAATCGTGATGCATGTGCCCGCATCGACGGGTACGACTTCCTCTGCGTCGTTCGACTGGCGCCACATCTCGCCGCGGCCCGTGACGAAGTACCAGATCTCGTCAACCGTCTGATGTGCCACGGCGATCGACGTTCGACCCGGGCCAAGCTCGAAATGCGCCATGCTGCCCCCCGCGAGCGACAGCAGGAGCCTGACGTACGAACCGTCCGGGGCCACGGCATCCGGATGTGGCGACAGACGCTTCGTCTCGAACACTGCCATAACAAGTAGGCAGTATGCAGTAGGCAGAAGGCAGCGCAAACCAGATAGTGGTGACGACCGAATTGCTTTACGGTTTGTCTACTGCCTACTGCCTACCAGCGAATCTTGAATCACGAATACTATTTGCACATGCCTTACGGCGGGACGGCAGCCTGGCTCGTCGGAGTCGTCGTTGTCCTCATGCGCACGGCCCGTTTCTCGTGCACGGTCCCGAACCGCTCGTCGGAACACACGAGTCTGGCCGTGAGCCCTGAGCCTTAAGCCCTGAGCCCTCAGTCATGAGCCGGCTCAGACCGGAATAGCTCCGCCGATACCACCAAGCAGCCCTCCCAGCAGACCGAGGATGGCGTTGAGGACGCCGACGAGGCCGACGACATTGTTGAGCAACGTCAGAACCTGGCACGCGAGGTTGCCGAGTACGCCACCGGAGTCCCCGTTGAGCTGGAGCGTCACGGGATCCAGGTGAGTCATCAACCCGAGCAGGTCGACATCGGTTCCGCCGATCGCTACGCGCACGATCCCACATGTGCCCTGTATGAATCTGATTGTGGGGCGATCGAGATCCGAGGTATTCCGCTGAAGGTGAAAGCCGGTCGCGTCTCCGACCTGGACCGGGAACTCGAGCACTGCATGCACGACTGTTTGAGGTCGAGACTCTAAGGATGTTTTGATGCTGCCACTTATCGCCCCGATTGCGACAGGAGCGCCGTGCCGCACCGCGAATCTCTGGATGGTTAAAGTGCCCGAGAAGCTCCCGCCTCCGGCAACCGACCCCGTCACAGGGACCGTGAGCTTGCCTCTCAGATGGGACGAGCGCGTATCCGCATCCGATGCCGAAGCGAAGACGAGAGATAGGGCGATGACCAGAGCTGACGCCGCAACCCTGTGGGACATGACATCTCCTTTCTTCACGCAATCGGGTGGGCGATACCGACCACCCGCAACGCCCGCCGTTGTGCAAGCGCAACGCCAATCAGCGACGTCACTCCGATCGGGGCTCGCACTGTCGGGAATAAAAGAATTGGAAAATGGAAAGTGGAAGGTGCGTTTCACATGGAGCAGACAATCACCATCGACACAGAGGAAGGCTCGATGGACGCCTTCCTCGCGGTGCCTTCCGGCGATGAGGTCGTGCCGGGAATGGTCGTGGCGCAGGAAGCGTTCGGCGTCAACGACCACATCAGGACCGTCTGCCGCCGTCTCGCGGCAGCGGGGTACGCGGCGCTCGCGCCCGAGCTGTACCATCGGTCGGGCTCGGGAATCACGCTGCCCTACGACGACGTCCCGCGCGTGATGCCGTACATGGCCATGGTCACCAACGGGGGACTCGTGATGGATGTGCGGGCTGCGCTCGCGGAGTTGCGTGCTCAGCCGCGTGTGGACGGCACCCGCGTCGGGGTGATCGGTTTTTGTCTGGGCGGTCTGGCCACGTTCATCGCCGCCTGCCATACGGATGCCCGCACGTTCGTCAGCTTCTACGGCGGCGGCATCGTCCACGAGCGACCGGGCCTCGCCATGCGGCCTCCGCTCACGGAAGCGAATCGCATCACGCGATCGATCCTGCTCTTCTTCGGCGGTCGTGACACGTCCATTCTACCAGCCGACGTCGCGTCGATTCGCGCGCGCCTCGAGGCGCTCCACACGAAACACCGGATCGTCGTCTATCCAGACGCGCAGCACGGGTTTGCGTGCGAGGAGCGGCCGTCCTACGACGCGATGTCGGCGGAAGCCGCATGGAACGTGACGTGGGAGTGGCTGCAGCGACAGCTGGCGGGGCACGCCGCCGAAGCGGTCTGACGAACCGCGGCTACCTCCTTGAGTCGTAGGCCGCATCTTTGATGCGGCGCAGTGCCTACGTACGTCCCTAAGCCTGGAGCCCGGCTTCCGCCGGCTCGAGCACGCTGCGCAGCTCGCGGCAGAGTGCCTCGAGGGAAAACGGCTTCTGCAGACATCGCACGCTGGTGGGGTCGAGGCCCTGGCGCACGATGGTGTCCTCGGGATGGCCGGTCATGTAGATCACGCGCATGTCAGGGCGCCACGCCGACAGCGATTCCGCCAGCGCGTGGCCGCTCGTGCCGGGCATGACGATGTCGGTCAGGAGGACGTGAATCGCGTCCAGGTGGCGCCGCGCGATGTCCATCGCCGCCTCGGCCGAACCGGCTTCGAGCACCGCGTACCCGTATTGCTCGAGCGCCTTCCTGATGATCGTCCGCACGTCGATCTCGTCCTCGACGAGCAGCACGGTCTCGACGCCGCGCAATGAGACCGGATCGACGTCGGTCACCACGATTGCGCTTTCACCATGCTCGACGCGGGGGAGATGAATCCGGAACGTCGTCCCGCGCCCGGGCGCGCTCTCCACATCGATGGTGCCGCCGCTCTGCGCGACGATGCCGTACACGGTGGCCAGCCCAAGCCCCGTGCCTTTACGGGGCCCCTTCGTCGTGAAGAACGGCTCGAAGATGTGCGACAACGTTTCGGCATCCATGCCGTGTCCCGTATCTGAGACGACGATCGTCGCATAGGAGCCGGTGAGAATGCCGAGGCGCTGGCAGACGACGGGGTCGGTGAGCTCCGTTTTCTGGAGCTCGATTGTCACCCGGCCGCCGTGCGGCATCGCGTCCCTCGCGTTCACCGCGAGGTTCACGATCACCTGTTCGAGCTGGCCGGGGTCGGCGCGCACGCAATCCACGTCCGCATCGATGCGGGTGATCAGCTCCACATCCTCGCCGAGGAGACGGCGCAACATCTTCTCCACGCCCGACACGACATCGGACAGCCTCAGGATCTGTGGCGCAAGAATCTGTCTGCGGCTGAACGCCAGGAGCTGGCGCGTCAGCGCAGAGGCGCTATGTGACGCCTTCACGACCTGCTCGAGATCGGCGCGGCGGGCGTCGTGCGCGTCCATGCCGGCCACGAGCAGCTCCGCGTAGCCGTAGATCACCACCAGCAGGTTGTTGAAATCGTGGGCGACGCCGCCGGCAAGCCTGCCGATCGCCTCCATCTTCTGCGCCTGACGAAGCTGCTCGTCGCGATTGCGGATCGCCTCCTGCGAGCGTCGCCGTTCGGTGGTGTCGCGGATGATGACCGTGAGATACGAGGCGGCGCCCGCCTTCCACGATGCAAGCGTGAGCTCGAGCGGGAAGGTCGTTCCGTCCCTGCGCGCACCCTCGCCTTCGAACGTTCGCGCGAGGGCTGATTCGCCGGCGCCGCGCATGACCTCGTGGACGTGGCGGCTGTAGAGCTCCTGACAGGGGACGGCAATCAGTGGCAGAAACGGCTGCCCCAGCGCCTCGCGCTCCGTGTACCCAAATGCCGCCTCGGCGCTCTGATTCCAGAAGATGATGGTGCCCGCGGCGTCGGTGGACACGATCGCGTCGTGAGCCGAATGCGTGATCGCGTGGAACCGTTCGTAGGAGGCCTGCAGCTGCTCCGTACGATGGCGCGCCTCCGCATGCCAGTGACTCAGGCTCACCGTCATGCCGTTGAACGCGTGTGCCATCGCCTCCGCTTCCCCGCTGCCACGAACGGGCACGCGCCGATCCCAATTGCCCGCCGCAATCTGCTCGGCGACCTCCGCGATCTCCCGCAGCGGACGGCTCATGCGACGGCTGAGAACCAGGCTGCTCACGGTGGCGAGCGCGAACACCACGGCGCCCGTCCACAGCAGCCAGCTCCGAATGTCGTCGACGGAATCCTGCGTCGGTTTCCAGTCCTCCAACAGGATCAACCTGCCCGCCGTGCTGACGCTGTCATCGCCGCCGAGCGGGGACATGCCGCCGATGTACCGCGCATCGCCAAGCTCTCGCAACCCGACATCATCGGCCCGCGCGAACTGTTTCGGATCGGTGCGCAGCAGGGTGGCCAGCGCCGCGCGACGGTGATTGGACAGGCTGGCGCCGCTGATCTCGCTGCCGGCGGTCAGGACCACTTCCCCACCGGTCGTCCGTGCGAGCTCGCCTGCGACCGTGTCGTCCAGACGGTAGGCCGCCGTGAGGGTACCGAGCACTTCGTCGGCAAATCGTGCCGGTTCCGAGACGACGAGGAACAGCCGGCCATCAATCGCGAGGATCTCATGGTGCGACTGTCCGCCAGCGGCGACGCGGATGCCGGGGTCGAGCGCCCGTTTGCCGGCCCGCGACTCGAGCCCCGGACTGGCCAGCCAGCGTCCGCCGGCGTCGGTCACCACGCAGAACGCCGCCGACAAGTCGGTACGATAGGTGTCGGCCATCGCTTCCATCGTCGCGGCGTCGGCGGCCACGCGCACGTCGACCATGTGCGCGCGGAACACGGGCAACGTCGTGATCAAGCGCGTCTGGGCGGCGACAAACTGCGTGCGCGTGGAGATGAGATGCGAGAAGGCGGCCTGTGCCGAGGAAAGATCGCCGGCCGCGCGGCTGAGCGCGTGGCTCTCGACGACGCGCCCCGTCACCAGCGTCAGCGTGGCGAGCGAGAAGCCTGCGATCAGGCAGACGCAGACCAGCACGCGCGCCTCGAGGCGGCGGTGCCACGGAATCGAATGCTGTGCCGCCGGCACCGCGGATGCATCAGCGGCCATGCGTTACTTGCCGAAACGGATTGTATAGGTGAGGGCGAAGTCCGCCGCGGTTTCGATTTCGCCGTAGGCGAGTCCGCCAGGCTGGTGACTGACAGTCATTTGGCCGACCAGACCATCGGTAATCCGCACGAATCCGCCAACGGTGGCGCGCTTGAAAAAGCGGGATCGACTTGCCACGGCCGCCAGGTAGTCGAGCTTTTCGATGCGCATCACGGCCGTCAGAGGCCCCATGACCGGCCGATGGACGAACGCGTCGAGATAACCGCCCTTCGTCGAAGTGCCGTTGAACGGCCGTCCTGTGATCCATTCGCCGCGCAGCTGCACACCGCCGTACATCCAGCGGCCGTCGAGGCCCGTGAACTCGCTGCGGCCGGTCACCCAGCGTCCCCTTTGAAATGGTTGAGTACGCAGGTGGCTGGCGCCGACGACCAGGCCGGCATGATATCCCTGCACGCGGAACACGCTGTCGACGCCGTCCCGGCGGATCGCGTCTCCGACATCAGCGGGCTTTCCCGCCGTGGCTTCCACCTGGAGCCAGGACGTGCCGGCAACAACATTTACGCCGTGTTCGAGAAACGTGTTGGAGAGCGCCCAGCAGTTCTCGTACCGGATCATCGGCGCGCGCAGGAACCCGTTGTACGCATAGTCGCTCGTTGCGTGAATGCCGAACGGCGTTCGGAAGCGTCCACCCCGGACGCCGCCCAGAAAGCGCTCGCCCTTGAACACCTTCTCGACGTACATCTCCATGGGAGTAATGCCCCCCTCGTAAGGGTAGGCGGCGCCAAACGCATCGCTCTTCGGTCCCGCGACCCTGGCCCACGCGCCCTCGACGTAGTACCGCAACCACGGCGTCTCGCCGAATACGCGTCCCTGCGTCGCACCGGCCTTCACCGACTCCGTCGTTCCGCCCGTCGTCACCGACACTTCCGCGTTGACCGTCTGGGCCGATGCTGCATCGACGCCGAGCGCAACCATCACCACGACGCCGACGACGAAGGATTTCAGGGCCATTGGATCTCGAGTGTCGTGGCGCCGTCGATCGTGACCGAGCCGTTCAGCAGCGGGCCACCCGCGCGCCACGCGTGATAGGTATAGGTGCCGGCGGGCGCCTGAATCGAGAAGGCCCCGCGTTCATCCGACATCGCGAAGTACGGCGAGTCCACGGCAACGACGTACGCCGCCATCTTCGGATGAATGTTGCAGAACAACCGGCTGACGCCCGGCCGATCGAACCGGACGTGCTTGACGGCGCCGACCGGGTACACGCCGAGGTCGAACTGCCTGCCGTCCTTGAACGAGAAAACGTTGTGGAAGACCCGATCGGTGTTTGGAAACTTCACCGTCGTCCCGACGCGCACGACCAGCACCTGCGGAAGGAATTGCAGGTTGCGCTGATCGAGGACGGGCTCGGGCGCAGGCGGCCCCGCGGGCCCCGCGGGGCCGTCGAGCCAGACCACGACATTCGGTTCCGTTCGGGTGGCCGTCCGCGCGACGCCACGCAGCTCACCCCCGGCGGCCGAAGCCGTCGCCGGAGCAACCGCACACAATGCGAGAACAACCGGGAAACATGTCCGCACCGCGGATCTCCTGAGACTTT
>DASYQV010000362.1:0-2147 GCA_036005125.1 Vicinamibacterales bacterium
TCTGTTCATGCCACGACGCCCCGTGACAGGGGGCAAGTAGTAACGGGCCGGAGCCTATTTCATCGCATCGGGAACCGCTGCTCGACCGATGTCCCGCACGACGACGTGGAGGAGCTCCGGCGGGAGCGGCGCGGTGACGAGCAGCGGAGCGCCGGTGAACGGGTGTGTCAACGACACGCGCCATGCGTGAAGCGCATGCCGGTCGAGGCCGACCGAGGGTGATCCGTAAAGCGCGTCGCCGACGATCGGCCACCCGGACGCGGCCAGATGAACCCGAATCTGATGCATACGCCCGGTGACGAGCTCGCATCGCAGAAGCGAAGTGTTCGTACCGGTGGCCAGCACCTGAAAGCGTGTCTCGGCGGGGCGGCCGGCCGGGTCAACAACGACCCGACGCCGATCTCGTTCGCCGCGGCCGATCGGCAGCGCAATCGTGCCATGCAGGCGCCGCGGACGTCCCGTCACGATCGCGAGATATTCCTTCCGAACCCGGCCGCGCGCGGCCTCGCGCTGCAGCGCGGCGTGGACCTCGGGCGTCCGGGCAACGAGCATCACTCCGGACGTCTGCCGGTCGAGGCGGTTGACGATGCCTGGGCGCGCGCCGGGACCGAGGCGCCACAACACCGCGTTCAGCAGGGTGCCGCTCGAGTGTCTGTACGCGGGGTGAACGACGAGCCCGGCGGGCTTGTTGATGGCGAGGAGCCAGTCGTCCTCGTACAGCAGATTCACTTCGATCGGTTCCGCCGCGGGCGTGCCGCGCGCTCGAACGGTCTCCGGTAGACGTACGCTGATTACTGCGCCCGGAGCAACATGCTGCGAGGCGCGCCGCGCGCGACGGCCGTCGATCGCAATAGAGCCGCTCAAAATCCAGCGCTGGACCGCGGCACGTGAAAGGCGTGGAAGGTCCGATAACCGGCGGACGAGTACCTGATCGAGACGCAGATGCGCGTCGCCGCGGTCGGCGGTGAACGAGCGCACATGGTCGGCTGGCATCATGCGGGGCCTCGGAATCCCGGCACTGACCGTATGATACGTACGAGGCGCAGCACGCGTCTCGGAGGAATGCGATGGCTCTCTTCAATACATCGATGAAGCTCAGGTTGCCTCGACCCGACCAGGCGTTGCCCGGACGTAACGAGGCGATGCCCGTGCCGGATACGCATTTCGTGAACGGAAATCGCATCGTTCCACCGTTCCCGGCCGGTCTGGAGCAGGCGGTTTTCGCGATGGGCTGCTTCTGGGGCGCCGAGCGCAAGTTCTGGCAGGCCCCGGGCGTCTATGCGACCGCTGTTGGTTACGCCGGCGGATACACGCCGAACCCCACCTACAAAGAAGTGTGCTCCGGCATGACCGGGCACGCAGAGGTCGTGCTCGTGGTGTTCGACCCTCGCGTCACGAGCTACGACGCGATGTTGAAGCTGTTCTGGGAGAGCCACGATCCAACGCAGGGCATGCGGCAAGGCAACGACGTGGGGACACAATACCGCTCCGCCATCTACGTCCACTCGCCCGAGCAGCGCCGCGCGGCCGAAGCATCGCGCGACGCGTATCAGAAGGGGCTTGCAGCCGCGGGATTCGGTCGTGTCACCACCGAGATTGCGGACGCGCCGCCCTTCTACTACTCCGAGGATTACCACCAGCAATACCTCGCCAAGAATCCGGGCGGCTATTGCGGATTGGGCGGCACGGGGGTGAGCTGCAGCCTTTAGGCGTTTATAATCGCTCGCGATGAGCAGGGTCATTTATTCGCAGACAGCCACCACCTCCGAGCAGGAGATCCTTCGCAGGTCACACGAGGTCCGTCTCGTCACGGAGGCGGAAGAGGGCTCTGGTGTCGATGCGCTTCCCGGCGGTGTGTACGGATTCACGTATTCGCCGGCGCTCCCGAATGCGCCGTTGTTTGCCGTCCGCCGGTACCGCAGCTTCGAGACGCACAAGCTCGCGAACGGCGAGATCTTCGTCGTCGGGTTCACGACGCGCGACGCGGCGCACCAATTCTCTTCCTCCGACGCGGACGTGAGTCTCCAGCTTCAGCCCGAGCCGGAAGGCGACGCAAGCACGCTCATCGCGATCCCATACTCGCGCATTCGACAGCACCGGCAGTACTCGACGCCGAATCAGCACGGCTTCACGGTGACGGTGATGCC
>DASYQV010000363.1:0-8399 GCA_036005125.1 Vicinamibacterales bacterium
GACTCACCTGCTCGACTTCTCGCGCCGCATCTGTGAGCTCTCTACACACGTAAAGTTTGCCGCTTCGTCCGTGCTTCCCCTCCCGGACCAGCGCGCCACCGACGGGTACGGGCATAAGGGTCGGGTCCGGTCGACGACGACGCCGAGAGTTTTGTGCGACGCGAGCATCGTATCCGGCGGGATACAGGACTTTACCCATCGCTCCAGCGCGCTCGGCGCATCGAACGTTTCAAATCGTCTCCGCGCCCTCTGCTTCCCCCGCGCGCTCCAGAGCCGGCACCGGACGCGGGGGCGCCGAGGCCGCCAGAGACGATTTCAACGCCGAGCTCGCCGAGATCGCGGAGCGTTTTCGCGAAAATTTCTCGGCGTTCTCTGCGCGCTCGGCGTTTCAAACGGGCTCCGCGCCCTCTGCTTCCCCCGCGCGCTCCAGAGCCGGCACCGAGCGCGGAGAGGGCCGAGGCCGCCAGAGACGATTTCAAACGCCGAGATCGCCGAGATCGCCGAGATCGCCGAGGGTCTTCCCGAAAATTTCTCGGCGTTCTCTGCGCGCTCGGCGTTTCAAATCGTCTCCGCGTCCTCTGCTTCCTCCACGCGCTCCAGAGCCGGCATGGAGCGCGGAGAGGGCCGAGGCAGAGACGATTTCAAACGCCGAGATCGCCGGGATCGCCGAGGGTCTTCCCGAAAATTTCTCTCGGCGTTCTCGGCGCGCTCGGCTCATTCGGGCCCGGTCCATTTCACAGTGCTGATCTATTTGTTCTTGCTTGCTCCGTCACGCTCGCGATTCCGTTCGATGCTAAGAATGTTCGGCAGGCCGTAATTGCCCTCGCTGCATGCGTACTCATGCATGGGACCTGTCGCCCTCCACATCACATACTCCCCGCTCCAGGGCTGGGTCCACGTGGTTGGATCTTCAACCGTGAACTCATACCGCAGTGAATTTACCGCGACCAGTGTAAAGCGCTCGATCACATGGAGCTTGCTGTCGGCGCCTCTCGTATGGAAAGCGTCCAGGGATGGGCTGGCTGTTCGCCTGATGTTGTACGCCCGATCCGTGAAGTTCGTGGTGTCCACGACCAGCGTGTCACCCTCCCAGCGTCCACGGGAATCGCCAAGCCACTGCCGAATCTGCGGCGGAAAATGCGGTCGACCGTCGAGCGGGATCACACGCGCGTCGTGGATCATCTCCTGGTAGACGAGGACGGTCTCGGGGGTCTGCACGATCTCGATGTTGGCGTTGTAGTTGATTTCCGGCCCGCCGTTCGGGAGCATCGGCGGCCCCTGCTGAGGCCAGATGATGCAGCGTTCCAGAGCCGTCCGCACCTCCGGCCCCTCCGAGGGCATGTTTGCCAGCCCGATCGATCGCTGCGCGACTCTTTTCTGCGCTTCCGGGGTCAGCGGGGGTATTCGTCCATTCGGTGGATCCGTGATGATGGACGTGCGCAGGTCAACCGGAATCTTTGACGGATCGTCAGCGGGCGCCAGCCAGATGGTGTCGTCGTAGTGAACGACGGCGATCTGCTTCTCGCGCGCCTCGGCCCTCTTCCGGTGAAATTCCCGCGCCTCGGCTTCGGTAAAGTGCGTCTTGAGACCGAGCGCCGGGTCACGCTGGAGCGCGACGGGCGTGTTCTTGTTCCAGATCCCGTGGAAGTCCGGTTTCCCGTCATGGGTACGCGGCGGCGTCCAGGATGTCGCCGCATTCGCGACCGATCCGCCCCTGGCTGGCGGGGTTGACACCTGTCCGACGGCCAACACCAGGTGATACGCGATCACCGGCAGGACGGCGATGGGTAACCACGCGGAACGCCGAAGCTTGTCGGGCATTATTCCCTCTCCTTACGTGCTCGGGCACTTATCAGAATGTCAAATCGGCGCCGAACGTGAACGGGCGCGCCCCGAGGATCGCGGTCGGGTCGGGGCGCGCCAAACGCGAACCTCGTTCGTCGGTTCGGGTCTTGAGATGATGGGCGCCACCTCTGTCTCCTAGACCGCACTTCTGCGTTCCCACAATTCTGGTACAGTCCTCGGCGACCGTCGTTCGCGACACGCGCCATTTTACGCCTTATCCTGAAAACGGAAGGCATTCCGTCCAGTCGCGAGCGTCCGACCACCTGGCGCACCTTGCTCCGAGCGCATTGGCCCGCTCTCACGCTCGATCAACCGGCCGCGTAGCGTCGTGATTTCTGAGCAGTCTTGACACAAAGCCCCGGAGCGCCTTGACTGCTGAGAGTTCAGGCATAAGATACGCCCTGTGTTCGGCAACTCGACCGCTCAGGGACGGGAGTTTGCGATGAGAGTCAACGTTTCTTGGACAGTCACCCTGATGGGTGTCGCTGCATCCGCGCTCGTCCTGTCAGCGGCCGGCCAGCGACCATCCGCGACCGGACCATTCACGGCAGAACAGGCCGCCGCGGGTCTCGGCGCGTTTCAGGCGAACTGCGCGGTCTGTCACGGTGCGGATCTGTCCGGCGGGCCCTCTGCGCCGCCACTGGCAGGCCGGACGTTCGCGGAGGGCTGGAGCAAGCGGACGACGCGCGATCTGCTCGAGGCGATCCGCAGCATGCCGCCGACCAGCCCCGGCGCGCTTGGCGACGAGGCACATGTCAATATCGCCGCCTACATCCTGCAGTCGAACGGTGTCGCCCCCGGGCCCAGGGCCCTGACGGCGACGGCAACCGACGCGATCGACTCGCTCCTGACCAGCCGATCGAGTGTGGCCGCAACTCCTGAATCGTCGGTGGCCCCGGGAGCGTGCAGCACCGACGCCGGAGGACCGCGCAGCGCGAGAGCGACGAGCGCGCCAGTGCGGTCGAGGAGCGATTGGCCGCTCTACGGAGGGTCCGCTACGAACCAGCGGTTCTCGACGCTGGCGCAGATTACGGCGAGCAATGTCAAAGCGCTCGGCGGTGCGTGGATGACCCGGCTTCCGGGTCCGACGAATCAGTCAGGGATCACGATGTCGCACAATCGGATATTCGTGGCGACGTTGAACTGCAAGGTGACCGCGCTCGACGCGAAGACGGGCCAGATCGTTTGGGTATTCGATTTGACGGAGCCGCCCGCCAGACGAGGCGTGACCGTCGGCGCCGATCTTGGCTTTGTGCTGGTGGCGGGCAGCAGTGGAACGATCACCGCTATCAATGTCGAGACCGGCAAACCTGTGTGGACGCACACGCTTACTCCGGATCCCGCGCACGGACGACCTGCGCTGATTACCTCGGCACCGAGCTATGCCAACGGTGTGCTGCTCGTATCGATGTCGGGTGGCGATATGGGGCGGCGGGGCGGGATCAGTGCCCTTGATGGGAGAACCGGCAAAGAGATGTGGCGCTTTTATGCCATTCCTGGCCCGGGCGAACCCGGGTACGAGACATGGCCGGACAATGAGATGTGGCGGGCCGGCGGTGGTGCCGTCTGGAGCCCGGCCGCCGTCGATCCCGAGCTGGGACTGGTCTACATCGGCACCGGCAACGCCAACGGCAATCCGCAGGGCCTCCTGGGACAGCATCCGACGCAGCATCCGGGGCCGCACCCGTCACATGCGGGCGACCTGCGACCGGGCGACGCGCTGTTCAACGCATCGGTGGTGGCACTCGACCTGAAGACGGGCAAACCTCGGTGGCACTTCCAGCTCGTACGTCATGACATCTGGGACATGGACGTGCCCACACCCGTGGTGCTCTATGACACGACTGTTGGCGGACGACCCCGCAAAGGGATCGCCGTCATGCGCACTGACGGGTACCTGTTTCTGTTCGATCGCGTCGATGGATCGCCGCTGCTGCCAATCGAAGAGCGTCCCGTCCCTCAGGATCCCTTTCAGCTGACGACGCCCACGCAGCCCTTTCCGGTCGGCGGCGATCAGGTGGTCCCGAATTGTATCGAGCCGTGGCTGATGCCGCCCGGGTTCAAGCCAGGTTGTTATTTCATGCCCCTCAATGAGCCGAACGTGATGGCGCCCTACATCGGGGCTCGCCAGGCGCCGATGGCCTACAGCCCGCAGACCGGGTATTTCTACGTGGCGTCATCCGTCGACCCGTGGTGGGCGACGCGGTTCGGCATTTCGCATAACGAACCGGGTCAGAAGTTCTATGGGTTGATCACGGCCGTCGACTCTCGCACGAACAAGATCGTCTGGCAGCAGCGATCACCGTATCCAAAGGCGCACCGCGGCGGCATGCTGGCCACGGCGGGGAACCTGGTGTTCCACGGCGAGGGGGACGGAAACCTGCAGGCCCGCGATGCCAAAACGGGAGAACTGCTGTGGCAGTTTCAGACTGGCTCCGTGGGCGCCGACGCGGGTCCCGCAATCAGCTACGAAGTGGACGGCGAACAGTACGTCGCCTTTGCGCCAAGCGGCGGCGAGACAGACCGATCGACTGGGGATATGGTCTGGGCGTATAAACTCGGCGGCACGGTAAAACCGTTCAATCCGCCACCGGCGCCATCCCTGGCGCGGACGTTCCGCGGGGTCGTTGTCGAGACGAGCAACATCACCATCGATTTCAGCGAGCGAGACAAGGACACCATCAGACCGCCGGGCCTCCGGGTCGACGATTACGAGACGTTCGAGCCACGACGGGCGCGGGTGCGGGCGGGCACGCGAGTGACCTGGAAGAACACCGGCCACGAACCGCACACGATCACGGTTCGTCAGCAGACATGGACGAGCGGGGCGATCGCGCCTGGAGCGACCGGCTCGATCCAGTTCGATACGCCGGGCACGTACGTGTACACGTGCGAGAATCATCCGTGGCAGCAGGGAGAAATTACGGTCGTGAGGTGATGTGTACCGCCAATATGGATGCAGACGGCCCTCGCGCCTGCGCCAGGATTGGTGCTCTTCGTCGCGGTTGTTGGCACTCAGATAGGCGTCGGATCGGACTCCGTCTATTACCTCACGGCGGCGGAATCCCTTCATGCGATGGGCCGGCTGGTGACGCCTATCACCACCCATGCCGCTATCCAGTTCACAGCCGACGGCACATTGATCGGTGAACATCCATTCGTCACATGGCCCCCTGGATTCCCGATGGCGCTTGCACTCGGCCGCGCCTTCGGTCTCGACATCGAGCTTGCCGTCGTAGCGGTGAACATGGTCGCGTTGACAGCGCCGACCTTTGCGTCCCTGCAGATTGCCCGGACCGTGCTGCCGGCCGGCTGGGCTGCTCTGGTGGCTAGCGACATCACCGATCTATTCCTTCGACGGAGCAGGTGATGCGCAACCGGGGCTGTCCTGATGATGATGAGCCGGCTAACATCGCGACGGAGCCGGCGGCGCGTGTCTCAAGAACGCCGCGGCTCATCGCGGACGATCGTTGCTGTCGAAGACGTCTCGAGAAACAAGCAGCTTCGGCGTGAAAATTTCAACCGCGAAGGAGAGCCACATGCGCAAACTCGTGATCGGCAGCGTGATGGGCACGGTCGCCTTGTTCGTGGCGTGGGTCGGCGTGACAGGGGAAATGCGCGTGGGGGCCTCCGGCGCCGCCCGCGTGCAGGGGCCTCAAGGACGCGCCGCGCTGTCGGTACCGCCGGCGCCGACGGACAAGGCCATGTACATCGCGAATAGCGAGATCCAGTCTACCTGGCAGGATCTCGAAGCCCGTCAGGTGATCAACAGGCGGGCGATGGAAGGCGGCGCGTACAGTATCAATATCCGCATCGTGAAGCAGGGAGACCCGCCGAGGATTCACAGTCAGTCGTGCGACGTATGGGTCGTCCAGGCGGGCTCGGCCGTCGCGATCACCGGCGGTGAGCTGGTGGACGTCAAGAAAAACCGCGACAACGACGATGCCGTGGGCAGCTCGATCAACGGCGGCATCGAACAGCCGCTGCAGGCGGGCGATATTCTCTACGTGCCCCCGGGTGTCCCGCACGGCTTCAAGAACGCGAAAGGGTTCAGGGCGTTTCTGATCCGCTTCAACACGAAGTAAGGGTTAGCGGCACGTCTGTATCGTTTCGAAATTCATGCTGTCGCGGCCCACACTCGCGTATCGCAGACGGCCGGTATTGTCTGAGCTTTCATTGGAGGACTGCAGGATGCTCCGCACACGTCGCCGGACCATGGCCGTACTCGGGTTCGCTTCGCTCGTTGCGCTGATTGGCGTCGGCCCGCGGCTTGGAGCCCAAAGGAGCGGTGCCGCTCCGCCGAGCACGCAGAAGGGCGAATGGCCGCATTACACGGGCGACCTGCGCGGCAGCCGCTACTCACCGCTCGATCAGATCAATGCCTCGAACTTCAATAAGCTCGAAGTGGCCTGGCGCTTCAAGCCGGACAACTTCGGGCCGCGCCCCGAGTACAACCTGGAAGGCACGCCGCTGATGATCAACGGCGTGCTCTACACGACCGCCGGCACGCGTCGCGCCGTGGTCGCACTCGACGCCAAAACAGGCGAGTTGTTGTGGACCCATCGCATCGATGAAGGGCGACGGGCGGCGGCGTCGCCGCGGGTGCTCTCGGGCCGAGGCGTGGC
The DNA here is from genome assembly GCA_036005125.1 of Vicinamibacterales bacterium. GTDB lineage: Bacteria > Acidobacteriota > Vicinamibacteria > Vicinamibacterales > UBA2999 > DASYQV01. Next base: position 6,471 of record DASYQV010000363.1, read on the forward strand.
GTATTGGACCGACGGCAACGGCGACGAGCGCATCTTCTACATGACGATCGGCTATCGTCTCGTCTCGCTCAATGCCAGGACCGGTCAGCCAGTCGCCGCCTTCGGCAAGAACGGCATCGTGGACCTCAAGGAGGGCGTCGTCTTCGGAAGCGGCATGCAGATCGATCTGGAGACCGGCGAGGTCGGGATCAATGCGACGCCCACCATCGCCAGAGATACGGTGATAGTCGGGGCCACGTTTGCGGAAGGGCAGGCGGTCCCGACGCACAACAACAGCAAAGGCGTGGTCCGCGCGTTCGACGTGCGAACCGGCCGGCAATTGTGGCGGTTCGACACCATCCCGCGTCCCGGCCAGGTCGGCAACGACACATGGCTGGAAAATTCCTGGGCGTATAACGGCAACGTCGGCGTCTGGTCGCAGATCACGGTGGACGACGAGCTCGGCCTGGTCTATCTGCCGGTCGAGACGCCGACGTCGGACCTCTACGGCGGGCATCGACCCGGCAACAATCTGTTCGCCGAGAGCATCGTCTGCCTCGATCTGAAGACGGGACAGCGCAAGTGGCACTTCCAGATCGTGCATCACCCGATCTGGAACATGGATATGCCGGCAGCGCCGTTGCTGGCCGATCTGACGGTCGATGGTCGTCGAATCAAGGCTGTCGCCGTCGCGACCAAGCAGTCGATGCTCTACGTGTTCGATCGGGTGACCGGGCAGCCCGTGTGGCCGATCGAAGAACGACCGGTGCCGCAAGACGATGTCCCCGGCGAGTGGTACTCCCCGACGCAGCCCTTCCCGACCAGGCCACCCGCCTATGCCCGCAACTACGTCCGCGTGCCGGACGATCTCATCGACTTCACGCCCGAGCTCCGAGCCAAGGCGCTCAAGGCGGTTGAGCGGTACAAGGTGGGGCCGCTGTTCACGCCGCCGATTCTCGGTGACGTGAACGGGCTGCTCGGGACGCTCACGATCGGCAACATGGGTGGCGGGACCAACTGGCCCGGGGCCGGGTTCGATCCGGAGACGAACATCTTCTACTCGCACGCCGGCAACGGGTCGATCAACGTGCTGTCGATCACGCCGCCGCGACCCGGATTCTCCGATATCCGGTACGTCGCCGGCGTCGCGGGCCGTAAGCCGAGGACGGGGGGCGAGAATGGCGGCGGACCGACGACCCAGGGCATGGCGCAAGCAGCGGAAGGTGCGACGACCGGCCTCAACATCGACGGGTTACCGCTCGTCAAGCCGCCGTACGGGATCCTGGCGGCGATCGACATGAATCGCGGCGACCTCCTGTTTCAGGTGCCGCACGGCGACACGCCCGACTACGTGCGGAATCACCCGGCGCTCAAAGGGTTGGACATTCCGAAAACCGGTCAGGGTGGAGCGACGTCGAACGTCGGGCTGGTGATCACGAAGACACTGGTCATCCTGGGCGACCGCCTGGTGACTTCGCCTCCCGGCCGGCCGCGAGGCGCGATGCTCCGCGCGTACGACAAGAAGACGGGCCACGAGGTTGGCGCAATCTGGATGCCCGCGGGACAAACCGGCTCGCCGATGACCTACATGTGGGAGGGAACGCAGTACCTGGTCGTGGCTGTTGGTCTCGGTACTTATACGGGTGAATACATCGCGTTCCGCCTACCCGAGAGCGCCAGGACGCGCAGTTGAACGGTAAGGATGCTGACGCGAATTATCTTGCCATCGCGCCAAGGGCGGCAGAGCGCGGAGACGACTTCACGCAGAGAACGCGGAGGGCCCGAGTCACGCAGAGAGAAATGCCACGCACGTCTGTCAAGTACGACCGGCTGCTTCGCGACCTGAACGAGGAACGCATCGCGGCGCTACGCCGGATCAGCGGCACCCTCGAATCGCTCATCGAGCAGTTGCAGGCGCTTCGCACGCGCATTCCGCAACTCGCCGGCGGT
>DASYQV010000364.1:0-5137 GCA_036005125.1 Vicinamibacterales bacterium
GCCGCACACGAGCAGACCGACGGTGATCGCCGCGAAACCGAGCGCGCCCAGGATGGAAGATCGACGAAGCAATCCCACGGCGAAATGTTGCTCCACCAGTCGAGGTGACACGGCATTGAGGATGACGTCGAGGAGCAGCGCCGGAATTCCACGCATCAGCATCGACTCGAGGTATCTCTGGGGCGTATCCGCGACGAACGGTCGAATGACGACCGGGTCGCGGCCGATCCGCCGCGATACCCTCGCCCGGTTAACGGCAATGGCCACGAGCGCACACACCGCGTAGAGAGGCAGAACCACCCGGAACACGATGTCGGGCATCGGGTCAAGACTTCTTCGATCGCGTCGTCCGCGACGTTTTCGCTGCCACGCCCACGGGTCTCGGAGACGTCAAGAACGGCAGACGCTCACCGCGATCGGAATAGGCCATCAGGATATCGAGCCGTTTGAGGCGTGTGGCTTCCTGCTTGGCGCTGAGCACGTACCAGATGGCGGTGCGCCGATAGCCAGGCGGCTGCGCCGAGAAGAACGTCCACGCGCGCGCGTTCGATTTGAACGTGCGCTCGTACGGAGGATCGAGCGCGTCCGGCCGGGTTTCGTAGGAATATCCGGCGGGCGCCTTCCGATCGCGCGATTCGAACGTTCCGAGACCAGGTGCTTTCATCAGCCCGCGCGCGGTCAGCTCGCCGATGCGCGCGATGTTGACGGCGCTCCACCGGCTCTTCGGCTTGCGCGGCGTGAACCGGATCGTGTAGCTCGCCTCGTCCAGGCTCTTTCGCACGCCGTCGATCCAGCCGACGCACAATGCCTCGTCGAGCGCCTCCTGATAGGTCACGCTCGGCCTGCCGGAATCCTTCTTGTAGAAGCCGACCCAGAGCTCGCGCGAGGTCGCGTGATTCGCCTCGAACCACCGCCGGAGCGCCGACGGAGATTTGAAGTACGTCGGCTTCATCAGAGCAGCGGATAGATCAGCGCACCCGCGGTTCCAAGCGACAACCACCGTGCGGTCGCGGGACGATGATGCTTGCACCGGTTCCACTGCCAGGCCAGCACGGCCATCAACGTCACCAGGCCGAGCGCGATTGGCAGCGTGGCAGCGGGGGCGAGCGTCTCTCCGAATACCTGCCGGAGGCCATTGTTCCAGACCGATCCGTAGACCAGGCACAGATGGAGGAAGTAGATGAGCAACGATTCCTGCGCGACGGCGCCGAACCAGTGCGGCATGTGCGCAATCCACCGGCTCAGGTGCGCGACCGCGGCCAGCACGACGAGCACCGTGCCAGAACGGAGCATGAACTGGAACGGGATGCTCGGCCAGACGGTGAACTGAAAGAAAACGGCCGCGCCGACGAGCAGTGCCGCGCCGCCGGCGAGCAGCACGCGTGTGGCAAAGTCGGCCAGGTGCGTCGCGCCCCAGTGCGCGTACACCTGGCCGAGACCGGCGCCGAGCAGCACGTAGGCGATCCACGGAAAGAGCGGAAACTGCGAGCCGGTCTGCTCCGAGAAGTACGACGCCAGCGGCAGCGGCAGCACGCGCGTCCACTCGATGCTCCAGATGTGCGGGGTGGCAAAGACGACGATCGGGCAGAGCACAAACGCCACGACTGCGAACGCGTGCCGGGTCCGCGACACCAGCACGAGCGCCTGCACGACGAAGAATGTCACGCCAATCAATTGGAGGACGTCGACCGCCATGAACGAGCGCCAGCCGTCGTCGCTCGCGTAGACGAGATGCGCAAAGCGCGCCACCGGAAAATGGAGCGCGTAGCCGAGCAGCACGAAAAACGAGAAGCGCGTGAGCCGCTTCGCAACGGCTCGCGACGGCCGGACGTGGGACGGCCAATGGCGACTCGTCGCGATGCTGAACGCGAATCCGGAGAGCAGCAGGAAGAGACACGACGTCAACCCACGCTGAAAGACCCACGCGTCGAAGAGGCGGCCCGCACGGTACTCGGGCGCGAGCAGCGCGCTCACCGTGTGCCCCTGGATCATGAGAAACACGGCGACCACGCGCGCAAGGTCGATGAAGATGACGCGGTGCGCGGCGACACCGGTCGGCGCGGCCGCAACGCGCGAGTCGTGGAGAGCGGGAGCGGTCATTCAATCGAACCGCTGCGTAAGAGGCCGAAACGTTCGATCAGCCCGCCTGCGTCGCGGCTGCCGGCCACTCCGGCGCAGGCTTGCCGAACCACACCCACGCGATGAAATCGACGAGCGGGGGTTCGCCGCCGAGCGTGCGCAGGCGCGCGTTGACTTGACCGCGGTGATAGGTCGAGTGGCTCGTCACCTGGAACATGGTCTCGGCCAGGGTCGGCTCCGCGAAGGTGCGCCCGCTCTTCTGTTCGAAGCTCTTCACCCACGGCATCGCGACCCGCCGTTCGAGCGCGGCGGGATCGAGCGTGGTGAAGAACCGGTGGGCCTCTTCGTAATACGGCATGGCCCACTGCTGAATGGCCGGGAGCTCGGGGAATTCCGACGGTTGCCGGAACGTCATCGACGTGTTCGTCCAGATGTGCAGAAACGCGCGCTGCACCTGGTGGATGTGCAACAGCCACTCGGCAAGCTTGCGGTCGCGGCTCGCGTCCGTGTGGGCGAGCACGGCGCGCCAGACCGTCGCGTCGGCCCATTCCATGTGCCGGAACAGCTCATGAAGGGAATCAGGTGTCACGATCGGCTCAGGATTCGGGCCGCGGCTCGAGTGCCCGGGGCCTCGATGAGGCCTCGAGCCCGAGCCTCGATCCATTTTACGGACGATGTGAAGAGAACACCTTGACCTGGTTCGCGTGATCGAACGAGACGACCTGATAGGCCTCCGCGCGTGGGCCTTCCATGCCTGGCGAGCCCATGGGCATGCCGGGAACGGCGATCCCCACGACCTTGGGACGTTCCTGCAGCAGACGCAGCACGTCGGTTGCCGGCACGTGTCCCTCGATCACGTAGCCGTCTACCACGCCGGTGTGACACGAGCCCAGCTGGCCGGGGACGTTGTACTTCGCCTTGATCTCAGGGAGATTCTGGACGTTTGTCGTCTGGACCGAGAAGCCGTGCGCGCGCAGGTGCTCGACCCATTTCGCACAGCAGCCGCAGGTCGCCGATTTGTAGACCTCCATCACGGGACGCTGCGAGGCGCTCGCCACGGCGATGACGAACATCGCCAACAGTATCGCCGGCACCACACGGTGCATGTCATCCTCCGAATCGTTGAGTGGACCAGTCACGGGCTCCGCGCCTGATATCCCCGCGGAGGCCGCGACTGGTCGCCAGTGTCTTTTGGCGCGCTTCGCGCGCCTAGGACCGCTATGCGGATCCCGCGCAACTAGTACAAAATTCACGTTCCAACCCGCATAGCGGTCCAACGTTGCGGACGGACCGTCTCGCCCGCCCCTCTAGCATAACCGGTGATGTATCCGTGGGCCACCCAGCCATTATTTTCGATTCTTGATTCTTGATTCTTGATTCGTTCGTGATTTGAAAATCATGAATCGTGAATCATGAATCACTATTTAAACCCCGATATCCTCGTTCCAGAGCTCCGGGTGCGCCGCGATGAAGCTCGACATGAGGCGGATGCACGTCCGGTCCTGGAGCACCTTGACCGAGACGCCGCGCGAACGCAGCAGCGCCTCCTCGCCGACAAACGTCTGATTCTCACCGACGATGACCGATGGAATCCCGTACAGGAGGATGGCGCCGCTGCACATGGGGCACGGCGACAGCGTGGTGTACAGCACGCATTCGCGATAGACGGCAGCCGGCTGGCGGCCGGCGTGCTCGAGCGCGTCCATTTCCCCGTGGAGCACCACGCTCCCGCGCTGCACGCGACGGTTGCGACCGCGACCGATGATCCGCCCCTGGTGCACGAGCACGGAGCCGATCGGAATCCCTCCTTCGCGCGCCCCGAGCTCGGCTTCGTCGATGGCCGCCTGCATGAATTCGTCAGGCATATGTCAGGAGATAGGAGACAGGAGATAGGAGGAAGAGTGTCACTCTTTCTTCTTCCTCCTTCCTCCTTCCTCCTTGCTGAGCGCGGCCGTGCGATGCTGGTGCGCCTCGGGCATGCCGAGACGACGAATGGTGTCCCGCTCGAAATCGAACTCGATCAGCACGACCGGCTCGTTCCCAACGACCCACCCGTCGTGACCCGGCTCGATGGCGATCACCTCAGGAGCCGTATACTCCGAACTGCAACCATCGTCATACTCGATGCGGATTCGGCCGCGGGCGAGAAACCCGACGTGCGCGTGCATGCACAGCTTCGTGCCGACCAGCGATTTCATGTGCGTCGACCATCGGAATCCGGGAGGGTACACCACGCGCTTGACTCGAGCGTCCGCAGTACGCTGGACGTCGAGCTGGACTCCGCCGACTTCGCGGTGGTCGGCGTCCTTCAGGGGGGCGAGGAGCGGGTCAGTAGAGCTCATGTCACTCTCCTCCACAGTTATGTCAGCTCCGAAAACGGTCGCGCCTGGGTTCAGCCGCGCGCGCCGGATATCCGGAACGCCTACGACTCTTACGCCCCGCGGGGGATCCTCGACGGCGTGGACGAGCGCGGCGATCATCTGCGTGCGTGAGACCAGCCCCAGACGCTGCGCACCGTCGGCCGTTGGCGGCAGCCGCGCCAGCAGGGCGTAGATGGGGACCAGGAGGTACGGCCAGCGATGCCTCGGACCGAGCACGTACCACGGCCTGAGCACGGTGGCGGCGATGCCGCTCGCGCGAATGAGCGCCTCGCCCTCGCTGCGCACGGCGATATACGCCCGCATGATCGGTGCGGGCTGCGCGACGCTCACATACACGAGGTGCCGTACGCCGGCGGCCGTCGCGGCCGAGACCGACGCGCGGATCGACGGAAGATCGATTTCCCGGAACTGACGCGCCTTCGATGGATTCGGACGCGGTGTCCCGACCAGATGCACGAGCGTGTCTGATGGCGGCAGCCGGGCCGCCCAGGTCGTCGCATCGAGCGCATTGCCGAGGACAGGCGTGGCATCCAGTGGCAGCTTTGTCTCGGATTCGGGACGAACGAGACCGCGAACGCGATGACCACGAGCGATGAGCGCCTCGATCAGCGGCCGGCCGAGGTAGCCGGTTCCTCCCGTGACGAAGACATCGTGAGCCGCCACCTCGGCGCATTGTA
>DASYQV010000365.1:0-15996 GCA_036005125.1 Vicinamibacterales bacterium
ACGGTGATGAAAAAGCCGGAGATGCTCAGGTACTTGAGCAGCTCCTGCCCGAGCGACGTGACGAGCGGCTCCCTCATGCCGAACAGGAGAAGGAGATAGTCGGGGACGAACACGAATAATGCGCCGATAACCGCCGCTACCAGCAGGCCGATGCGCGAGGCGACCGCCACGCCGAGCACTGCGCGCTCCGGGTTGCCGGCGCCCAGGTTCTGACCGGCGATCGTCGCCGAGGCCCCCATCAGTCCCACCGACGTCCAGGTGATCAGCGAAAACAGCTCCGTATATCCGACCGCGTACGCCGCCTGCGCGGCGGCGCTGTGCTCGAGCGAGCCGATGAACCGCAGCAGCAGTACGCCGGCAATGTTCATCGCGATGCCCTGCACGCCCGTCGGCAGACCGAACCGGAAGAGCGACCGGATGATCGTGAAGTCAGGCCGACGATCGATGCCGGCATGGAAGTGGATCACGGAGCCGGGCGCGAAGAGTCGCCAGGTGCCGTAGCAGGCGACGATGGTGCTGCTCGCGATCGTGCCGTACGCCGCGCCGATCGTCCCCAGGAACGGGATGAGCAGCACGTTGAAGATCACGGTCAGCACCGTCATCGCGACGCCAAGCCGCAGCGGCGTGCGCGGGTCGCCGGCGGCCCGGAACGCCCCGCTCAGCATGAAGAACATCATCATGCCGAAGATGCCCACGAGCATCGCGCGCAGGAACGGGAGAGCTTCGGCTTGGACCTCCGGGGCGGCATGGACGACATCGAGCAACCAGGGTGAGGCCGCGTAGCCGATCGCGGCCAGCAGGACCGAGAGCACGAGTGCCGTCAGAAATGCCTGATAGACGACCCGGTTGACCTTTTCGGGCTCGTTGGCCCCAGCGAAGCGGGCCACGAGCACGGCCATGCCGGTAAACAGCGAGCTGAGGAAGATGATGACGATGAGGATGATCTGCCAGCTGACGCCGATGGCCGCATTCGCCCTGTAGCCGACGAAGTGGCCGACCATGGCATGGTCGATGATGCCCTGCAGGCCGGCGATGATGTTCTGCAGCATCGTCGGCCAGGCGAGCTTCCAGACGGCGCGGCCAACGGGGCCCTGGACGATGGAGCGGTCAAACGTCTGCTGAGGTGCGGTCGCGGGGTGGGTCATCCCTCATTGAGCCGGTGTGCGAGTGTACTACGGAAGGGTCAGACCGGGGTCAGACCGGGGTCAGACCGGGGTCAGAACGGGGTCAGACCGGGGTCAGACCCTGGTGATGGATCGACTCAAGGTACGCAGGAATTCTGTACCTTGAGTCGATTCGTACTCTCGGTCCGTTCTGACCCTCGTCTGACCCCGGTCTGACCCCATCCGCTCTCACACGTCGAGCTCTTCGGCCTCCTCGGCCCGCTCCATGATGAACCGGAAACGCGCGGAGGCATCTTTGCCCATCAGCTCGTTGATGACACGGTCGGTGACTATCTGATCCGCAATCTCCACGCGCAGCAGGCGCCGCGTCTTCGGATTCAGCGTCGTCTCCCAGAGCACCTTCGGCATCATCTCTCCGAGTCCCTTGAAGCGCGTGATCTCCGGGCTGGCGCGGCCGTTGCCGTGCGCCTTCAGGATGCGGTCGCGGTGGGCATCGTCGATCGCCCAGTGCGTCTCCTTGCCGATGTCGATGCGGTAGAGCGGCGGCTGCGCGAGAAACACCTTGCCGTTGGCGATGAGCTGCGGCAGGTGCCGATACATGAACGTGAGCAGCAGCGTCGCAATGTGGTGGCCGTCCGAGTCCGCGTCGGCAAGGATGATGATGCGGCCATACCGGAGCCGGCTCATGTCGAAGCCCTTGCCCAGGCCGCAACCGATCGCGGTGACCAGGTCCGCGAGCTCTTTGTTCTCGAGCACCTTCGCCAGCGCCATGCCCTCGGTGTTCATCACCTTGCCGCGTAACGGAAGAATCGCCTGCTTCGCCCGGTCGCGCCCCTGCTTCGCGGAGCCACCTGCCGAATCACCCTCGACGACGAACAGCTCGCTGTCCTCGCGACCCGACGCGGTGCAGTCGCTCAACTTCCCGGGCAGGTTGAGACGACCGGACGTCGCCGTCTTGCGCGTGACCTCCGCCTGCGCCGCGCGGCTGGCCTCGCGCGCCCGCGCCGCGAGGATGATGCGGCCGACAATGGCTTCGGCCATTGACCGGTTGTGGTTGAGCCAATGCTCCAGAGCAGGCCGCATCGCGGAATCGACCGCCGACATCACCTCGGGGTTGTTCAGCCGATCCTTCGTCTGCCCCTGGAACTGAGGCTCCTCGATGAAGATGCTGAAGATGCCCACGATGCCTTCGCGAATGTCTTCGGCAGTGAGCGTCAGCCCCTTGGGCGACAGGTTGTGCGTATCGATGAAATTCCGCACGGCCTTGCCGAGCCCTGCGCGCAAGCCGTTCTCGTGCGTGCCGCCGGAACCAGTGGGAATGCCGTTGACATAACTGCGGACGTGCTCGTCGGTCGACTCCGTCCACTGCAGCACCAGATCGAGCCTCGGTTCGGCCTCCCGTGCGAGGACGAACGGAGCCTCGTGCACCGGTTTCGCGCTGCGGTCGCCGACGATCTTCTTCAGATACTCCTGCAGGCCCTCCTGATGCTGGAAGACTTCCCTGGAGCCATCGACCTCGTTCTCGAACGTGACGCGCACGCCTCTGTGTATATAGCTCACCACCTCGAGGCGCTCGCGGATGGTCGCTGGATCGAACTCGATCTTCGGGAAGATTGTCGGGTCCGGGTGAAAGTACACCGTCGACCCGCTGCCGCGCGCCGCCCCGACTTTCTTCAGCGCGCCAACGGGCTTGCCCTGTTTGAACCGCATCTGCCACTCGCCGCCGTCGCGGCGGACGGTCGCGGTCAGCTCCTTCGACAGCGCATTGACGACCGAGGCGCCGACGCCGTGGAGGCCGCCCGCGGTCTTGTAGCTGCCATGCTCGAACTTGCCGCCGGCGTGGAGCATGGTGAAGATCACCTCGAGCGCGCTCTTCTTCGACTTCGAGTGCTGGTCGACCGGAATGCCGCGGCCGTCGTCCGCAATGGTGATCGACGAGCCGTTCTCGTGCAGCGTGACATGGATTGTCGAGGCGTAACCGTTCATCGCCTCGTCGACGGCGTTGTCGAGGATCTCCCAGACAAGATGATGGAGGCCGGCCGCGCCGACGCCGCCGATGTACATGCCGGGCCGTCTGCGAACGGGCTCGAGCCCTTCGAGTACCGTGATATCTCGTGCTGTGTACGCCATCCGCACCGCGCGCGAAACGCGCAAGAAAGATACTGTGATTTTACGACGCGACCATCCGCTCAGCCTCGGTATCCCAGCGCCACGGCACGCTGTGGCCCCTGAGGTGAACCCCGCCGAGCCACCGATCGATTCCAAGGGTCTTGATGCGATCGGCCCGACCTTCCATTACCGCGCGTCCGATGTCGGTTATCTCAACCGTGGAGCTCCAGGGCCATCCCTGCAGGTCGCCGTCGACACGCACCAGCGCAGACCGACCCTGGGCCACCCGTGACAGCAACCGGACGAACACGGCGTCGCCGAGGTAAATGACCTTTTCTCGCGCGAGGTGCGCGGCGGCGAAGAGCTGCTTCACGGAGAGCGGACCATCGGTGAGCCCTTCGAGCGTCTGCTGCTCGATCCGGGACAGTCCGTTGGAGACGGATGGAAATTCCTGCAACTGACGCGTGAGCGCGGCGGCCATGAAGGGCAGTACGTCGAGCTCCGGCCGTACCCGCTCGATTGCCCGGGGGTCGGGTGAGGAGAACGCGCGCCATGCGACCTGCGCGGCGGCGAGCTGAGCCTGCGACACCGGCTTGCGCGTTTCGAACAGCGCAGCCACGCGCGAGGGGTTCATCGGGCCCAGATAGTCCTGAACCTGGATCAACGACAGCCGTGAGGCGCCGTCGACACCAGCCCCGGCGTACCAATCCAGAATCTGCGCGAGCTGGAGCTGATCGTAGAGATCGTGCTCGAACCACAGGACGACGTCCTCGCTGGCAGCCGCGGCGCCGAGCGCGCGGTCGCGCCTCTCGAACTCCACGGCGATTTCGACAGGATTTCCCCAGCCTTGCCCCGCCAGGAACCGCACGCGCAGGGGACGGAGGGAGTCGAGCGTCGCCGGCGGAGGCACCGGCCCTTCGTGCAGCACGTCGCGCCAAGGCAGAACGTCGTCGCCCAGCCCGGCTGCCCGAATCTGCTCCGCAGCGGCATCGCCGTTGGTGATGTGTAATGGGGACATCGCGGGTGTACTATCTGCGCTGGAGACCCATGATGGCGCGCATTCTGTTGTTTGGCGCAGCCTGGCTGGTGGTGCTCGCGGTCTCGATAGTGCTCGTTCGCCCGCATCGACCGGCAATCGCGGTCACAGTCTCCTCCTCACACCCCGAGGCGCCCCCTCCGCCACCGAAGCCGGGCACGCGGTATTCCGGCTGGACCGTGAAGCGCGCCTACTCTGCCCACCGCACGATGGTCGTGGAAGTGGAGGCCGACCATCCCACGTCACAGGCGCTCGCGATTGCCCGTGAGGTCGTGGAACCGCTGGGAAACAGATACGACGAGGTTCTGGTGTACATGCGAGACCCGGATGCACCCGACGCCGCGCGACGGGTTCAGTGGACGCCACGAGGCGGGTACGTCGAGTTGATACTGGTGCCGGAACGGTAGTGCGCGCGCTCGAGTTGACGTTCGTACGCCGGGTCTCGCAGACGCGGCGAGCGCCGCATCTCCTAGAGATGCGGCGTACGAGAAGTGCGGGGTTACGCGATCCGCGTGGCCTTTTGCGCCGCCTCGGATTTGCTCCGGCCGCGCCGGGCGCGATGCTTGGGGGCGACGCTCTTTGCCACCTTCCTCTTTGAACCACCGCTCGTCGCCTTTCGCCTGCGCCCGCCTCGCTTGGGCGGCTCTTCGACCGTCACGGTCTCGATCGGCGCCTCGATAGGCTCGACCGGCTCGGCATCGATGATCGGCGGCTCTGTCGCCACCTCGGGCTCGACGACCACGGGCGCAGCCTCGACAGGAGCCTCCGCTGCGGCATCCACTTCCTCCACTGAAGCGGGTCCCGCTTGCTTCAGGTTTGCCCCTGGGAATACGCGCATGCCGCCCTGGCGGTCGCGCTCGACGCGAAGGACCCCTTCCTTCGCGCATGCACGCAGCAGATCGACGACCGACGTGAACCCGTATTTGCGTTCGTCGAAGCCTTCAATCGAATTCTTCAGGTATTGCCTCGCCTGCCTGACGTACATCGGCCAGCGGGGGTTTCCCTGGGAGATTGCGAACTGCACGGCACGGACGCCATCCGCCATTGACATCGGACTCGTCGGAATCTCCGTCTCCTCGTCCTCGCTCTCGGCGGCCGGCGCCTCTCTCGCGGGGGCAACGGCCTGCGCCGCGACGCGCGCCGCCACGTCCGCGGGCTGCTCGATCGGCATACCGCTCTCGCGCGGCTCGACGAGGAGGCTTCGTCCTGCCTGTCTCAACGTGACGGCGCCGGCCTCTGCCACTTTCTCCATGAAGTCGCGGAAGCTGCTCGCGCCATAGTCGCGCTCGGAGAAGGTCGAGTCGAGCTGCAGCAGCGTGCTCTTGAGCAGGCCGAGCTGCGGCGTCACCTCGCGCTCGGACAGCACCTTCAACGCCCGCTTGACGACCGGCAGCGCCTGCGCGATCGAGCTTGTGGCGGCGGGGCGCGCTCCCCGCTCGATGCTCCGGCCGCGGCTGCTGCCCATGAGGTTCTCGTACGCGATGAACTCGTGGCAGTTCCGCTGCATCGTCACGCTCGTGAACTGGCGTCCCCCGACGACGATGACTTTGCGATCGTACTGTTTGAGTTTTTCAACAAGGGAGATGAAGTCGCTGTCGCCCCCGACGATCACGAACGCGTTGATGTGATCGTGGGTGAAGGCCATCTCCAGGGCATCGAGCGCCATCGTGATGTCGGCGCCGTTCTTGTCGCCGCCGGGCGTGAGGTTGCGCTGGACCATCCGGATGGCGTGCAGCGTGAGGAGGCGGCTGTAATCACCCGCGCGCTTCCAGTCGCTGTACGCGATCTTAGTGACGATCTCGCCGCGCTCCTTGATGGCCTCGAGCACGAGGCCGATGTCGAATTGGCCGCCGATGGTCGATTTCACACCGATCTCGACGTTGTCGAAGTCGATGAAAACCGCAATCTTCAGTCGTGTGTCAGTAACGTTCATTGGCGTGCTGCCGGGTCTGGGGGCGCCGCTGGTTCGACGAACCTGGGTGCGTCGCGTTCATCGAGGAGGATTGCCGTGTCGGCGACATCAACAGCGGAGGTCCCGGGTGTCGTCTGCGGTCTCTCTATTATACGCGCAAGGTCCCGTCGCCAGATCGATGAGGTGATCGCGCGCATGGTTGCAACGCGTCGATGAATTCGACGATCGGCTGCCAGTACCCGGCGTTCGTCGTCTCAAAGAAATCATTGTGATCGGCGTCTCCAATGGTGACGAAGCGCTTGGGACTCGACAACCGGTCGAAGAGCTCGCGTCCGAGCGGGAACGGAATGATCGTATCGCCTTCGGCATGCAGAACGAGTGTCGGCTGCCGGAAGTCGCGCAGCAGCTCCGCGGTGGGAAAGCGATAGCTCGCGAAGGCGTTCAACGCGCGCAGTACGGGATGAGATCGCAGGACCGCGGCCTTGTGCGCGAAGGTGCTTTCGAGAATCAGTCCGTCGGGCTGCACGACGCGTGTGGCAGCCGCCGCAACCGGCCCGCCGAGCGAACGGCCCCAGAAGACGAGCGGACGCTCGGGTCGGGCACGATGCGCGGCGGCATGGCGAACCGCCGCTTCCGCGTCGCGGTAGATGCCCTCCTCCGACGGCGTGCCGGTGCTGCGGCCGTAGCCGCGATAGTCGATCGCCAGCACGCGGTAGCCGAGCTGATGCAGAGTGGCGAACACTGGAAGCCAGAGTGACAGGTTGCCGCCGTTGCCGTGGAAGTACACGATGTCGGCTTTCGCCTGGTCCGGCTCGAGCTGCCACGCCACGATTTCCTGGCCGTCGGACGTGCGCAGCCCGAGCGTCGTATATCGAATGCCCAGGTGTCCCGGCGTATCGTGCTCGCCTTTCGACGGGAAGAAGACGAGGAACGGCTCGAGCCGCGGCACGAGCAGCTTGAGAACGACCGCGGCCACGAGAAGCAGAAGAACGGTCCGAAGCAGCATGGAGCTCGGGGTCAGACCGGGGTCAGACCACGGTGATGACGCATATAACCTCTTGAGCCGCTGCGTATCAATGGTCCGACCAATAGCGAACGTCAAGGATATGCCGCATCAGAACTTGCCACCTGCGGCGTCATGACAACGCGATTTCTGCGTACCTTGAGTCGACCCGTCACCAGGGTCAGACCCCGTTCTGACCCCGTTCTGACCCCGGTCTGACCCCGTTCTGACCCCGGTCTGACCCCGGCTACTCGCCGCCGATCGGCTGCGGGTTCTCCACCTCATTCGGGATCACCCTCGCGAACTGGCCGCGCTGCAGCAGCTCGCGCCCCTTGCCGCCACGGCCGGTCGGCGAATACTTCCCGAGACTGATCGTCACCTCCGCGCCGCGGCTGGTCTCGACGCGCAGCAGGTCGCGCTCTCCCGTGGCCGTGCGGAAGCCGAGCACGGCGTCCTCCTCCGACGTGAGCTTCATGAGGATGACTCCCTTCCCCGGGCCGGACAGGTAATTGATCTCATCCGCGCGCGTGAGCATCGCGTGCGCCTCTCGCGTGGCCGCGATGACGATTTCCTTGCCAGTCACTTTCTCGACCCCGACGACCTCCGCGTCCTTCGACGGCCGGGCGAACCGGCGGCCGGCACGCGTGCTCGTGTCGACGAACGGCTCGAGGCTGAACCGCAGGCTGAAGCCGTCGCTCGTCACCGCTATCGCGTGTACCGGCGGCGGCTCGCCTTCCTTGCGCGTGGCGATATCGCCGACCACGCGCGGGTCCAGGCTGAGCGCCGCCACGACGCGCTCGCCATCGCGCAGCTTGAACAGCTTCTGGATCGGCTCCCCGTAGCCGGTCGACGCCGGCACATCGACGATCCGTGACGTATACGCCGCGCCGAAGTTCGACAAGAACACGGCCGTCGCGCGCGTGCTCCCCTGCAGCACCGCCAGCACCGCATCGCCCTCGCGAAGCCGCGTGGTGGACACGTCACGCACTTCCTTCTGCCGCTTCACCCAGCCGTCCCTCGAGACGATGACGACGTTGTCTTCCTCGACGATGAAGTCGTGCTCGGTGAAGGAGACCTCCTCGGCGGTCTCGATCGTCGTGCGGCGCTTGTCGCCCTTGCCCGAATAGACCTTGTGAATGTCCTCGATCTCGTCGCGAACGACCTTCCAGCGTTCCTCCTCGTTCTTCAGGAGCGCCGTGATCTGACGCGACCGCTTGCGCTTCTCCGCCAGCTCGTTCTGAATCACGAGGATTTCGAGGCGCGCCAGCCGATACAGCTTCAGCTCCAGAATCGCGTCCGTCTGCTCGGCATCCAGGCTGAAGCGCTTCATGATCTTCTCCGCCGAGTCCGCCTTGCCCTCGGACTTGCGGATGATCTTGATGATCTCGTCGAGCGCATCGAAGACCTTCTCGAACCCTTCGAGGATGTGGATGCGCTTCGTGAGCGCGTCGAGCTCGTGCTCGAGACGGTTGGTGACGACGTCGAGACGGAAGTGGAGAAAGTGCCAGAGGATCGCCTTCAGATCCAGGCGCTCGGGACGGCCGACCTCGAGGTTCTCGGTCGGGATCAGGCACGTCAGGTTGACGATGAAGCTGGTCTGCAGAGGCGTGTTCTTGAACAGGTACGCCATGACCAGTTGGGGATCCGCGTCCTTCTTGATCTCGAGCGCGATCCGCACATCGTCAGTCGAGACATCCTTGACGTCGAGGAGCAGCGGCAGCTTGCGCGACAGCGCGACATCGGCAATGCGCTCGACGAGCGCCGCCTTGTTCACCGAATAGGGAATGCTGGTGATGTAGATCGTCCGGCCGCCGCGCGTGGTCGGGCCTTCCTCCCACGCCGCCCGCAGACGAATCGTGCCCGAACCGGTCTTGTAAATCTGCTTCAGCTCCTCGGGTGAGTTGAGGATCTGGCCGCCGGTTGGAAAGTCAGGTCCTTTGACGTAGCGGCACAACTGCGCGGTGCTCAGCTCGTCGTTGTCGAGCAGCTTGATGAGCGCCGTGCACACCTCGCCGAGGTTGTGCGGCGGGACGTTGGTGGCCATGCCGACGGCAATGCCGGTGGCGCCGTTGATCAGCAGGTTCGGAATGCGAGCCGGAAGCACCACCGGCTCGGTGCGCGTGCCGTCGTAGTTCGGACGGAAATGGACCGTCCGCTGATCGATCTCGCTGAGCATCTCGTCGGAGAGGCGCGCGAGCCGGCATTCCGTATAGCGCATCGCGGCGGCGCTGTCGCCGTCGAGCGATCCGAAATTTCCCGATCCGTCCACGAGGGGATACCGCAGCGAGAACGGCTGAGCCATCCGCACGAGCGTCTCGTAGAGCGGGACGTCGCCGTGCGGGTGATAGCTCCCCATGACGTCGCCGACGACCTTCGCGCACTTGCGGTGCTTGGCGTCGGCCGTCAGGTTCTGCTGCCACATCGTGTAGAGGATGCGGCGCTGCACCGGCTTCAATCCGTCACGCACGTCGGGCAGTGCGCGCGAGGTGATGACGGACAACGCGTAGTTGAGATAGCGGCTCTGCGCGGCCTCGTGAAGCGCGACGGCCTCGGGCCCGTGGCCGGGGGGCGGCGGAGGGGCGGCGGGTAACTCGGGCGTTTCGTCGAGATCGAACAGCGAAGGAGTTGATTTGCGGGATCTGGCCTTGGCCAATGTGACTCCGAAACTACTTCAAGAGGTGATTGTATACTCGGCCAATGCCATTCACCCCAAAGACGCTCGCGTTCCTTCGTGCGCTCAAACGCAACAACGACCGAGAGTGGTTCAAGGCCCGGAAGAGCGAGTACGAGCAGCACGTCCGCGAACCGATGATTGCGCTGGTCGCGCGCCTGGCCGACGACTTCCGCCGTTTTGCGCCGGAGCTCGTGGCCGATCCCAAAGTGTCGCTCTTCAGGGTCTACCGTGACACGCGCTTCAGCGCCGACAAGACGCCGTTGAAGACCAATGTGGCCGCGCACTTTCCAAATCGAACGATGGGCAAGCGAGGCGCGGGCCTGTATCTCGAGGTCGCCCCCCGCTGGGTCTGGTGTGGCGGTGGCCTCTACATGCCCGAGACGTCCGAGCTGCAGGCGATCCGCGAGCACATCGCGGGCACGCATCAGCAGCTGCGGCGGATCGTCGAATCCAGGGAGTTCATCGCAGCTGCTGGCGAGCTGCACGGGGAGCAGCTCACGCGCGTGCCACGTGGCTTCGCGAAGGATCATCCCGCCGCGCACTATCTGCGCTTCCGTCAATTCCTGGCGAGCCGCGAGTATCCGGCGGACTTTGCCTGCGATCCGAACTTCTATCCGGAGATCGTGAGAGTGTTCCGTCAGGTCGCGCGCCTGGTGCGTTATCTCAACGAGCCGCTCCTGGCGGCGCCTCAAGCGACGGGATATTTTCCGGAGGTGGCAAAGCCCAGGATGCGTCTGTCCGAAGCCTGAAGCAGCCGATGCCGGATGCGAGTCCCGCCGACGAGTACAGACGACGACTTGAGGACCGCCGCCACACCCATGCGGATCTCAGTGCGCGCGATGCGCGACTGAGCTACGCGCGCCTTGCGGTGTTTGGAGCCGCGGCGGTTCTCGCGCTCCTGGCGTTCTGGGTCAAGGCGATCTCGGGCGCCTGGCTCATCGTGCCGGTCGTGGTGTTCGGCTGGCTCATCGCACGGCACGATCGTGTCGTTCGCATACGCGAAGCGGCCGCCCGCGCGATTGCATTCTACGAGCGCGGCCAGGCGCGGCTCGAGGACCGCTGGGTCGGTACCGGGGAACCGGGCGACCGCTTCCGGAACGACGACCATCTGTACGCAAACGACCTCGACCTGTTCGGCCGCGGGTCGATCTTCGAGCTGCTGTCGATTGCGCGAACGCGGACGGGCGAGGAAACGCTTGCCGGTTGGCTCCTGGCGCCGGCCGCCCCCGACGCCATCCGTGCGCGCCAGCAGGCCGTCGACGAGCTGGCGCCCCGGCTCGATCTTCGCGAGCACCTTGCCCTTGCGGGCACCGACGTCCGTGCGGGCGTCCACACGGAGGCACTGCTGCAGTGGGCCGGCATGCCGCCAGTCCTCGAGTCGACCACGCCGCGCATCGTCGCAGCGGTCCTGACGGCAGCGGCCCTTGTCACGGCGGTCGTGTGGGTCGTCGGAGGGATCGCCGAGCCTTTCCTGACCGTCGTCGCGGCCGAAATACTTTTCACGTTTCCACTGCGGCGACGCGTCGATCGCGTGCTGCACGCGTCCGAACAGCCGGCGCGAGACATGGACATCCTCGCGCACGTCCTCGAGCGGCTCGAGGCAGAACGCTTCGACGCGGCGCGGCTGGCCATGCTGCGGGCCTCGCTCGATACCGATGGCGTGCCGGCCTCGCGCGCGATCGCACGCCTTCATCGCCTGTCCGAGCTGCACGACTGGCAGCACAACCAGTTCTTCGCGCCGTTTGCAGCGGCGCTGCTCTGGGGGACTCACCTGGCGTTTGCCATCGAGGCCTGGAAGCGACATCACGCTCATGCAGTCGGCGGCTGGCTCCAGACGGTCGGCGAGTTCGAGGCGTTGAGCTCGGTCGGCGCCTACCGCTACGAGCACCCCCATGACACGTGGCCGACAATCCTCGAGTCCCCGCCGGCGACGTTCGATGGCGACGCGCTCGGTCATCCGCTGCTGTCGGCGACGCGGATGGTTCCCAACGACGTGCGCCTCGCCGGCGAGACGCGACTGCTGGTCGTGAGCGGCTCCAACATGTCTGGCAAGAGCACGCTGCTGAGGACGGTCGGAATCAACGCCGTGCTCGCCCTAGCGGGAGCGCCCGCGCGCGCTGCGCGCCTGGAGCTGACGCCGCTCGCGATTGGGGCGACGCTGAGAATCCAGGACTCGCTCCAGGAAGGACGGTCGCGTTTCTTCGCGGAGATCACCCGACTGCGGCGGCTCTGGGACGTCGCAAACGGCGGACCGCTGCTGTTCCTCCTCGACGAGCTCTTCCACGGCACCAACTCGCACGACCGCCTCATCGGGTCGATCGGTGTACTTCGGAGCTTCCTCGATCGCGGCGCGGTGGGCCTCATCACGACGCACGACCTCGCACTTGCCGCTGTCGCCGACGACCTCGCGCCGCACGCCGTCAACGTGCACTTCGAGGACACGTTCGAAGGGGGCGAGATCCACTTCGACTATCGGTTGAAGCCGGGTCCCGTGAGACGCAGCAACGCGCTCGCGCTCATGCGCGCCGTCGGACTGGAGATCGACGAAGGCATCAGGGATCAGCGATCAGGCATCAGGGCCGTCTCGGGCCCAAGGCTGCCTGATGCCTGATCCCACCTTATGATCTGGTATGACTCGCACGACGCTGCCCGCGCGGTTTTATACCGATCCCGATCACTTCCGCCGCGAGGTTGAACATTTCTTCTTCAACAAATGGATCTGCGCCGGCCGCGCCGATCAGATCCCGGCGAGCGGCGATTACTTCCTGCGCGATGTGTGCGGCGAGAGCATCATCGTCGTGCGGAATGGTGAGGGTCGCATCAGCGCGATGTACAACGTCTGCCGTCATCGGGGCACACGCATCTGCGAGGAGAGCTGCGGCTCGTTCGCCGGATCCATTCAGTGTCCGTATCACGCATGGACGTACGACCTCGGCGGACGTCTGATCGGTGCGCCGCACATGGACGAGGTCGACGGGTTCGACCGGCGCGACTATCCACTGCGGCCCGTGGCCGTGGACGAGTGGGACGGGCACATCTTCATCAACGTCTCGTCCTCGCCGCGTCCGCTCCGCCTACAACTCTCATCACTGCCTGAGAAGTTTCGTCCGTGGCGGATGGAGGAGCTGCGCCTGGTACACCGCACGGTGTACCAGGTGCGGGCTAACTGGAAGCTGATCGTCCAGAACTACAACGAGTGCCTGCACTGCCCGGTCCTGCATCCGCTCCTGAACAAGATGCATCACTATCTGGGCGCCCATAATGACGCGTCGCAACCGACGTACTGCGGCGGCACGATGGGCTTCAAGGAGGGAGTCGAGACGCTCAGCATGGACGGCAAGCTGCGGCGCCGGTATCTGCCTGGCCTCGGCGAGGCGGAGAAGGCGATGGGCTCGTACTTCTCGATCTATCCGAACCTGCTGCTCACGCTGAACCCGGACTACATGATGACGGTCACGCTGTGGCCGCAGGCGGCCGACCGGACCGAGCTCGTGGCCGAGTGGCATTTCGATCCCGCTGAGATCGCGCGGCCCGACTTCGTATTCCGCGATGCCGTCGACTTCTGGGAACTGACGAACCGCGAGGACTGGCACATCTCCGAGCTGGCGCAGGCGGGCATCTCGTCGCGCGCGTACCAGCCGGGCCCGTACTCGGGACGTGAGACGCTCTTATGGGATTTCGATCGGGTAGTCCTGCAGGAACTTGGTCTCAAGCCTTGACGCCCGAGGCGAGGGGACTGCGTACTCAGCGATTTCTCGTCATCGCGCTCACGGCCCTGATTACGATCGCCCCGCTGGTGTCGCTTGCTGCGGCGGCGCCGGTTGCCATTGCGATCGTCGTGCTCACCATCGTCGCCTGGCGCCTCCGAGCCCTTGCGCCGACATCGGTAGGAATTCTGTCCGTCGCGTGTGTCGTCCTCGGCATCGCGGGCGTTGGTCCGCAGCAGGTGGTTTTCTCTCTGGCGTTCCTGATTTGCGCCCTCGTGCTCTGGCGGGTTCCGTGGCTGCGCGAGGCGACCGTATGGTTTCAACGGGGTGCGCTCAACAAGTCCCTTTTCGCGTTGGCTGCAGGCATTGCCGGACTCGCCGCGGTCGCCCTGCTCATGTGGTACGCGGTCGCGAAGCCCGATCTCGGCGATCTCGTGCGGACCTATGTCGGAGACCAACCGCTCTGGCTCCTCGTGCCGGGCGCTGTGGTGTTCTCCATGCTGAACGCAGCGATCGAAGAGGGCGCGTATCGGGGCCTTCTGCTTGGAGCGCTTGACGCCACGCTCGGTGCAGGCCGCGTTCGCGCCGCACGCGCGTCGATGAGCCTCACCGACGCTCGCCTGGATCGTGAGCGAGCGGAGGCGAGTGCTCTCCCCGTGTTTCTACAGGCAATTGCCTTTAGCGCGCTGCACCTGCAGGGAGGCTTCCCGCGCGGCGTGGTCGGCGTCGGGCTCGCGTTCGTCTACGGTCTTTTGCTTGGCGCGTTGCGTCGCCGTGCCGGTGGTCTGCTCGCTCCGTGGGTCGCGCACGTCTTCACGGATCTGGCTATTGCTGGCATCATGCTCGCGCTGGTGCGAAGGTAGCGCAGGACCGCGGATCTGAAGACCCGCGGCTGCACTGGCAGGTTCAGTATAGGCGCGGTCTTTAGACGCGCGCGGACGAGCTCATTCCGCCACCTCGTCCACGTCGTCTCCCTTGCGCGGCAACCGCTCGCTATCCTTGAGCTCGTCGCTCTGTTCGATGGCGGATTCCTCCGCCGTGCGGTCTCTATTGATCTCGCCCGGCGTGATCACCCCTGCGTCGCCTTCGGGATATGGACCGCTGCCCGGATAGATTCCCGACTTGCCGACCTCGTCGCGCCGTATCTGTTCCTCGCGGTTCTGCTCGGCCATATGGTGCCTCCGGCGCGAGTGAGTGCGAAATCCGAGCCAGGCGCCGGCAATTTCTGCGTACCTTGAGTCGCTCCGTCACCAGGGTCAGACCCCGTTCTGACCCCGTTCTGACCCCGTTCTGACCCCGTTCTGACCCCGTTCTGACCCTGGTCTGACCCCGTTCTGACCCCGGTCTGACCCTACATCTCCTGCGATCGAGCGAGGGCGGCGCGGTCGACTTTGCCGAGATGCGTGCGGGGGAGCTTGTCGAGAAAGATCACCTCACGTGGATATTTGTAGGGCTCCAGCTTCGACTTCGCGTACGCCTGCAGCTCCTCGCCAAGGGCAGGCGTTGGCGCGTCGGCTACGACGAACGCGCACGGCTTGACCAGACCGTCGGCGTTCCGCACGCCCACCACGGCGACCTCTCGCACCGCCGGGTGCGACACGAGACAGTTTTCGAGCTCGCCCGGGGCCAGCCACTTGCCGCTGACCTTCAGCATGTCGTCGGATCGTCCGCAGTAGACGAAGCAGCCATCGGGAGTCTTCCGCAGCATGTCTCCCGACACATACCATTCGCCGCGGAACGCACGCACCGTGTCGTCGAGCTGCTGCCAGTAGCCGAGGGCGCGCGACTCGCCCTTCACCCACAGCGCACCGACCTCGCCGTCGGGCACCTCGCGGCCGTCGGCGTCGCACAGCCTGACCTCGAACCCGGGCACCACGCGGCCAAGCGTGCCCGGCACGACCGCGCCGGGACGATTCGTCAGGAAGATGTGCCACATCTCCGCTGTACCCAAGCCGTCGACGAGCTCGATCCCGAACGCCTCCATCCACCGCTCGTGCAATTCCGCCGGCAGCGCCTCGCCCGCCGACGTCGCGAGACGCAGGCTCGCCAGATCCGCGCGCGAGGCGGTCGCGCAGCCCAGCATCTGCTGAACCATCGTGGGCACGTTGATGAGAATCGTCGGCCGATGCCGACGGATCTGTTCCAAAAGGACCTCCGGCGTCGAGCGCTCGGCAAAGAGCACGCACGACGCACCCACCGAGAACGGAAAGAAGACGTTCGAGCCGGTCGCGTACCCGAAAAAGAGCTTCGGAACCGAGATCGTGATGTCCTCCGGCCGGATGCCGAGCACGCCCTGGCCGTAGAGGGCCGTCGTGTTCGCAAAGGAGCGATGCGTCTGCACGACGGCTTTCGGCCGTCCCGTGGTACCCCCGCTGAACAGCCAGATGGCGGCGTCGTCCCGGTGAGAGTCGAACGGCGGGAACGCCGAGAC
>DASYQV010000366.1:0-8995 GCA_036005125.1 Vicinamibacterales bacterium
TTCTGACCCCGGCCATCTTCCGGCTGACCTCGCATAGCCGGGTCAGGGGCGTTATAATCCCGTCAGACCAAGCTCCAGGGGCAATAGCTCAACGGTTGGAGTTTGGCCTTTTTCATGTCCGCACTTTGCGAAATGTTTCACAAAGGGACGTGATTCCGGGTTTGATGACCATGCTCATCCCCCTGCTGACCGAGTACGAGAAGCAACACATCGGCGAACGTCAGGCGCTGCCTGAGAAGTACCTCGGCCTTTCCGACGCCGACATGGACGTTCGCATCGAGGCCGCGAAGGCAAAGCTCGGCAAACGTCTCGTGATCCTCGGGCATCACTATCAGCGCGACGAAGTGATCAGGTTCGCCGACTACACCGGCGACTCGTTCAAGCTCGCGCGACAGATCGCCTCGCGTCCCGATGCGGACTTCATTGTCTTCTGCGGTGTGCACTTCATGGCCGAAAGCGCGGATGTGCTGTGCGCTCCCCATCAGCAGGTCATTCTGCCGGACCTCGCGGCAGGCTGTTCGATGGCCGACATGGCCGCTCCCGATCAGCTCGAGATGTGCTGGGAAGAGCTGACGCAGATGGGTATGACCGACGTCGTACCGGTGACGTACATCAACTCGGCCGCGGCGATCAAAGCTTTCGTCGGCGAGCGCGGCGGCACGGTCTGCACGTCATCGAACGCCGCGGCCACTCTCGAGTGGGCCTTCGCACGCGGCGGGAAGACACTGTTCCTGCCGGATCAGCACCTGGGGCGCAACACCGCGTACAAGATGGGCATCCCGCTCGATGAGATGGTTGTCTGGGATCCGAACGAGATCTTCGGCGGCCTGGACGTCGAGCAGGTCGCGCGCGCGAGGATGATCCTCTGGAAGGGCCATTGCTCGGTCCACACGCGGTTCGGCGTGCAGCAGATTCGAAACATCCGCAAACAGCACCCCAGCGTGCGCGTGATCGTCCACCCCGAGGTGCCGTGGGAGGTCGTTCGGGAAGCGGACGACGACGGCAGCACCGAGTACATCATCAAGCAGGTCAAGAGCGCGCCGGCGGGTTCCGTCTGGGCCGTAGGGACCGAGATTCACCTGGTGAATCGTCTCGCGCAGGAAGTTGCGCCGGACAAGACGGTGCTCTCGCTCGACCAGTTCGGCTGTCTCTGCTCGACCATGTTCCGGGTCTCGCCAAACCACCTGCTGTGGATCCTCGAGGAACTGATCGAGGATCGCGTCCACAACCGCATCGTCGTACCCGACCAGCAGAAGCACTGGAACCGGGTGGCGCTCGACCGGATGTTGTCCATCCACTGATCCGGAACGTCCTCGTCCGTTGTAATCCACGCGCCTTTCTGAGTACGATCGTTCGTTACTCACAGGCAGGTTCTCACCGACGAGGAGGAACTCATGGCGCACGAACTGCCCAAGCTCCCCTACGACTTCGCCGCGCTCGAGCCGCACATCGACGCGCAGACGATGCAGATTCATCATGGAAAGCACCATCAGGCGTACATCAACAACCTCAATACAGCGCTGGAGAAACATCCCGACCTTCAGAGCAAGAGCGTCGAGGAGTTGTGCCGCGGCATCAACAGCGTTCCCGAAGCCATTCGCACTGCTGTCCGCAACAATGGCGGCGGCCACTGGAACCACAGCCAATTCTGGAAGTGGATGGGGCCTGGTGCCGGCGGTGCGCCGACCGGCGCCCTGGGAAGCGCGATCAACTCCGCATTCGGGAGCTTCGACAAGTTCAAGGAAGAGTTTGCGAAAGCAGCTGTTGGGCGGTTCGGCAGCGGTTGGGCATGGCTGATCGATGAAGGCGGCAAGCTGTCAATCGTTAGCACACCGAACCAGGACAACCCGTTGATGGAAGGCAAGCGGCCGATCCTCGGCATCGACGTCTGGGAGCATGCCTACTATTTGAAATACCAGAACCGCCGGCCAGATTACGTCTCCGCGTGGTGGAACGTCGTGAACTGGAACGAAGTGAGCAAGGGCCTGGGCGCGAGGACGTAAGGCTCGGGTGTCCGCCGTCGTCTACCTGTTCCTGGCGCATCTGGGAGTAGGTATTGCGTTCACGCTCCTGATCGTCTCGCGGCAAGCGGGCGTCAAGTTCTTCCGATTCAATGCCGGCCTCGCCGCGGCGCTGATTGCCGCGGCGCTGGCGTTCCGGCCGGGTGAAGGCGCGGCCGCTGCGCAGGTCGCAAACCGAGGGAGTCTCACTGCGCTCGGCATCGCGCTGGCCTGCCTGGCCCTCTACTGGATCATTGCCGGCCGCGTGTGGGCTTGGCTTCGTCCCCCGCTTGCATCGATTGCGTCTATCGCGGGCGGCACCGCTGTCGTGCTTCATGGGCTCGCGGCGGCCCGGCCCGTGTCTGGGCCGACATGGACCGCACTGAGCGCGATCAGCTCATCGGCCCTCCTCGGTGGAACGTGCACATCCATGGTGCTCGGCCACTGGTATCTCGTGCTGCCGTCGCTCGAGGTCGGGCACTTGCAGCGGCTCGTTCGATATCACCTCGTGACGCTGGCGATCCGCATCGTCATCGTCGCCATCGTTCTCGTCCTCGCTCGTGAGATGCCGCTTGCGACGGGGCAATCGCTGATGCGGTATATCAGCTCGGTCGGCGGCATCTTTTTCTGGCAACGCGTGTTGTTCGGTCTGGCGGCGCCGGCGGTGCTGGGATATCTGACGTGGGAGACGGCAAAGATTCGGTCGACGCAGTCTGCCACGGGCATTCTTTACGTGGATCTCTTCACGGTCGTGGTCGGGGAGATGTTGGCGAATTACGTTCTGCTGTCGACGGGGCTGGCGGTGTGAGAGCGATGCACATCACGGCGCGGTGCCCGGGGTGCAACGCGGCGCTGCCGTTTACGGCGGGCGGCCCTCAGACGGCGATCACATGCGGCGGATGCGGCCGCGAGATTCCGCTCGAGCTCAGCGAGGCGGTCACATCCGACGAGCGCGTGGATCGGTGTCCCGTCTGCGCCGGCCGCGACTTCTACGTTCGCAAGGACTTCGATCCGAAAATGGGCCTGGCGCTGGTGGTCGCCGGCGCGCTTGTCAGCGCTCTTTTCTACTGGTTCAAGCAGGACTTGATCGCGTATTCGGTCCTGGCGGCCGCCGTCTTGATCGATCTTGTGATCTATCGACGCCTCCGCGACCTCACTGTCTGCTACCGGTGTCATGCCGAGTTCCGCGGCTCCTACGAGCGGACCGCCGGCGCGTTCGACTTGCACACGGCAGATCTGCTCGAACCGGAATGGGAACGGAAGATCGGCCGGCGCTGATCACGCCAACCGGCGGATAGACGCGTTCGGCGTACATCGATAGGATTTGAGCCATGGACGTCAGCACCCTGCCGCTCGCGCGGCAGCAGATTGTCGATCGTCGTGGAAAGCTGGAGGCGGCGGTTACCGCGCTTGGTCCGCGCCCGGAGCTCGTCCAACTGCTCGCCGAGGTTGACGCGGCGCTGGGGCGTCTCGATCTTGGCACGTACGGCTTGTGCGAAACCTGCCACGAACCGGTCGAGGCCGATCGTCTGCTCGCCGATCCGCTCACACGGTTTTGTCTCGATCATCTTACGCCGGTCGAGCAGCGCGCTCTCGAACACGACCTCGAGCTCGCCACGCGCATCCAGCGTGGATTGCTGCCCAACCCGGCCCAGACGCTCGACGGCTGGGAGTTCGCCTACCACTATCAGCCTGCGCGGATTGTCAGCGGAGACTATTGCGACGTCATCGGGGCGGATGGAGCGACGTATTTTCTCCTCGGCGATGTCAGCGGAAAGGGCGTCGCCGCCTCCATGCTGATGTCGCACCTGCATGCGATGGTGCGCGCGCTCATATCGGTTGGATTGCCGCTCGCCACACTGATGGAGCGTGCGAGCCGCGTGTTCTGCGAGAGCACGCTTCCGATGCATTACGCGACGCTCGTGTGCGGTCGTGCCACGGCGGATGGCGAGGTCGAGATCTGCAACGCTGGTCATGTGCCGCCACTCGTGATTCGTGAGGACGGTGTCAGACTGCTCGAGGCGAACGGGCTGCCGGTCGGGTTGTTCTCCGCTGAGCGGTTCGCGCCAGAACGGCTGCGGCTCGCTTCCGGAGAGTCGCTTGTGCTCTGCACCGACGGCGTAACCGAAGCCGTGGACGCCCAAGATCGCGAGTATGGCTTGAACCGCCTGAGCGCCGTCGCGTGCGAGCGCACCGGCCTGGGTGTTCACGACCTCGTGAAGGCCTGGGTCCGCGACCTGACCGAGCACTGCAGTGCCGCGCCATTGGACGACGTGACGATCATGGTGGTCCGGCGCCGCTAAAACCCTTTGAGGACCGGAAACTTGACCTTACAGGGTCAAGTTTCCGGGTGCTCAAGTGAACTCGAGCGGGCCGAGGCCTCTTGGGCCGGAGGCCCGCTAAAACAATTTCACTTCGACAATCTCGCCCTTCTCGACGATGTCTGTGTGGGTAGGGATCTCGATATATCCGTCCGCGCGCGACATGCTCGTGATGTCGCCCGACGCCTTGAACGCAGGCAGCGCTACACCGTCGACGATGCGCACGGTATAGAACTGATGTCGTCCGGTCGTGGATACGATGCGTTGGCCGAGAGGAACGGTCATGGAGCGCAGACGGTACACGGGCAGATGCGCCATGCGGCGCAGCACCGGCACGAGAAGCATGTACGCATTCGACAGACACGACGTCGGATAGCCCGGCATACCGAACACGAGCTTGCCCCTGACGACACCGAAGGCCGTAGGCTTGCCCGGCTTCACGGCAATACCGTGAAAGAGGACCTCTCCCTTCTGTGCGATCACATCCAGAATGAGGTCACGCTCCCCGACCGAGCTGCCGCCCGAAAAGACGAGCAGGTCGGCTTCGAGACATTCGTCAACCGCGCGTGAGAGGTCGTCGATCGTGTCGATGACTGTCCGGTGCGGCTCCGGAAGGCCTCCGTGCTCCGCGACGATCGACGTCAGCGTGAACTTGTTGATGTCGTAGATCTGACCGGGCGCGAGCGGCTCACCAGGATCGACGATTTCGTTGCCCGTGGAGAGGATGGCCACACGCGGTCGAGCGTAGACCTCGAGCTCCGTCGTACCGATCGCTGCGAGCGCGCCAACGCGGCTCGCGTTCAGCAGCTCGCCGGAGGTGAGCACCGGCTGACCGGCGGTCAGATCGGCGCCCTGTCGACCGACGTACTGGCGAGGGAACACGGGCGTGAAGATGCGAATCATGCCCGTCGAATCCTTGTCGGTCTCTTCCACCATGACCACCGCGTCTGCGCCGACAGGCATCGGCGCGCCGGTCGCGACCTCGGTGCACTGGCCCGCGCCGACCTCCCGCGACGGTACTTGCCCCGTGAAGACCTGCTCGAGACATTCGAGCACCTTCGGCTCGTAGCGGCTCGCGCCGAACGTGTCCTCGGCGCGGACTGCATAGCCGTCCATGGCGGCCCGCGAGAATGGCGGCACGTCGAATGGTGCGATGATGTCGCGCGCCACCACACGGCCGTTCGCGTCCCGAAGCGGCACGCGCTCGGTCCACGTCAGGGGCTTCACCTGCGCGTCAATCAGCGCACGTGCCTCGTCGAGCGGGATCGTTTCGCGGATGGGACGCATCTTCGTGGTCATTTGGATACCTGTTGTACCACGTGCCCCAGCTCGGGAATCACGAGGCGCGTCAGCGCCAGTCGCACGGCGTTCTCCGATCCCGGCAGCACGAAAATCGCCTTTCGAGCCGCAGTTCCGGCAATGGCCCGGCTCAGCATCGCGGCTGGACCGATTTCCTGGAAGCTGAGCATGCGGAACAGCTCGCCAAATCCATCCAACCGCTTCTCGAGCAGCCGATCGATCGCCTCGAACGTGCCGTCACGCGAGGTAATGCCGGTGCCACCGGTGGTGATGACGACCTGCACACTCGAATCGGCAAGCTGCGCCTGCACGGCCGACCTCACCTGGTCGGGCTCGTCGCGGACGATCGCGTGCGAGGCAACTTCATGGCCCGCCTCCGCCAGGAGCTCGCGGATTGCGCGGCCGCTCGAATCGGTGTCCGGCGTGCGCGTGTCGCTCACGGTGAGGACGAAGCAGCGGACGGTATGAGGCGCCTGCCGTTTGTGCTCGAGCTGGCTCACAGCCGAATTATACTGGCGCGGTGGCTCGTGTCAGGCGACACGCGGCGCTCGTGCTTCGCACGGCCGTGCTCGTTGCCAGCGTCCCGTTGCTCGCCTCAGCCCCCGCGCTCGATCGCGACGCCGCGCGATGGGTGAAGCGGACGCTGGAGCAGATGACGCTCGACGAGCGGATCGGCCAGATGTTGGTGCCCGAGCTCGCATCGACCTATCTGCCGACCGATAGCGATGCCTTCGAGGAGCTGGCACGGCGTGTTCGCGACCAACACGTCGGCGGGTTCATTGCGTTCGGAGGAGCTCAACCGACCCCCGGCGTGCTGCTCAACCCGGGATATGCCGCGGCCACGCTGGGACAGCCGCTGGCGGCCGCGTCGACGTTCAACCGCCTGCAGGAGCTTTCGTCGGTTCCGCTCCTCAACTCCGCGGATTTCGAGACCGGCGTCGGCATGCGGATCGCCGGCGCAACCGTCTTCCCGCGCGCGATGGCGTTTGGCGCCACCGGCGACGTGCGGCTGGCCGCCGAAGCCGCCCGGATTACCGCGCTCGAAGGACGGGCGATCGGCGTGCACGTCAACCTGGCGCCCGTTGCCGACGTCAACAGCAATCCCCGCAATCCCATCATCAACACGCGTGCGTTCGGCGGGACACCGGCGCATGTATCGGCGATGGTCGCGAGTTACGTCCGCAGTCTGGAGGAGCATGGGATGGTCGCCACGCTCAAGCACTTCCCCGGGCATGGCGATACGGACGTGGACTCGCATCTTGGTCTGCCCGTCATCTCGCAACCCCGCGCTCGACTCGACGAGATCGAGCTGCCGCCGTTCAGGACCGGCATCGAGGCCGGCGCCGGCGCCGTGATGACGTCGCACATCGCGCTGCCCGCGCTCGATCCGGCGCCTGACACGCCCGCGACGTTCAGTCAGCCGATTGTCACGAGCTTGTTGCGGCGCGACCTCGCGTTCGGTGGATTGATCGTCACCGACTCGATGGAGATGCAGGGGATCACGCGGTTGCTGTCGCCGGGCGAGGCCGCCGTGCGTGCGATCCAGGCGGGTCACGACATGCTGATTGACCTGCGTGACACGCCGGCGGCGTTCGCGGCAATCAAGGCGGCTGTGCATTCGGGGAGTCTTACCGACGCGCGCATCACCGTCTCCGCGGAGCGGATCCTTCGCATGAAGGCGAGCCTCGGACTTCACAAGCAGAAACAGGTAGCGCTCGAGGATGTGCCGAGGGTGGTTGGAGGGCGCGCGCATCGGGCCGTCGCCCAGGTGGTGAGCGAGCGGTCGATCACGCTCTTGAAGGACGAGCGCAACACCGTACCGTTGCGGTTGCCTGCCGACGCGTCCATCCTCTACCTGTCGGTGCTCGACTATCCGGCAGGGTGGAGCATCGGAGCGCCGAGTCGGACGTTGGCTCCGGAGCTGCGGAAGCGATGGCCGCGTCTCATGGCGGTGGAACTGTCGGATCGGAGCACGGCGGCGGAGCTGGACCTGGTGCAGGCGACGACCGATCGTTACGAAGCGATCGTCGCGGCCGTGTTCGTACGCACCGCCGCATACAGCGGCCGCATGGATCTGGCACCAGCCCTCACACGGCTGCTCAACGACCTCGCACGCCGTACGCGCGCGGCGAACACGCCGTTTGTCGCGATCCTCTTCGGCAACCCGTACGTGGCAACATTCCTTCCGGAGCTGCCGGCGATGGTGCTGACGTACGATTATTACGATCTCGCCGAGGGATCAGCCGCCCGTGCCATCGCCGGCGAGGCGCCGATCGGCGGACGATTGCCTGTCGCGCTCCCCGGTCTCTTCCCGATCGGCCACGGCCTCGTACGTCGGCCGGGTCTTTAGACCCGGCGAGCGAGACGTTCGCCGCGACTACGGTTGCGGCCTACGAACGAACTGCGCGACGTAAGCCCGGTTTCATCCACCAAGCGGCAGGAAGAACTTCCACCCTTCGTCCAGCCGCGTCTTCATGTTGCTCCGGCTGTCCGCGCATCCGCACACGACGCGTTTTTGCGCCTGGCACGCCCTGAGGACCGTCTGATAGGCTTCGTCAACCTCAGGGGAATTCTTGTCGCCTCGCGGTCCGAGGCCCAGATCGATGTTCATATCACCAGGAACGACCAGGATCGCGCTCACAGGCGTTTTGAGAATCGCCCTGATGTTCTTCACGGCTTCGCCCGATTCGATCATCGCCACGGCGAAAAGCTCGCCGTTCGGATTGAGCGGCCAGACGTCGGCCTTGCTGTGGTATGTGGGCGTGTCCAGACCCCAGAGGCGAACGGCCCGACCCGGTCCCCACCCGCGTTCGCCGCGCGGCATCTGGTACTTGGAATCGCGTGTGGGCGGGTAACGCATGGTGCGAACCAGCTTCGCGGCTTCCTCTGCGGTATCGACGTGCGGCAGCACGATGCCGAACGCGCCGGCGTCGAGCACCTGCTTGACGGCCCATTTGAAGTCTTCGTCCCCTTCGAGCGGGATGCGCACGAGCGGGGTGAGCTTCAGCCGGCCACTGGCGTCCCTGTCCTTGCCCATCTGGGCCAGCGTGGATTCGAGCAGGTCCATGCTGAAAGGTCCGTGCTCCATGTCGATGAAGCGCCAGTCCTGACCGCCAACGGCTGCCCGGCCTGCCTCCACTGCCTCGATCACTTTGTTCAGCCGGCCCGCCTTCTGACCGCCGCCCTGTTGCGCGACCGATCGCACGCCGCCGATTCCCACAGCCACTGCAATGGCCATGGTCACGATCGTGTACCGCCATGTCCGTTTCGCGTCGAATATCGAGATCAGCATGGGTAGGCCCATCAAATAAAACGATCAAGTGGCTGATGGTGGTCGTGACACGCGAACCTCAGTTGCCGTGGACTCGTTGCCGC
>DASYQV010000367.1:0-23954 GCA_036005125.1 Vicinamibacterales bacterium
CGTGAGAAGTCGCGTAGCGGGCGTTGGGAGTTCTTGCCCGCTGCGTTCTGATGGGTCGCGAGTTTTCCCTATCGTGGTACTGCCGCGGTCTAACCAGTGAAGGGCTCTGCCCACTGCTGTCCAAATTAGCCGAATCTGATAGTTACGCGCGACGAGTTCATGCGAAGAATCCATCGATCCTGGGGAATGCGCCCGACGACACCTCCCGATGCTGTCCAAATTAGCTGAGCGGCAGCGCCTGTTGGATGGGATCGGCGAGCACCGGTGGTGGTGTGAATGGTTCGTCGAGCCAGGCCCACAAGTCGCGGTACACAAAGAGGTTCATGCGCAGCAGGGCGACGAGATTCGACAGCGACCAGCCGAAGCGAGCTGTCAGCTGCAGGTATTTGAGGAGCAGCAGGGCAATGAGTGCGGTCCAAATCTGCGTGTGGAGCGCGTTGGCCGAGCACCCCACAAAGGTCTTCACGCGCAGATGCTGCTTCAAGGCTTTGAAGAAGAGCTCGATCTGCCAGCGCTCTTTGTAGATCGCGGCGACCGTCGACGCCCCCAAGGTCAGGTGGTTGGTCAAGAACTCCAAGGGTTCGCCGTCGGGCAACGCCAGCACGACGCGCCGCAAGCGCGCGGGCGCCTTGGTGCGCGAGCCCTTGCCCGAGAAGCGGATGATCTGGTCGGCCACAATGCCCCGGTGGCGCGGCGGCGTGCGCTCGTCGAGCACGGTGTAGATGGTGTTGCGCTTCAGCCGAGTCACGAAATAGACGCCCGCCGCGGTCAGGGTCGCGAACCAGGCGAGGGCGATATAGGCCTTGTCGAAGACCAGGATGGTCCCCGGCGGAAACCGCTGCTGTTGCGCGATCGGCGCTTCGTGGCGGTCGCCCGCGGTCAGCACCATGAAGGTGGGCAGACACCCGTCGTGATCGAGGGTGAAATGCAGCTTCACCGCCCCTTTGGTCCGTTGAAAGACCGCCCAGGGAAAGGCCTCCACACACAGCTCGATCACGGTCGCATCGAGACTCAGCAGCTTGTTCTTGAAACGAAAGCGGTGTGGGCCCGCGGCCGCGCGACACTGCTCGAGCAGTTGGTAGAAGACGGCCTGAAACAGAGTCCACGGCCGATGCTCGTTGGCGTACGCCAAGGTCGAGCGTTTCGGGGCGCGCCCCACCCCAAGATGCTGCAATTTGCCTTCGCAGCTCGCCAACCCGCCACAGATCTCGCGCAACGAGTGCGCGCGCCCGAGATGGCAAAACAGCATCGCCACGAATTGGGTCCAACAGTCGAAGCCACGCGCATGGCGCTCTGCGCGTGTCTCTCGCACCGCCCGCTGAAAATCGGTGCGTGGAAAAAGCTGGAGCAATTGGGTGAAGATGCTGCAGAATCTTGTCATAGGGGTTGGCTCTCCGAGCGTGAGATGGTGGGTGTGGCAACTCGGCCATCAGCATACTCGGCGCGTTCAACCCCTTTTTCATTCGGCTAATTTGGACAAGAGTGGGCAGAGCCCGTGTCTGGTGAGCTGCGACATCGCGTTGGCCGCGAGATGAAACACGTGCGATGGACGTATTTCGTCGGGCTCGTGCTGGCCCTCGTCGCTGGTATCTGGGCGGTGAACGCCCAGTCCGGCGGCGGACGGCATGTGCCGCGCTTCGTGGTGGAACCTGGTTGGCCAAAGCCGGGACCACGGAGTTGGGTCACCGATCGTCTGGTTACCGAAGAGATGGGGGCCACGTGTACTGACGCGAAGGGCAACGTGGTCTCGCTGAACCGCGGGAACATGCTCCCGATCGAGAAGTCGCTCACGTTGAAGTCGGCTCCTCCGATCATCGAGTTCGATCCGTCCGGCCACGTCGTCAAGGCATGGGGCGATCGGAGCGTGCTGCCGGAGGGACTGCACGGGTGCCTTTTCGATCACGAAAACAACTTCTGGCTTGGCGGCTCGGGAGACGGCATCGTTCAGAAATGGACTCGCGACGGCAGCAGAATGCTCATGCAGATCGGAACGAAGGGGAAATGCGATGGGCCCGATGGTAAATGCGGCAATCCGGGTTTGAACGCGAGTCATACGCTCCTGAATCAGCCGGCCGATATGGCCGTCGACCCGACCAACGGCGACATCTACATCGCCGACGGATACGGCAACCACCGCATCGTCGTGTTCGATCGAAACGGTCAGTACCTGCGCCAATGGGGTTCGGCAGGTACAGGACCCGGGCAGTTCTCACCGCCCGATGGCGGCCATCCTCACTGTGTCGTTCTCAACCGGGGCCTTCTGTACGTGTGCGATCGCGGCAATGCCAGAATTCAGGTCTTCGATCGGATGGGCAGCCTGAAAGAGATCATCGAGGTGAAGCCCGGGTCGGGTGAGTTCGGGTCGTCGAGCGATCTCGACTTCTCACCGGACAGCCGCTTCATGTACATCAACGATCACGGAAACTCCGTGCTTTGGATTTATGAGATGGCGAGCAGGACGATCATCGGAGGTTTCGGACGCGCCGGCCATGCACCCGGAGAGTGGACCTCGTTCCACTCGCTTGCCGTCGACCCGATGGGCAATATCTACACGAGCGAAGTGACAGGCAGGCGGCTTCAGAAATTTGTTCCGAAGGGTACCATGCCGCCGGATCGATTGAGCACCTTCCTCAACCGTCCGCACTACGACGCGGTTCCATAGGCCGCGACCCCTCAGCGGGTATCGTTCAGGGCGGCATCGATCGTCGCCCGTCCCAGTGCACTCATCGCCGGATCGTCCCTGGAGCTGGTCAGATACGCCAGTCCCAGCGCGACTGCCCAACCCCGTGCGCGTATCCACGTGTCTTCGCCGATCGGATCGAATTCCCGGCGTCTCGATGCTTCGAAGATCGACCGTGCCGACGGTGGCAACATCCAGAATACCGACAGGTCCGTGGCAGGATCGCCAGCAGCCAGATCGCCGAAGTCGATCACGGCCGCAAGCCGGCCGCGGCTCACGAGCAGATTGCCGGGGTGAAGATCGCCGTGTATCCACAATGGTGGTCCCGACCATGGGGGCGCCGAAACGACCTGCTCCCACAGAACAAGTACGGCGTGTTCGTCTACGAGTCCGTTGAGCTGCCGGACGTGTTCCCGCACCCTCTCCGCACGACTCGCAAGGGGCACACCTCGCCATGGATTGTGTGGAGCGTTGTCAGGGGCAGGTTGGTGGAGGGCGCGAAGAAACTGCTCCAAGGCCACGACCATTGGCAAAGGGTCGTGCGGTGGAGCACGCATCGCGCTCTCGCCGATGAACCAGGGTACGACCGACCACGACCACGGGAACCCCGAGCCAGGACGACCAATACGAAGCGGCACGGGCACCGGCAGAGGCAATCGCCGGGACAATCCGGGAAGCCACCGCTGCTCGTGTTCGATCAAGGCTGCCGAAGCGGCGCGGCGGGGAATGCGCACGGCGAGGTCGTCGCCCAAGCGGAACAGCTTGTTGTCCCAGCCCTCGCCGATATCGATCAGCGGTAAGTCCGCCAGATCGGCGTGTTGCTCGTGAAGCAGGGCCCGAACCAACGATGGCCCGATCGTGACTTCGGCCGGCGGTTTTGCCCCGATTGTCATCTCGCAGAGCGACGGAGTATCCCGTCCGATCCTGTGCCTTCGGAGTCGGCCGCCGGGAGCGCGACGGTCAACGACGCGAGACGATCTTCGGCGACGGCTGCCACGCGGGCGTGCCGTCTTCCCATTGGTTATCCGTCAGTTGTTCGACGTTCGTTCCGTCGTATCGCATCACGAAGAGCTCGCCGTACGGCTGCGGTGCATCGGTGTAAACGGCTTCGTCCTTGAATCCCAGGCGAGTGGACCCGAACACAATCTGTCGACCGTCGGGCGACCAGGCCATGTGCGCATCGTTGCCGTGTGAGAAGGTGAGCCGTTTGAGTCCGGTGCCGTCGGGTTTGATGGTGTAGATCTCGTAGTCGCCCTGCGCCTGACGCGAAAACATGATCAAATCGCCGCGAGGTGACCAGAGCGGGAAGTTCTCGTAGCCGCTCGTCAGCTTCGTCACCACACGCGTCTCCAGGTCCATGATTCGCAGCCCGTCGCCCTCGGGGCCGAACGTCCGGTAGACGAATCGTTTGCCATCGGGCGACATCGACGGGAAGCCGTTGTTGTTCGGCCCGGTTGTGACCTCGCGGAAGCCGCTGCCGTCGGGACTGACAATCGCGATCTGCGCTCCGCCTTCCGCGCGATCTTCCGGCTTGAGAAACAGCCCCTGGAAGCCGTTGTAGAACGCGTTGTAGACGCCGATGCCGAAGATGATCCTGTCGCCGCTCGGGGACCACGCCGGTCCCATGATGTTCCGCTTCGGATCCTGATAGACGACGTCGAACTTGTCGACGCCTGGCGAGGCAACCGCGATGCTCGCGCCGAGAATGGCGCCGGGCGTGCGGCGCGCGAAGACGAATCGGTCGCCGGCGGGGTTGAACGACGGCATGATGCTGGTCAGCGTCATGTCGTAATTCGCGTTGCGGCTGAACGTCTTCTTCCATACGGGCGGTGCCGCCGTGAGCCGCCTGTGGAAGACGACGCGCCCGCCGTCGGGCGACCACGATGCCGCGCGAATATCGCCTTTCGGTCCGCGCGCGCCGCCTGCGTAGTAGATGCCGGACGTGTCGCTGCCGTCCTTGCGGATGTACGCGACCGCGCCGCCGGCGAGCACCGACGGGTTGAACTTCACGCCTGGGCCGCTCGAGACGTCTGTTGCAGCGCCGGTCGCAAGGTCGATCGAGATGAACCGTGTGTCTTCCGGATGCTCCGGCTGTGCGCGGCGGTTGTCCAATGTCTGCTCGGCGGTCATGCAGTACGCGATCACGCGCCGGCTGTCAGGCGTCCATTTCGGACTACCGCAGAAATCCCCATGAGCGGTGATGCGCTTCAGGCCCGAACCGTCGGGGCGGATGACGTAGATGTCCGCAAGCTGCAGATGCTCCCACCGTCCGTGCGCGAAGGGCAGGTTGCTCTCGCGGTCCGACGAGAACGCAATCCATTTTCCGTCGGGCGACCACGACGGACGGAAATCGCCGCCGGCACCTGACGTCAACGCTTTCGCGCGCCGCGTCGCCAGATCCAGCGTCCACAGGTCGGCGGTGCCGCCGCTCCTCGTGGTGACGAACACGAGGTGCTTTCCGTCTGGCGAAAACGACGCCTGATCGTCATAGGCCGGGTTATCGGTCAGCCGTTCAAGGCTGCTGCCATCCGGCTTCATGCGGAACAGGTCGGCGGAGCCGTCACGCTCGGACGTGAAGACGATCCACGTCCCATCGGGTGACCACACCGCGTCGTAATTGAGATCCCGGGAATCGAGCAGCGCGCGCTCATCGCTCCCGTCGGCATTTGCAACGAACAGACCCACTTGTCCTGGCTGTGGGAACACGCGCGCGTAGATGATTTTCTGCGGCGCGGATCCCGCGCCAGCCAGCATGAGGGTCACTGCGGCGACGCCAAGAGCTTTGCCCATGCGGCGCATTCTACCGCAAGACTTGCGATGAATCGCATGCTCGAAAGGAGATGGCATATGCTTGTCACGCTCAGGAGCGTCATATGCCTCGCCTCGCGACCGTGGTGCTTTTCTGCGCTCTGGTATCGCCGACGGTAACCGGTCAGTCGCAGTCCGACGCGCCAGGGGCTGCCGCCTTCTACGCGGTTTCGTACGTCGAAGTTACGCGGTCCGCCACTGCACAAGCCGTGACCGCTCTGAAACAGTACCGCGAGGCGAATCGCTCGCGCGACGGGTTCGTGAGCATCGAGCTCTTCGAGCAGTCGGGACGACCAGGCCATTTCGGCATCATCGAAACCTGGCGCGACCAGAAGGGATTTGACGGACGCGATCCAGCCGTGCAGAAGCGGCTCGGCGAGGCACTGCAGCCGATTCGAGTCAGCGGCTACGACCAGCGCCCGTACAAGACCCTGACGGTCGTTCCAGCCAGATCACGTGCAAACGGCCGCGCGGTGTACGTGATCAGCCATGTCGACGTGACACCAGACCCGCGAGTCGCGACGATGCTGAGGCAATTGGCCGAAGCGAGCCGCAGAGACGAGGGGAACCTCCGCTTCGATGTCCTGCAGCACACAATGCGGGCGAACCATTTCACGGTTGTTGAAATGTGGCGGAACGAACGGGCGCTCGACGCCCATGTGGCTGCGCCGCATACGAAGCAGTACCGCGACGAGCTGCAGCCCTTCACCGGCAGTCCGCTCGACGAGCGCGTCTACAGGGCCGTTGAGTGATCACGTGCAATGCGTACGTAGGCCGCATCTTTAGATGCGGCCCGGTTGAATCACATGCAGCCGCGGGTCTTCAGGCGATTCCACTCGGCCGGCCTACGACCCAACGAAAGGATTAACGCGACGACTTGGCGGCGTCGGTGAGCGGGATGGTCAGCGAGATCGCCCCTGCGAACCGACGTGGCGGAGGATGTGTCCCTTCCCGGTAGTGTCTTCTGCGAGCAGGATGCTGCCAGGCCCGAGCCGGAGTTTCTCTCCTCCGTCGAGCTCGATCTCGCGTTCCCCCGAGAGTGTCACGACGTACTGGCGGCGCGGCGCCGGATGCCAGTCATTGCCCAAGTCAAGTAGATAGCGGGCGGCCGCGATTCAGGCCTGCCGACGGATTGGCACCAGGACCGCGACCCAGAACACCGGCGCTTTCGTGTCGTTCCGCCA
Organism: Vicinamibacterales bacterium; assembly: GCA_036005125.1. Taxonomy (GTDB): domain Bacteria; phylum Acidobacteriota; class Vicinamibacteria; order Vicinamibacterales; family UBA2999; genus DASYQV01. The sequence continues at coordinate 6,673 of DASYQV010000367.1, forward strand.
TGCGTGCATCGTGTTGCGCTGGATGACCACGTCGCCGGGAAACAACTTGGTTTCGCCTTCGTCCACCATGAGCACGAGCTCACCGCCGAGCAGGATGTTGTAGTCCAGCGTCGTCGTGCGATGCCAGCCCGGCTTCGCGCCGCGCGGAGTCGGCTGCAACGTCACGAAGTGAAAGCTGCTGCCTCCAAGGGCGGGCTCCAGTTCCGGCCGATCGGTGGGCATGATTCCCTGCCGTTCTCCGGCCGCTCCGGGACCCAGAGGGAGGTCGCCTGTCGCCCTGTACAGGCTCGGAAACGCCCCGCCCGTCACCCGGTCATCCTGGATGATGTAAGAGCGGCCTTGCGCGTTGTGTCCGGTAATCACGCGGCGAACGCCGCGCGTCAACGCGATACCTGTCGGCATCGTCGCACCGGCCTGACTTGCCGCGGTTGAATCGACACCAAAGCTGCCGAGTGCGCCGAAGAGGGCTCCGGCAACGCCGGCCCCGACGACCCGCTCGAAGACGGCTCGACGATCGAGATGATCTTCCTTTGCCATGTCACACCTCGCATTGTGGGTTTCACCGGCCATTGGCGACAGCAGCAGCATAACGCGTACACCCGAGCAATCGACGCATTACAATGCGGCCGATGAAGACCGTCTGGAAAGCGCTGGCCGGTCCGGCACCGATGGCGATCGTTGCGGCCGTCACGCTCAGCCTGAGTGTTTCAGCACAGGGCGGAACATCGAAGGCTTCCACGCGAGCGGGCGGCGTGCCGACGTTCCAGGTGGAAGCGTCCTGGCCGCAAAAGCTTCCCAATAACTGGGTGATGGGCGTTCCGTCGTGGGTCGCCGTCGATGCACGAGATCACGTGTGGGTCCTGCACCGGCCGCGGACTCTGTCGACGGCAGAACAGGGGCGGGCGGCGCCGGCAGTGCTGGAGTTTGACGAGGCCGGAAGGTTCGTGCAGGGATGGGGCGGACCGTCGGATCGTTATGAGTGGCCGGACCTCGAACATGGGATTTTCGTCGACCATCAGAATCGCGTCTGGATCGGCGGCATCAACCCGATTGCCGGGGCAGAGGGCTCTCAACGATGGGACGACATGCTGCTCGTGTTCACGAGAACGGGGACGTTCGTGCGGCAAATCGGCCGACGCGATAAGAGCGGCGGGAACGAGGACACGAAGAACGTGAAGAGGCCAGCCGACGTTTTCGTGTATCCGAAAACGCACGAGGCGTTCGTGGCAGACGGCTACGGCAACCGCCGCGTGCTCGTCCTCGACGCTGATACCGGCGCCTTCAAACGGATGTGGGGCGCCTTTGGCAATCGACCGGTGGATGCGCCGCCTCTGCCGCCAGGGGTCCGAAGGCCGGTGCCGCCGCTCCTGACCGCGGGGCCGGGCCCGGATCAATTCGACGTGGTGCACGCGCTCATTCTGTCCAACGACGGCCTCGTGTATGTAGCCGACCGGCAGAACCGGCGCATCCAGGTGTTCACCCTCGAGGGCAGGTTCGTGACGCAGGTGTTCATCAATCGGACGGGACCGTACCCGCGGACGGGGAGCGGGCTCGCGTTCTCGCCAGACCCGCAGCAGCAGTTCATGTACGTGGCCGATTTCGATAATGGACAGGTCGTGATCGTCAACCGCAAGACGCTGGACGTTGTCGGATCGTTCGGGCGCCGCGGAAGCAACCCTGGCGAGTTTCAGAGCCTCCACAACATCGCTGCCGATTCGAAGGGAAACCTTTACACCGCGGAAGTCGGCCCCGGGAGTCGGGTTCAGAAGTTCCGGTTTCAGGGTTTGTCAGGGCCGGACGGGCGATAGGAAGGGTGAAGTTGAGTTCAACGGTCGGCTGTGAACTCCTGGGCCCGCGTCTCGGGACCCAGCCAGATCACGCTGGCCACGAGGACGCCCGCGATGGCAATGCCACTGGCCATCGCATTCTGGAGCGACCAGCCGGCGACCTGCAACGAACCGAGCACCGCCGGCGTGAGTGACCCGATTGCGGCGCCCGCGTGGTACGCGAGGCCGGCGCCCACACCACGCGCCTCGGTGGGAAAGCGCTCCGTGAGATACGAGGGGGCCATTCCGAAGATGCCGGCGCCGGTGCAGCCCATGAGCAGCGCGCCGACCCAGAGGATCCACGGCTCCGAAACATAAAGATAAAGCGGAATGATGAGGACGCCGAGCAGCGCGGCCAGGCTCACGGCGCCCCGTCGACCCAGTCGTGTCTCGGAAAGATGTCCCCACGCCACTCCCCCGATCACCGCGCCCACGTTGAACGCAGCCAGATATGGAAGCGCAGAGTGGGCACCTTCCCGGAGGAATGTCGCGTACCAGAAGGTAAGCGAGTAATACGAAAACATGAACGCGCTCATCAGGACCGACGTCTGAACAGTCGTCCCGATGAGATCAGCCTGAAACAGCCGCCACAGTGATGTCCCCTGCGACTGCAGACGGCCGCCGTCGCGCAACCGGCGCTGCCGCTCGAGCCAGACCGGGCTCTCGGGCACCCGCCGGCGTATCCATAAAACCAGCAACGCGGGGAAAACGCCGATCCACATCATCACACGCCAGCCGAGGTCCGGCGTATCGCTGAAGAGGGGATACACGAACTGAAACACTCCGGCTGCGAGCAGGAATCCCCACGAGAAGCCGCCTTGCAGGAGACCTGAGGCCAGGCCTCGCAGATGCGCCGGCCAGTGCTCGAGCACGAGAGGCATCCCCGCCGCCCACTCGCCGCCCATGCCGATGCCGAACAGGGCACGCAGCGCGAAAAGCATCGTGTAGGACGTCGAAAAGCCACTCAGAAACGCGAACAGCGAAAACCAGAGGATCGAGACCATCAGCGGTAAACGACGGCCCCACCGATCTGCCGCTGTTCCGGCTGCGACCCCGCCGATTAGCCGGGTGAACAGCGTCACCGTCCCCAGCGCGCCGGCAAGCGCACGGTCGACGGTAAATGACTGCTGAATGTCGACGAGGATGAAGGTGAGAATCGTGAAGTCGAACCCGTCGAGTACCCACCCGAGAAACGTGGCCCAGAAGGCTCGCCATTGATCGCGATCCACCTGCCGATACCACGGCAGCGACGACGAGGCGCGATCGGCTGCTACGTCCACCGGGGACATGGCTGACATTCGTGCGAAGCCTATCGCAATTTCCCGATGGTGTCGATAAACCAGGGTCGCTTCGGGAACAGGCCGAGGCCGCCGGTGACGATTTCAAACGCCGAGATCGCTGAAACCGCCGAGCGCCTTCCTGGAAATTTCTCGGCGCTCTCTGCGCGCTCGGCGTTTCAGATCGTCTCTGCGTCCTCCTCCTGAGACGCTGGAGTGCCGGACAAGCGCGCAGAGTAGGCCAAGGCCGCCGGAGACGATTTCAAACGCCGAGATCGCTGAGATCGCCGAGAAATCTTCCCGGAAGAATTCTCGGCGCTCTTCGCGCTCGGCGTTTCAGATCGTCACCGGTCGCCACGGTCGCCTTGCCCTTTGCGCGCCCTGGTCTTCGCCGCCCGGCGCCGATCGGCCGCCAGCGAACGGCTCACGTCATCGCTCTCGGCAAACCGGCCTCGCGCATCGCGCCGTACATAGCGCTTGTCCGTGCCGGTGTTGATCAGCTCGCGTCGCGCCGCTTTCCGTTTCGCCATTCGCACCTCCCGAAGATGCGAGGCTGCAACCGGTGTGCCGATCGCAAGGGGGCAGAGACGACACGGCCAGCGCTACTTGTTCACGTCGCGAATCCGCGTGGTGAACTGATCGACGTAGTCCTGCAGGCCCCGAAGCACCCCCTCGGCATGGGAGCTGGACGCGCCGCCGACGAGGCCGCCTTTGTGCAGCAGCGCAACCTGTACCAGCACCGGCGCCTGCTGATACGAAAGCGTGGCCGTCGTATGCGTGTACAGAAATGCATCGTATCGCGAGATGCACAAGCCATTTGTCGGGCCCGTCGTGATGATATTTACGTAGAGATACGTGTCCTCATCCGAATTTCGACGCACGGAGAAACCAGCGTCGGACAATCGCTTCGCGATGGCGGCCTCGATCGCGCCGTGACTCAAACCGCACGCCGTCGCCTGCGAGCTCAGATCCTCGACGACGATGCCGAGGTTCTTCAGACCTTTGAGCTCGGCACCCGGCGCCTGGTTGAATGTCTGACGCGGAGCACCGCTTCCGACCCCTGGAACGCCTCCTGGTCCGGAGCCCGGCGCGCTCCCGGTCGACTGGCCCGTGCCCGGCTTCGCGCTCGCGGGAATAGACGTCTGTGTCGTGGTGGTTGCTTCGGTGGCGCTGGCAGGCTCATATACGCGTCTCACGTGATCGCCTCCACGGCGCTGGACGAATTGCACCTCGACCACGAGTTGCGAGGAACCGGGCGTGCGCGCGTACGTATAGCGCAGTTGCCTTCCCTGCTCGACCTTGTAGAGAACGACCAGCTGATCCGGCTCTCGCCTCGCGGTGACGGCAACGGGTACGTTGCCGATGTGCAGCTCTTCCTGCCTGCCGTCGGGATGAAAGGTTCGCGATTGCCCTCCGTCATCGGTCATGGTCACGGCGCCCGCATCCTCCGCAATCGTCAGGTGAGCGGGGGGATTGCGCACCTCACCGGTGAGCAGTTGCAGCCGTTGGGCGTCTTCCTCGCTTTCACGCGCTGCGGTGAAACCGGCTGTTCCCCCGCCTGCTGCTGCCCCGCGGCCACCTCGTCGCCCGCGCGAGGACGGCGCGGCCGCCGGGCCGGCCGTTGATCCGAGGTCGGCGTCGAAGCCGATCTCGCGGGGGAACTGACTGAGCTCGCGGTTGAGGGTCCATCGACCGGCGAGATCGATTGTCTGGGCGCGCACAGATGGAGGGCACAGGATGATTACGGCCAGTGCAGAAAGAAGAACGACGAAGCGCGGTTGCGCCATACATGCCTCTGCCGCGGATGGTACCACAGGGTCATTCCACGAAAACGTTTCTGCGGCCGCTTGCCGCTGTTCGTAAACTGGTTTATTGGCGATGACGACTTCTTCGGCCGGCTCACCGAAGGGCAGCTCAGAATCTACAAGCCGACTGATGCTCCACGGCCGCGGCACTCTGGCTCTCGCGGTCCTCGGCGTGCTTGCCGTTTCGGTTCCGCGCGCAACAGCTCAGGCGCAGCCGCCGCTTGCGGTGGTCGTCGATCCGTACATGATGCCGGCCTCGGGCGCCATCGATCTTCTCACCGCCCAGCAGGCACTGACCACGGTTGAGGATCGATGGCTCCCGCCGCGACGCTTCGATGAATCGACGCCGGTAACCCGCACCCTGGGGATCGCGTATCGGTTCGCCAAGTGGTTCGGCCTCGATCTGCCTCAGGATCATTTCCTGATGGTCGTCGGTCACGAGGTATTCGGCCACGGCGCCCGACTCCGCGAGGTCGGTGCGTCAGGCATTCGTTATCACTTCGACGCGCCCATTCCGTACGGCGGCGGCGGCGCGTCCACCGAATTCGACGGAGAGGTGCGGGTCGCGCGCGCCGACGTGCTCGCCGTCGATACAGCCGGTATAGAAGCGCAGAACGCGATCGCCGACGCGATCGGCCGGCGGGCGCTCGCGGGCGGGGCGCTGCCGTACCGAGAAGCATGGCTGTACCTCGAATCGCGGCTCGCCGGCCTCGGATACATCCGCAGCGTATCCCCTCATTCGGAACCGGGACACGACGTCGCCAGCTTCCTGCTCGATCTCAACGACGGCTGCGATCCCCCTGCGTGTCAGCCGCTCAGAGGATCGACGCTGAAGCGTCGCGCGCTGCTGATGCTCGCGGATCCACTGCTGGCCGCCTCGGTGTACGGATGGGCGGCGTCGTATCTGGTTCGCGGCGATACGGCGCTCGTGGTCCCGACCATTCCGCTTCCTCGCGACATCCGATATCTGCCGGCGATCCGGTTCGAGATGACGCCCTACGGAACCGAATGGACGACGGAGCACAATTTCGCGGTCGATGGTCGGCTGACCAGCGTGTCCGTGAGGATTGGCGACGCGTCCGGGACACGCGCATGGGGCGTCGGCGTGGTGGCCGACGCGATCGTACGGCGGGAACGGGTCACGGCCGGCGTCACGGCCGATCTATGGCGGCAGCCTGCGCTCGACGCTCCGCCGAACCCGAAGGAGCTCGCGACGGGGGCGCTCGCGATGGGTATCGCGAAGCTGGCGCTCGGCCATCGAGCGCCGGTCGATCGTGCCGGCGTGTATGTGCAGGGCGGCTACAAGTCGGCCGGCTTCGTTCGCGGCGAACGGCTTCATGCGGGACCGATTCTGCGTGTCGGGATAACCTTCAGCCGTTGACCGGCAGGTCTTGTGCCGAAGTGGCGACCAGCAACCGATACCGACCGAAGCGCGATCCGTTTCATGCTCGAGCCTCCTGAGCTGTGCTTCCGACACACACCGGCGACGGTGCAAGATGTACGCTCCGCCGCTCGGTGGAGCGCGCGTGAAATTGCCGTCAACATCAGCGGCAGCCCGCACTATGGACCGCTGTACAATCGGCCGCACAGGAGGGCGTCATGCGCGCATATGTGTTCTTCACGATCCTCACGCTGTTCTCGTCGGCGGCTCTCACACAGCAGCGGGCACCGGGTGGAGCGCCAACCCCGAGGCTCTTCGCCGCGTCGGCCGACGTGACGGCGATGATCGCGAAGGCCAAGAGCGAACGGAAGCCGGATCAGGCGAACTTCGTCCAGCCGATCGTCCAGCTCGCACCTTACAACGCCAACCTCGAGTATCGCGTCGCCGGGGTCACGGCGCCGGCGTCGGTGCACGAGCGCGACGCGGAAATGTTCTACGTCATCGATGGCGCGGCAACCCTCGTGACCGGCGGCGCGCTTCGCGACGAGAAGCGCACGAACCCCGAGAACCTGACGGGTTCAGCGATCGAGGGTGGGACGGCGCGGCGCATCGCCAAGGGTGACTGGGTGATGGTCCCGGAAAAAACGGCGCACTGGTTCACCAAGGTCGAGGGGACGGTCGTTCTGATGTCCATCCACCTGCCGCACGCCGCGGTCACGACGTCATCACGTTGAGCGGTTCGTGAGGTAACACGATGTTGAAGACGCTCGTCGCATTGCTGCTTTGTCTGGAAGGCGTTCTCGGCGCTCAGCCTCCCGCGGCAAGGAAAGCGGTGCCCCCGAAGACGGTGAGACTGTACGTCTTCGACTGCGGGATGATCACCTTCTCGGCTGAAGGTGTGGCGCGCTATCACGTCACGCCGGCGGAGGTAGGCGAGACGCGGATGCCAGTGCCATGCTTTCTCGTCGCCCATCCGAAAGGGACGCTGATGTGGGATGTGGGCGTCATCCCCGACGCGACCGTCGAAAAGGAGGCGGCAGCGGGCGGCGCCCGCTACGAAGTGAATCCCACCGCCACTGCCTTGGTCTCGCGGACGCTCACGGGCCAGCTTGCGGCTATCGGCTACCGTCCGGCTGACATCACCTTCGTCGCCATCTCGCACGCGCACAAGGACCACTCAGCGAACTTGAATCTGTTCGCGACATCGACGTGGCTGACGCGACCGGCCGAGCGCGCCTTCATGTGGCAGCCAGGCAACGAACGCGTCGAACAGAGCTTCTATACCAAGCTCGAGCACAGCAAGTCGATCACGGTCGAGAAGGATGAGTACGACGTCTTCGACGACGGCACCGTCGTGATGAAGGCAGCGCCGGGACACACGCCGGGACACCAGGTGCTGCTGCTCCAGCTCGCGTCCACGGGCCGCGTGATGATCGCCGGCGACCTCTATCACTATCCCGCCGAGCGCGCCCTCCATCGCCCGCCGCCGGACAATGAGTTCGACGTCCGGCAGTCCGCCGCCTCACGCGCGATGATCGAGGACTATCTCAGGAAAACCAGGACCGCGATGTGGATCCAACACGATTTCGCCGCGAACGCAAAGCTGAAGAAATCACCCGCGTATTACGAGTAGCGGCACCATGACGCTGATGGGTAACGGACGCCGGGAGCCTTCGCGGCTCACGCGCGGGCTGGGATTGCTCGACGCCACGATGATCGTGATCGGTTCGATGATCGGCTCGGGGATCTTTCTCGTTTCGGCGGAGTCTTCGCGTCTGGTGGGGGCGCCCGGTTGGTTGATTGCCGCATGGGCGCTCGCCGGTGTCATGACGATGACGGGCGCGCTGTGCTGCGCCGAGCTGGCTGCCATGATGCCGCGCGCGGGAGGTCAGTACGTATTCCTGCGGGAGGGCTACGGTCCTGCCACGGCGTTCCTTTTCGGCTGGTCGTTGCTCCTCGTCATCCAGACCGGCACGATTGCGGCCGTAGCCATCGCCTTTGCCAACTTCACGGGCGTTCTGACCGAGCGGGTGTCCAGTACGACATATCTCATCGCTCCCATCGTGTTCGGGCGTTACGCCGTGAGCGTGTCGACACAGCAACTGGTCGCGATTGCCATGATCTTCGTGCTCACCGTGACGAACATGAGGGGCCTACGGCTCGGAAAGCTCATTCAGAATACATTCACGGTGACGAAGACGGCTGCTTTAGCGGCTCTTATTATCTTCGGCCTGACCGCCGGCTGGAATGCAGAGAGTGCGGCGCATACCTCTTCATGGTGGAATCCGTGGGCGAACGGCTGGGATCCGAAAGCGGTGCGGCCGGATCTGACGGTCGCGGGTGTTTCCGCACTGACGATGTTTCTGGGATGGGCAATGGTAGGGCCGCTCTTTGCGCAGAGCGCGTGGAACAACGTGACGTTCACGGGTGGAGAAGTGCGAGACCCCGGCAGAAATCTTCCGCGCGCTCTTCTGATCGGCTGTTTCGCCGTTGTGACGTTGTATCTGTTAGCGAACATCGCTTACGTGGTGACTTTGCCGTTCGCTGCGATCCAGCAGGCGGAGCAGAACCGGGTGGCGACTGCCGTGATGCAGAACATCCTTGGCGCTCCTGGAACACTCGTCATGGCGATCGCCATCATGATCTCGACCTTCGGCGCCGACAACGGGTTGATCATGGCCGGCGCACGGGTGTCCTACGCGATGGCGCGCGACGGGCTGCTCTTCCCGCGAATCGGTACGTTGAACTCGAACCACGTCCCTGGCGTGGCGCTGATCATCCAGGGGATCTGGGCCGCAATGTTGACATTGCCGCGCACCGTGACCGTGGACTCCGGCACCGGCGCTGTCGTGCACGGAAACGTCTATACACAGCTGATCGAGTACATCGTTCCCGCGAACCTGGTCCTGTACGCGCTGATGGCAGGAGCGGTGATCGTCATGCGACACAAGGCGCCTGACGCCGAACGACCGTACCGGACCTGGGGATATCCGATCGTCCCGGCCGTTTATCTCACACTCGCGGTGTTGCTGATTTCCGATCTCACGTACCTTGCGCCGTCAACCTCCGGTATCGGGTTCTTGATCCTGCTTACGGGACTGCCTGTCTACTTCGGCTGGCGGCGAGCTACCGCGTTACGGTCGCCAGTCGTCTCCGCCCCGGTGGGTGAAGCGGGTGCGCCGGAACATTGATATCGACTGCGCGACATGGAGGCAGGCGACTGGTTGTAGAATCACGCGGAGCCCGGAAACCTACCAGACTACTTCGGAGTCCGTAGATGAAGCTTCAGCTGATAGCGGTTTCGGTAGCAGCATTGTCGCTCGTTGGCGCGGCGCAGAGCGGAACGAGCGAGAGTCGCTCGTTTTCCTTCACGCCCCACGATATCGCCAACGGGCTCCAAAGTGGGTATCAGACCATCACCGCAGACCTCAACAAAGACGGCAGACCGGACATCATTGCCCTCGCCACGCGCCTTCCCGACGTGGCGTGGTATGAAAACCCCACGTGGACGCGGCATGTGCTCGCCAGCGGTTTCGAGCGGTTGATCAATCTGGCCGCTGCGGATCTCGACGGCGATCTGATTCCGGAAATCGCCGTGGCCGCGTCGTTCGCCACGCGCCCCGATGCAAGCAAGGGCCTCGTGTTCCTCCTGACCCACGGCGCCGATGTCAGGGAGCCATGGTCGATGCGCGAGATCGATCGTGCGCCCACGACGCACCGCCTGCGGTGGTTTGCGGCTGACCGTGGCGAAAAATGGTTGGTCGGCGCTCCTCTCGTGGGGGAGACGTCGCAGCGGCCCGACGACAATACTCCGACGCCGATTTACTACTACCGTCCGCCCGACTGGAAACGAGAGGTCGTCACCGATGCCGAGCGAGGCGTCGTGCACGGGCTCGAGGCTGCAACGTGGGACGGGACGTCCGGGCAGGTCGTCCTCTCCGCGGGATTCATGGGCGTTCACCGGTATCAGTTCGGCGGCGGCCGGTGGCAGCGCACCGAAGTGACGGCCGGCGACCCGGCGCCATGGCCGAAAAGCGGAGCGAGCGAGGTCAAGGTCGGCCATCTCGGGAAGGAACAGTTCGTAGCCGCCATCGAACCATGGCACGGCAATCAGGTCGTGATCTACCGCGATCGCCAAGGCAAGCTGGATCGGCAGGTCGTCGATGCCGAGCTCACCAACGGCCACACGATCGTCGTCGCCGATCTCGACGGCGACGGGCGCGATGAGGTGATCGCCGGGCAGACGCAGGGAAAGCGAGCGATATGGATTTACGCCGCGACGGCCGACACCTGGTCGCGCACCACGCTCGACGCCGACATGGCCGGCTCGGCCTGCGCTGCGTCCGATTTGAACGGCGACCGCAGGATCGACCTGGTGTGCATCGGCGGGACGACGTTGAGGTGGTACGAGAACACGTCTGCCCGCCGGCACTGACGCGCGGGTCTAGTGGAGTGTGTCTTCGAAATGTAAAGTGGGCCGTTCCGATGGAACGGCCCAAAAATCACGGTCGAAGACCCGATGTTGTCCCATTACCTTCTGTTGATCCATTCCACGAGTGCATCAGTACTTGTCTAGTCCTTCAGTGAGCTCGATGTACGTGCCGTTGGGATCGGTCAGGAAGGCCGCCGCCACCTTCAGGTCGTCGCGCCGCGTATAGGGACGGTCGAACTTTATTCCTTTCGCCTCCAGCCGCTTGCAGAACGCTTCCAGGTTGTCGACCTCGAAGCCGATGTGATCGAGGCTGCGTCCCCGCGTTCCCACGATCGACCCGGACGACTCCGAGAACCGGATGTTGACTCCAGGTAAATCCACCACTTTGAAGGGAGGGTTCACGCCAGCGACCCCGCCGAACGTCTCGACGTACCAGGCCCGCAGCTCGTCGACGCGCGGCGTATGGAAGTGAATATGGTGATTCTGAATCGGGATCGTCTGGCCCCGGTTCTCGACAATCTCCACCTTCACGTCGTCCGGACCGAGCACATAAGCAACGCAGGTCTTCGCGCTGTCCGAGCAGACGACCCCGTCCTGCACTTTCGCGTTCGGCAATTCCTGCGCCGTGATGACATGGAAGCCTGCGGAGCGAATCTTGTCGATCATGACCCGTGTCTTGGGAACCCAGAACCCGATATGGTTCACCGTCGAGCCGATCGTGCCGCCGGACGGCGCGCGGTCGGTCAGAAAAACGAGGGCGTTGGGGAACTTGAAGACCGTGGCATTCTTGCTGGGCCATGGCGTTCGAACGCCGCCGAGGACATCTCCCCAGAATCGTTCGTGCGCGGCCCGGTCCGTGATGCTCAGATGGTAATGACCGTGAACGACGGGACCTTCGCTCGCCCACGAGGACTGCGCCAGGCACGTCCCTGCGCCGATTCGCAATATCGTCACCATGGCTACGATCACTGTGAGCTCAACGCGGGATCTCACGTCACCACTCCTCTCTCGAACGAGACAGTATGTCACGCCGGTATGAATTTCCAGACGTCCGCCTTTTGACATGACACCTGCACCTCGTAAACGCACCACGGCGGCCCGCAATCGCGCCAGAAACATTCCCGTGACGATGCGCGCCGCCGCAATCGATCGGTTTGGAGGACCCGACGTCCTCACGCTACATGTCCTGCCGGTCCCTGAAATCCATCCTTCGGAAGTCCTGATCGCCACCCACACGGCGGGCGTGGGAAGCTGGGACGCGGACATGCGTGAGGGATGGTGGCCCGATGGCAAGCGTCCCAGTCTTCCGCTGGTCCTGGGAACCGATGGCTCGGGAACCATCGCCGCGGTGGGCTCGCGGGTCCGTCGATTTGCTCCGGGCGACATCGTGTATTCGTACAGTTTTGCCAACCCGAAGGGCGGCTTCTATGCCGAGTACGTGGCTGTGGCCGCCGAGAAGGTCGGTCGGCCTCCGGGGGGTCTCAGCCTGAGAGAGGCGGGCGCCGTCCCCACAACGGGTCTGACAGCGATCCAGGGCATAGACGACGTGCTGCACGTGAAGCGCGGCGAGGCTGTCGTGATTCACGGCGCTTCGGGCGGCGTCGGCAGCCTCGCGCTGCAGTTCGCGAAGATGCGCGGCGCGCGCGTCCTGGCAACGGCGTCGGGACAGGACGGCATCGCGTTCGTGCGCCGTCTCGGCGCAGACGCAGCCGCCGACGGACGGCGCGATGACCTGAGGGCGGCCGCAGTCGAGTTCGCGCCCGAAGGCGTCGACGCAGTACTCGCGCTTGTCGGCGGCAAGCCGCTCACGCAGTTGCTCGATGCCGTTCGACGTGGCGGCCGCGTCGCGTTTCCAAACGGCGTGGAACCGGCCCCCCGCAAGCGTCGGGGCCTCTCCGTCCAGTCATACGATGCGACGCCGGGCGTCCGCGAGTTCGAACGTCTGGGGCGAGCGATCGAAGAGGCACGGCTCGAGGTTCCGATTGCCGCGGCGTACCCACTCGACCAGGCCGCGAGACCGCACGAGCGGCTCGCGAAAGGTCACGTGCTCGGCAAGATCGTGTTGCGCGTCCGCGGCCGTTAGCCGCCCCCACGCTTCATCGACGCCCGGTCCTGGCGATTCTGCAGAGCTGCGCTTTTCAGCGGACGCGGGCGTGGCACGGATGACTGAAACGCCGGGTTTCGAGGCGGTGTTTCTCCGATGCTGAGCTGTTCCGCGTCGAATCTGCTATCGTGCGAGGATGGCTGGACGAAGCGCGGCCACAGTACGCGAACTCCGCGGTTCGCGCGCCAGGGCGGCCGCGTCGTCGACACGTGACGAGCTATTCGCACGCCTCGCCGCGATCGTCGAGTCCTCCGACGATGCCATCATCAGCAAGGATCTGAACGGCATAATCACGTCATGGAACCCGGCAGCCGAACGCATGTTCGGGTACACCGCCGCGGAAATCGTCGGCAAATCGATTCGCACCATCGTTCCCGACGACCGTGAGTCCGAGGAAGACGATGTGCTGCGCCGCATCGTGGCAGGCGAGGCCGTCGCGCATTTCGAGACGGTTCGACGCCGTAAGGATGGTTCCGAGGTTATCGTATCGTTGACCGTCTCGCCCATCCGGAATCGTCGAGGCACGATCATCGGCGCATCAGAAACGGCGCGGGACATCACCGAGCGGAAGCGCGAGAGCCAGCGCGCGATGTTTCTCGCCGACCTGGGTCCGCTTCTGGCCGCGTCGCTCGACCACGAGGCCATGCTCGCCGACGTCGCCCGCCTCACGACGATGTCGTTTGCAGGCACGCAGATCGCCCTGGCAGATTACTGCGTCATCGACATCCTCGAGCAGGACGGAACGCTTCGTCGGGTTGCGACGGCGCATTACGATCCCGACAGGGCGCCTCTCCTCGAACAGCTCCACCGGTACTCACCGGACCGCGAGCGCAGCATCGTGACACGGCCGCTGCGCACCGGACAGCCGCTCCTCCTTCCGCGGATCGGCGATTTGGAAATCGATCAGATCGCATCTGACGCCGAGCACAGGCACATCACCCTCGAGCTCGGACCGAAGTCAATCATCACGGTTCCGCTGACCGCTCGAGGAACGACGTTCGGTCTCCTGACGCTTGTCAGATCCGACCGCACGGCCCCGTTCGATTCTTCCGATCTCGCGTTCGCCTCGGAAATCGCACAGCGCACCGCGGTTGCGGTTGACAACGCCCGCCTGCACACCGAGTCGCAGAAAGCGGTCCGCGAGCGCGAGCATGTTCTTGCGATCGTCTCCCACGATCTACGCAACTCGCTGGGCACGATCGCGACGTCTGCGCGTCTGTTGCTCGTCTCGCCGGCCGACGAACAGCAGCGAACGCGGCGCCTTGAAACGATTACTCGTATCTGCCAGCAGATGGCGCATCTGATGCAGGACCTTCTGGATGTCTCACGGCTCGACGAGGGTCACAGGCTCAGGATTGAGCCTGCAGCCCTGGAGGTCCGGGCCCTCATTCGCGACGCGTGCGACAGCTTCCGGGCCAAGAGCGAGGACAAACTGATCGCTCTTCAATGCGACGTCGCCGGCCCGTTGCCGAAGATCTCAGCGGACCGCGATCGCGTTCAACAGGTCCTCTCGAATCTGATCGGGAACGCATTCAAGTTCACCCCCGAGGGAGGAACAATCACCGTTCGGGCGCAGGCCGTCGACGGGTTTGTTCAGTTCTCGGTCGGAGACACCGGGCCAGGCATCCGGGCGGAGGATTTGCCGCACATCTTCGAGCGATACTGGCAAGCGAAGCGGACTGCGCACCTTGGCACCGGACTGGGGCTGCCCATTGCCAAAGGGATTGTCGAGGCACACGGCGGCAGGATCTGGGTCGAGAGCACGGCAGGTGTAGGCGCCGCCTTTTACTTCACCATCCCCTTGGCTCCAACAGGACCTGAAACGAACGGACGGAGTCGCTGAACGACCTCCGATTCGCAACAGGCACCAGCTTCGTCTGACCGTTCTCCCCAAGAGTGTGACGTCTGCCCGACGCGGATGCCCTCCTGTGACACGCCGCGAAACCCGGTATCTCGATGTCGAGCGTTGCAAGAGCTGCCGCAAATCGTAATAAGCTGTCGTGCTGCAGGTCTCCGAGGAAAAAAGATGATAACGATGCCGACATCTCCGTTTACGATTCGGGTGCCCGACGAAACGCTGACCGATCTCCGGTCGCGGCTGGAACGCACGCGCTGGCCCGACGAGAATCCGGGAGGCGGCTGGCAGTACGGCAGCGACCTGCGATACATGCAGGCGCTCGCGAACTATTGGCGCGAGAAGTACGACTGGCGCGTCCACGAGGCACGGCTCAATCGTCTTCGACAATTCGTCGCCTCAATCGACGGGATCGATCTCCATTTCGTCCACGAGCCGGGTGTCGGACCAGATCCGCTGCCCCTGCTCCTGTCACACGGATGGCCCGGCTCGATTGTCGAGTTCGAGCGGCTGATTCCGCTGCTGACCGACCCGGGCCGCTTCGGCGGCGATCCGGCCGATGCCTTCACCGTCGTGGCACCTTCCCTTCCGGGCTACGGCTTCTCGTTTCGGCCGAACCAACCGCGGTTCAACGTCGCCGGGGTTGCCGACATCTTCTCGCGCCTGATGGTCGATGTGCTCGGGTACCGCCGCTTCGGGGCGCAGGGCGGCGACTGGGGCGCCTTCATCAGCTCGCAACTGGGCGCGGCGCATGCCGACCGCGTGCTCGGCATCCACGTCACGCTCCTCTCCGGCCCGCGTGAGACGACGCCGACGCCGCAGACGGATGAGGAGCGGTCGTACGTCGCCGAGCTCAAATACTGGATGGGCGAAGAGCAGGGGTATGGAGTGATCCAGGGCACCAAGCCCCAGACGCTCGCCTACGGGCTCACCGATTCGCCCATCGGCCTCGCCGCGTGGATCGTCGAGAAGTTCCGGACCTGGAGCGACTGCGGGGGCGACGTCGAACGGCGCGTGTCAAAGGACGTGCTGCTCACGAACGTGATGCTGTACTGGGTCACCGGCGCGATCAACTCATCGTTCTGGCCGTACTGGGCGCGCCGGCATGAGCCGTGGCCGGTCAATGCCCAGACCCCGGTCCGCGTGCCGACCGCATATGCGTCGTTCCCGAAAGAAATTCTGCATCCTCCGCGCTCGTGGGTAGAGCCTGTCTATCCGAACATCCGCCGCTGGACGACGATGCCGAGTGGAGGTCATTTCGCCGCGCTGGAGGAACCGGAGGCGCTCGCAGCCGATATCCGTGGGTTCTTCAGGGAGCTCCGTTGAATGATTCATGATTCTTGATTCTTGATTCTTGATTCCAAGACTCGACCCGATACACGGAATCAAATCAAGAATCATGAATCAAGAATCATGAATGACAAGTGAGCGTTACTGTCTTTGCCGCTGCAGCAGCTCGATCTGCACGCCGTTCGGATCCTCGGCAAACGCCACCCCGGTATCGAGCCCTTCGACTTTGGTGGTCCGGGGCTCGCGCGTGAGCTTTGCGCCCTTGCCCTTGATCCCTGCGGCCGTCTGGTTGATGTCCTCGACAAGGAACGCGAGGTTGTAGATGACGCGGTCGGCGGTCGGCTCGAGCTTGTCGGCCTTCGCCGCCAGCAGCCAGACGTCGCCGCCGCTCCTCGTGGTCTTGTCCAGTCCAAGCACGTTCTCCGGGATCGTCCGGTAACGCAAGCCATCGATGCGTCCCTTCAGCTTCCCGCGTGCGCCGCCAAAGACGTCCTCATACCACTTCAACGTCGCCTCCGGATCCGGCACACGCAAATGCACGTGATGGAAGCCGAGCAGCTCGTGATCCTCGACGACCTCGATTTTGATCCGGAACGGGTCCTCGATGAATCCCAGCTTGAAGAGCCCGGGACGGTCGGCAACCGGAGTGAGCACTTTGGCGCCTGCAGCGGTGAGCTCGCTCATTTTGGCGTCGAGATTCCGGAACGACAGGCCGAAGTGGTCGATGACCGTGCTCGGACCCGGGTTGTCGCCCTTCGAAAAGATGATGAGGGTCCGACCGAATGACACCCGGTGCGGACTCTGCGTGGGCGTCGCACCCAGATACTTGACGTACCACTCGCCGGCCTTCGCCGGGTCCGGGACCCGGATGTGCAGGTCATCGAACGCAATGGTCCTGACGGCGGGATCGGCGGCCGAAGCCGCGAGCGCTCCGACGAGAACGAAAGAGACAGCGAGCAACGGCCTGAACGTCATCGTTCCTCCTCGTGAAGAAAAGCACCAGATAATATCAGCATCGCGCTCAGCCCGACTATATCAGCCAGCCGTCGAGGTGGAGCCGCGGCGCACGCGGCCATTATCGTCCCGCGCCGGGCACGGCTCGTGCTTTGACTCTGCCTGGAGGGACCGATGCTGTACTACGCGCTGATATTTCTGGTCGTGGGGCTGATTGCGGGAGCCTTGGGGGTTTCAGGCGTCGCGGCAGTTGCCTCGCAGATTGCGTGGGTGTTGTTCGTGATCGCCCTCGTGCTCTTCATTATCCACGTCGTGTCGGGACGCTCGCGCACGATCGTGTGACGTAGGCCGGGTCTTT
>DASYQV010000368.1:0-3493 GCA_036005125.1 Vicinamibacterales bacterium
CCCGAGGCCCGAGCCCACGCTCACCGCCCGAAGATTCCCCGAATGCCCCGGCCGATGGCGCTCAGCACGCCCTGAATCGCGCGGTGGGCATTCTGTTTCAGGTTGCCTTGGTGAATCGTACAGAGCCGGGTCGGGATGGCGTCGCCGTCCTTGAAATACTCGGTGTAGGTCGGGCAGCCCTCGACCGGACGCTGGTAGGAGACGCGGCACAGTTCCTGGGCATGCAGCCCCGCTGGAGGCTTGAACGTCGTCGAGGGCAGACGACGCGCCGTGCGTCGCATGAAGTCGGCCCAGATCGGCAGCGCGACGGCCGAGCCCGACGCCCCCTCGCGAATCTTCTCCGGTTGATCGAAGCCGACCCACACCCCCGCGACCACTGACGAGGAGAAGCCGACGAACCACGCGTCGCGATAGTCGTTGGTCGTCCCGGTCTTGCCGCCAATCGATCCTCGAACGCCGGACAGCCGCGCCGCCCGGCCGGTGCCACGGTTGACCACGTCCTGCAGCATCGTGAGCATCTGATAGGCCACTGGCTCGGGCAGGATCCGCTCGCGCCGGACGTCCACCTCGTGCACGACCTCACCGTTTCCCATGCGCACCGTGACGAGCGCACGCGGCATCACCCGCTGCCCCAGCGTCGGAAACACCGCGTACGCCGCCGTGAGGTCGAGCGGCGACACGAGGCCGCTGCCGAGCGCAAGCGACGGCACGTCGGGCTGATCGGTGACGCCCAGGTCGCCGGCCAGTTGCAGCACGGGGCGGCTGCCGACCTGACGTTGCAGGAGCACGGCCGCCGCGTTGTTCGATTCGAGGAGCGCCTCGCGGAGCGTCATCGAATCCTGCCCGCTGGCGCGTTGGTCGCGCGGAATCCAGACGCCTTCGGGCGATTCGACCGCGACCTGCTGCAGACCGCTGATCGTCGACACAGGCGAAAAGCCGCCTTTGAGCGCCACGGCATAGACGAACGGTTTGAAGGCCGACCCCGGCTGGCGGCGGCTTCGGATTGCGCGGTTGAACGGCGTCTCCGTAAAGTTCGACCCGCCCACCAGCGCGAGGATGTTGCCCGTCTGCGGCTCGAGTGCCACCAGGGCCGCCTCCAGCCCCTTGATGCCCAGGCGGCGCAGGCCGTCGCGGACCGCGGTTTCCGCGGCGTCCTGCACCTCGGGCACGAACGTCGTGTGCACCTGCCAGTCGGGCGGATTGTCGCCGCCGTAGATGTCGCGGAACTGTTGCCGCAGGAACTCCTTCGCGTAACCGTGGCGCGCGTTCGTGATTCCGGGATGTGGGTAGATTCGAATACGCGCCGCGCGCGCCTCCTGCTCCTGCTGCGCGGTGATCTTGCCCTCCTCACGCATCCGCTGCAGGACGACCCAGCTTCGTCGCTGCGCCGCGTCGAGGTGGTCCCACGGCGAGTACGACGCGGGCGCCCGGATGATGCCGGCGAGCAGCGCGGCTTCCGGAAGCGTCAACTCCGAGGCGTGCTTCCGCAGCAGCTTCTGCGACATCGTCTCGACGCCGTAGATGCCCGCGCTGAGATAGACACGGTTCAGATACAGCTCGAGAATGTCTTTCTTGCTGAGGAAGATCTCGAGCAGCACCGCAAGCATCGCTTCCTTCGCCTTGCGACCATAGGTGCGGATGTTGGAAAGGAACAGCGTGCGCGCGAGCTGCTGCGTCAGCGTGCTCCCGCCCTGAATCCCGCTGCCCGCGCGGAGGTTGTAGAAGGCAGCGCGCGTCAACCCGATGGGATCGATGCCAGGATGCCGGTAGAAGCGGTGGTCCTCGACGGCAATGACGGCGTCCTTGGCGTAGGTGGAGATGCGGTCGAGCGGCACATCCTGCCGCTGTTCGTCGAGGCGGAACCACGGCCGGCCTGCGGCGTCGTAAAACATGGTGTCGCCGACGCCGCGGTTCAACTTGTAAATCACCCAGCCGTGGCGCCCGGTCCACACGAAGACCATCACCACGAAGACGATCGCAGCCGTGCCCGCACCGACGACGGCCCACTGGCGCCAGGACAACGCGCGAAGCGGCGCGAGCCTCATTTCCTGACTCGCTTGACCGCGTCAGGCTGCGGATCTTCTGCCGCCAGCAGTTCTCCGGCCTTTTCGGCGAGCGGCTCGGCCTCGACCGGTCCCTGGACCCGCGCGTAGATGAAGGCAATCACGAAGATCACCACGATCAGCCCGAGCGACAGCCACTTGGGCACCTGGAAGTGCAGGTAGCCGGCGCCGTGACCGTATTCCAGCAGGAGCTTGATTCCAACCCACGCGATGATGATGAACGCGCCGTCGACGAGCGCCGGGTACCGATTCACGAGCACCAGCAACTGGCCGATGACGAGGCGCATGGCAATCACGCCGAGGATCCCTCCTGTGATGATCACCCACAGCTTGTTCGACATCGCGACCGCTACAAGGATCGAATCGATCGCGAAAACGATGTCCGTCAGCTCAACCTTTGCCACGGTCGCCCAGAATGCGGACAGGCCCAGCCATGGGACGGCGGTCTTCGGTCGACGCCGTTCCTGCACGTCGGCGTGCGATGTGAAGTGCTGGTAGGGCAACCAGAGGAGGTAGGCGGCACCCGCCAGCATCACGAAACGAATCTGGATGAGGTACTGCGCCAGCAGGATAGCCGCGATCCTGAAAGCAAACGCTCCCAGAATTCCGTAGCGCAGCGCCTGCCGCTGCTGGCGCGTGGGCAGGCCAAGCACGAGCACCGCCAGAACCATGGCGTTATCCGCGCTGAGCAGGCCTTCGAGCGCGACCAGCAACGCTATGGTGACGAGGTCGGCGGGTTTGATGTCGAAGAGATCGAGGTCAGCGGCTTCAAGTACGAGAGTGTCCAAGATGGTTTTCATCGTAGCATTGGCGCTTTTTTCGTAGGCCGCATCTTTAGATGCGGCGCACCTGAGCCGAGTCTAACCAGTCAAGGGCTCTGCCCTTGATCCCGGCAGAGCCGGGGTCCCCACCGCGCACGCTTGCGCGGTGGGGTGGAGAGCCCTCGCCTGGTTAGACCCAGTGTCTTTCTGGCGCGCTCCGCGCGCCTCGCCCGTTATGCGGTCGCACAACGAGTACAAATTCGCGTGTGTGGCCGCATAACGGGCTAAGGCTATTGCGAAATAGGCACAACGCGTGCACGAGGGATGGAAAGCAACGGTCGCGCGCGCCGCGGCCACGCACTACTCGAACGTGCCGACGAGCGGCCACTGCATGCCCATCGATTGCCCCGATCCGGTTAAGGGTCAGGCTGGCCGCTTCAAGTCCGCTGTGTGAAAGGGCTCGAGAGTGTCAAGTGCCTCGGCGCTCTGGGTGTTCACGTCCCACTTGAAAAAGCGCAATACGATCGTATCGGGCGTGAAGTCGGCAATCGTGAAGCCGTGCTGTTCGATCGGCTTCACGTGTTCGTCGACGGTCAGATGAATCGGCGGTCTGGCGCCCACCTTGCGAATGCCCGAAGGCCAGCCTCCGGGGCTGGTGCCCACTGGTCC
>DASYQV010000369.1:0-10518 GCA_036005125.1 Vicinamibacterales bacterium
TGGGCGTGTTGCGTCAACCAGGAACCTCGCGACGCGCTCCGCGCCTTCGATCACCTCCAGCGCCGCCCGTATCTTGCCGCCTCCGTCTGTCACGACACGGACGTCGCTCGCGAGCACATGCGTCAGGGCACTGAGATCGCCCGACCGGGTAGTCGCTGCAAATGCCGAGAGGAGCCGCGCATGTTTCGCCTCGATCTCGCCTGAACGGGTCGCCGGAGCGATCGCGCCGCGAGGTCGCACTTCGCGCACGTGCGCGCGTGCGCGGGCGGCCAGCTGCCGGCACGCCGCATCGCTCCGTTGCAGCGCTGCGGCGACTTCGCTGAACGAGAAATCGAACACGTCGTGGAGCAGGAAGGCCGCCCGCTCGACATAGGCGCTCTCTCTCGATATCAGACGGCGCGGCGCGAGCGGGCCACGCCGCCGAGGGCCAGGGCAATTAGTCCCAGCACGAACGCCGCTGCGCCACCGACGACTCCATTGCCGGTGCCGGGACCACCATTGGCGACAGCCAGATTCAGCCCGCCATTGACCGCGGCGATGAGCCCCGCCGCCAAGGCCACAGTGGCGCCGAGTCGGCCGGAGGCGGCGCCGAAGCGGCTGGCGGGGCGCGCCAGAACCAGCCCCCCGATGACCACGCCAACCACGGCCAGCAGAGCGCTCGTAGTGGCCCAGACTCGCCTGGGGGTGAGGCCCTGAACGGTCGTGGCGGCCGGCTCGGATACGTGCGCGGCCACCAGCACGGCATACACAAGTCCCCCGAACAGGACGGCTGCTGCCAGGGCGCCCAAAACAACGGCGAAGCTTCGTTTCATAGATCGATACCTCGTTCCTCGCATTTCCAACGGTGAGACGAGGCAGCGCGTGGAAATGTGACTTCGGCTGACCCGGCCCAAGTTACCGGCAGGCACGTCACCTTCACTCCCGCCAAATCGTCCTACGGATCGTCGACCAACCAGGAGAGGGTCTCTATGGCTCAGGCAAACGAATCACGGAGTGTGACACGACACGCCTTCGTCAAGGGTTTTCATGGCATTCGCTATCACGTGAAGGATGTTGCTCGCGCCGTCGCGTTCTACACCCAACATATCGGCTTCACACTTGAACACCAGCATCTCCCCGAAATCGCGAGCGTGTCGCTCGGTGGCGCGCGGATCCTGCTGAGTGGCCCTGGCGCGTCTGGCTCCCGCCCGATGCCGAACGGTGCGCCGCAGGAACCCGGCGGCTGGAATCGAGTGGTGTTGCACGTCTCGGATCTTCCAGGGTTCATCACTGAATTGAAGAAGGCGGGACTTCGGTTTCGCAACGAACTGGAGAGTGGTCCCGCCGGTCGACAGATCCAGATCGAGGATTTGGATGGCAATCCGATCGAGCTCTTCGAACCAGCTCGTTGAGCGAAACCCTCTTGCACTGACAATGCCCCGCCCGTAGAGTGTGGGCGTGTCACTCGTAGACCGCAAGCTTCATCGAGGAGTACCACGAGAAACTGGAGGAGGATTACCTGTTCCCCCGCTTCGAGAGGGCAAACAAACTGGCAGACCTGACGAAGGTGCTCCGGTCGCAGCACGAAGCAGGACGGAAGGTCACGCAGCGCATCAGCCAGTTGGCGACTAGCCAAACATTAAAGGACCCCACGTCCGTGACATCACTGAAGGACGCGCTGCGCCAGTTCACGCGGATGTACCGGCCACACGAAGCGCGCGAGGACACGGTCCTGTTTCTCTCGCTTCGCACCGTCGTGTCGAAGCACGAATTCGACGCACTCGGCGAGGACTTCGAGAAAAAGGAGCATCAACTATTCGGCGAGGACGGCTTCGAGAGGATGGTCGAGCGAGTCGCTGGCATCGAGCGGACGCTCGGCATCTATGACCTCGCGCAGTTCACGCCACGCGAGGCCGGCTTCAGGATGCGTCGATTCCTGGGTGACCACCGCTCCGCGCGCGACCACTCTGATTCGTTTGCTGTGGCGACCGTCTTCGCGACCGAGGGCATTCAAAGTCCTGTTCCCGATGCAACTGGGAGCCGCCTGCTTTGCGCGGATCGGGATCCCGGCGATGTGATGGCGCCATCCGTTGGTGTTGTGGAGATCGTCGGCGGGCTGCTGGCGTTCATGGGAGTGTGGACGCGACCGGCCGCACTCGCCCTCCTGGTTAACATTTCGGTTGCCATCATCTCGACGAAGCTCCCGATTCTTCTGGGACACGGCATCTGGGGCTTTCAACTGCCGAAGCTGGAGAGCTACGGCTGGTGGAGCGCGATACACGAGGCGCGCACTGACCTGTCGATGTGGCTCGGGTGCCTGTACCTGCTGATCGTCGGGGCCGGCGCCTGGTCGTCCGACGCGCGCCTCTCACAACGGTACACACGTCAACGGTAGCCCCGCCGTGTCGTCAGCTGCCTTTCGGTTCGTCCTGACGATGGGCATCGTCAATCTGTTTGGCGACATGACGTACGAGGGCGGCGCCAGCGTCAACGGTCAGTTCCTCGCATCACTCGGCGCAAGCGCCGCTGCGATCAGCATCATTGCGGGTGCCGGTGAGTGTCTCGGGTACGGTCTCCGCGCTGTATCCGGGTACGTGGCGGACAAGACTGGCCGCTACTGGGCGGTGACGTTCGTCGGTTATGCGATCAACACGCTGGCCGTGCCGGCAATGGCGCTGACCGGGAACTGGTACACGGCTGGCGCGCTCATCCTGGCCGAGCGCACTGGTCGCGCGATTCGCAAGCCGACTGTCGAAGCGATGTTGTCCTATTCGACCGGCAAGCATGGCAAAGGGTGGGTCTATGCCATGAACACCGCCTTGGACGAAACAGGTGCAATGGTCGGCCCGCTGCTGATCGCGTTTGCGCTCTCGAAGCATGTCGAGCTGCGATCGGCGTACGGGCTGCTCCTCATTTCTTCCGCGCTGACGTTGTTGGCGCTCGCCGCCGCCCGCATCGGCTTTCCCGTCCCATCTCGTCTCGAACAGGGTGGCCCCTGGACCGCCCGTGCGATCGGGTTCAGCCGCGCGTACTGGCTGTACATGGTGGCTGCATCGTGTTTTGCCGGCGGTCTAATGACCTTCGAACTGCTCGCGTTCCATCTGTCGCGCGCGGGTTTTGCGGCGAACCGCATTCCGATGCTGCTGGCGCTTGGCACCGCCAGCGCAATCGCTGCGAGTCTCACGCTCGGACGACTCTACGACCGCATCGGCATCGGCGCAGTGGTGACCGGTGTGCTGTTGACGGCCGGTTTCTCGCCGCTCGTCTTCTTCGGTCGGAGCTGGCTCGTGGTGGCAGGGCTGCTGCTCTGGGGCGTCGGCTACGCCGTGCAGGACACGTTGCTCAAGGCGCTCATCGCCAGCGTCCTGCCGGAAGGCCGACGGAACGCCGCGTTCGGCGTGTTCTACCTAGGGTACGGAGGCGGGTGGCTCGTCGGCAGCGTGCTCGCCGGCGTGTTGTATTCGCGATCGTTGCGCGCCTTGGTGACGATCGCGATCATCACGCAACTGATTGCCATTCCGATCTTCGTGTCCGGTGCGCGGCACGCCACGCTGCGGTCACGGCGTTAAGCGAGGAGGTCCCGTGGTGGACGCAAGGGCACCCGTCAAGCAGGTTCACGGCATTCGTTATCAGGCTACGGACGTTGCCACGGGCGCGTTCTGTCCATCGTACTAAAACACCGCGCCCCTCATGCACCGCCGAGAGCGGCGTTCGAACGAAATCCGCCGATTTGCACCCGAAAAACCCTCGCCGAATCGAGGACCTCGCATTGGAAGAGCGATTCTGCCTTGCTCGCGTAGCAAATGCCGCCGTGTCTGATCCACTCGATGCAACAGCACCTTGTGAGCCCAGACCTGCGCGAGCTCCTGGTGCACGAGGCGCGGAATCCCGTGTAGACCAAGATGACCGTTGGTTCGGGCAGAGTAGAGCCGCGGCGCATCGTCCACGCGCGAAGCCCTAAGCGATCGGCTGTGGCTCCGGTTTCTTCATCCTCAATCACCATACCACCTTGAGTCCTTCGTAAAGATTGAAGGCTTCGTCAGGTGTAACGACTGGGACGTTTTCCACGAGGGCCTGTGCGATGATTTGCCGATCGAAGAGATCAAGATGATGTGTGGGCAGATCGAAAAGCTGGAAGGCATGTTCTCGCGTGTACGGCAAGACCCGCAATTGCAAGTCAGCAACGCCTACGATCACGTCAGCCTTGGCAAACGTGAGCTTTCCTCTCGTTTGTTTCACGGCGATCTCAGTCAGGGAAGCGACGCTAATCTCGCGCACGGCGGTGCCCTTTCGAAGCGCGGACATCGCAACACGGGAGAGACGCTCCGGAGTACTGACCGCCCAGATGAACGTGACGGTGTCGAGGATGATCCGCACGCGTCAGCGGCCATCGAGAAGCGCTTCGACCTCATCGTCGGCCATCGGCTTCCACCAATCGGGGTCGAGTACTGTCACCTTACCCTTCAATGTCCCGAACTTCGGCTTCTCGGGACCGGCCTTCGCCGTCCGGACGATGTCCACGACCGGCGTCCCATGCCGGTAGATCGTCACGGACTCGCCCTCCTCGACCGCCTTGATCAACTTGGGAAGCTTGTTCTTGGCTTCGGCCACACTGACCTTCATGCGGCAATTATAGCCATAATAAATGGCTATCTCAACCGAACGGTTCGGCTTGAGCGGGTAACGTTGCTGTCGGCGTGGACCCGGGAGTCGACCGGTGGCCAGTCTTTCAGGGCGGCCCTCCCGATCCGTTCCAAACCTTAGGCTTGGCCCCGGTCGAGGCTTGCACCGTCATGCCGTAGCTGATCGTCAGCACCAGGCGCGCGAGTTCGTTTGCGCCTGATCTTGCAATCGCTCACGAAGACTGCCGGCGTGTTCTGAAGCGCACAGCTCGTCGCCACAGCGAATCCCCGAACGAGCACCGCGAAGGTGAACCGGGTGGAGAAAGCCAGACGAACTACTGCACAATTTCCTGCACAATCCAAGGTATTTGGCGGACGACTCGCGGGATCATTAGGAATTCTTCGACACAGCGCGGCGAGGTGGCCGCGAGGTTCAAACCGTCAGATTTCTCGATTTTCCGGGCTGAATCCGCAAGGCTGCGGACCGAAAACCCGTGGCCTGTTGTCAACAGCGCTTTGAGCAAGTGCTGATTTCACGTACACTTAGCGTCTGCGGTGAGGTGGCCGAGAGGCTGAAGGCGGCGGTTTGCTAAGGCTGTCAGGGATCACAGAACGGGGCCTGAAATCGATGATTTCAGGCCCGTTTTTAATTGGGACCTTGGTTGGCGTTGGGTCCCGAGCGATGGTCGTCGGACCGCGTTTGGGCACATTCCTAGGCACACTCCAGCCGACGCCAACGTGTGCCTTATGGGCACACGTCATGCCACCCTGTAGCGGTGAAGTACTTCGACTGGGACGACGCGAAGAACGCGAAGCTCAGGACGGAGCGCGGCATCGGGTCCGAAGAGATCGTCTTCCACATCGAGCGAGGCGACCTGCTCGATATCCTGGAGCACCCGAACCCCGAGCGTTACGGCGGCCAGCGAATCTTCGTCGTCCGACGCGAGGACTACGTGTATCTGGTGCCGTTCGTCGAGGATGAGCACACGGTCTTCGAAGAGGATCATGCCGAGTCGGAAGGCCACGAAGGAGTACCTCGGTGAGGAGCCCGACCATGAAGATTGACGCCGACGAGAAGGAGCTGCTTGAGTCCGTCGAGCGTGGCGAGTGGAAGTCCGCCGGCGGCGGCAAACGCGAGCGAACCCGCTACGCTCGCTACGCTAAGACCACGTTCCGCAAGGACCGGCGGCTGAACATCCGGCTGTCGAGCAAGGACCGCACTGGCAGAGGGGTTGCCGGTATCAGACGTTGATCGCGAGTCTGCTGCACAAGTACGCGACCGGGCGGCTCAAAGAGGTGTAATCATGGAACTGCCGGACCCTCCGATCGGCCGGAATAGTCGCAGGCCGACTCGTCGACTCCATCATCGATCGATTCGAACTGTTGGCCGAACAGCTGGCATTGTGGCAGGCCGGCGTCCTCAACCGTGTCGCGCCGATTTGGCTGGGCATTGGCGTGATCGTCGCGGTCGGCCTGGGGATCATGCTGGCGGTGTCGTCGGGGAAGCCGACGGTCACCGAGGAGTTGCAGAAATAACGACTTCACCCTGCCCGCGCCATCGTGCTGATGCATTCATTTGCACTGGCGGCACGGCAGTCGCAGGAAGCGCCGAGGCGGACTGATCAGTTCCATACACAGGTTAGAAACTGTATCGAAGTGTCATCGTCGCGTGTGAGTTGCGGCGGTACTGGCCGAGAAAGTCGTCGGCGTGGCCGCCAATCGCTACCGCCGCGATGGTGGCGCGCCAGTGCTGACCGCGAGCCTGCGCATATTCCGCCCTGGCGTACACCCCGCGTCCATTCTCGCGCGCGGCGCCTTCGAACGCGACGCTGCGATTCGGATCGAGCGTATACGAGGCTCGAGCGACGACCGCACGGCTCAACCCGCGGTCGGGCGCGAATACGAGTGACGTCCGCGCGCGCACCACCACCTCGCCGGCGTACCCCCCCACGAAGACCCACTCACCGCTCTGCCGCTCCAGCTGCAACACGTACAGGACGTAGTCGTCGGCGACATGGTTTAGGGAGGTGACATACGCCCCCTCCGCCTTCACCGTGAACCACGGTGTTGGGGCCGCAAGGTCGGCGCCGTAGGAGCGGATCGCCGGATACAATCGCGTGATGGCGATTTGAGGCGGTGTCAGACTGGGCTCTGATCGGATCGCCGGCAGATGGTTGAACCCATCGAAGTACGACAGCGAGTAATCAATCCCCTGGCCGACGTGGGACCACCGGACCCCGGTTTGGGATCCGGACGGCAGATTTGCCCCGGCGTCCAGGATCGGAATCGCCGCCGCACCCGGTGGCACGACGGTCCATCGCTGCTGGAGCAGCGGAATCCGGCTGGGCGTGAACCGTGGCGCCCAGACCACCTCGAACGTCCCGTCTCCGGCCTGTGCGACTCCGCGAATGGCGGTGATCGCGAAGACCTCGGTGTCGATGACGTTGAGAAAATCGCGCGGCGCAAAGCGATCGGTGGGCGTGACGATGTCGGTCTTGCCCCAGCGGCTGAACTGCTTGCCGACGTCGAGCGTGAACTTACCGCCCGTCAACGTTGCAGACAGCCTGCGAACGGACAGCTGCGGCTCGCGCACTCCGCGATCCGAATAATCGACGCGCCAGCCTTTCTCCACCTGCTGGTGAGAGCTCGCTCGAAGATCGAGGCCCGCGGCAAATTGAATCCATGGCGCCGGCTTGTAGAACAGTTCGCCGCGCGCGCGCAGAGCGACCACCGCCCGTTTGGAATCATTCGGCGCCTCTTGCGGGAACAGCACGCCCACGCCTTCGACGAAGCCGCCCTCGGACAAGGTCTGCGCACCGGCAATGGCAGCCGCGGCTTTTTCTGCGAGCTTCTTCTTCTGTTCGGCACTCGGGCCTTCGGATACCGGTTGATCACCACCTGACCCAGACGGCTTGCTCCCGAAGCGGAACGTCATCGCGAACAACCAAGTCGGCCTGTACACCTCGCGATTGATTTGTTCGTCGGACAGACTCTCCGTGAGCTCTTCGCCCGCAGTGTACCGGCCGCGCAGCCGAGTGTGGGGCGAGAAGGCCACTCCGGTGATGAAGGCCAGGTTCCGGTTGTAGGTCAGCCCCACGCCGCCGAAGACCGCCGCCTTGTCCTTGGTGAGTCCCAGCCCTGCGGTCGGCCCGAATGAGAAGTCGCCCAGCATCCGCTTCCGAGGGAGCCAACTGAAGAACAGCGACGGGATCAATCGCAGGTCGTCGACGTCCGCTTCCCTTGTGACTGCGAACTTTCCACCGTCAAGCGCCTTCGTAAAGTGCGGCTCGTCGCGGCTAGGGACAATCGACACGCCGACCGTCGTCACCCATGCACCTCGAGGACCGCCGGAAATGGCGAGCGTCCATACCTTATCGTCACGAGAGACCGTGAGCAGGATTTCGGCTCCCGCGCGGACGACATACTGGCCAGGTACAACATGGATCGTCAGGACGAGCCACTCGTTGATCTTGGCAAGCTTCGCCGGCGTCGTACAGACCGCCGCCGCCAAGGCGACCCGGATCCGCCGCACCGTCTCGCCCACCTGCGTCTCGTCTGTAGCCTTGGCCAGCGTCTCGGCGTCCTTGACGATGGGATCGCAGGCATCGTCGGGGAACCCTCCAAGTAGAGCAAGTGGCGTGCCGAACTGCGGAATCGGGATGACGCGCTCCTCAACGGTAATCGTGTAGGGCTTGCTCACCGGCACCTTGTTGATCAGAGTGAAGGTCACGACCTCGCCGGGTTGAGCCGTCAGTGAGGTCTTGGTGCCGGAGGGGCTCGCCAGGTCGAGCGACCGCTGCCCTCCGTAGCTGTTCGTGGCAGCCACGATCACAACGAAAAAAGCGCAGACGCGGGCCACAATCTTCGTCATGGGGTGATACGGTCCCACGGCACGGAGATCCAACAGCCCATGATCAGACGGACACGAGTCACGCCTTTTCACTGCCGCCGGATGGCCTGCAACGTAAACTGCTCGTCGGCGAGTGGCACGTTGTACTGGAGATCCTCGAGCGTCAGACGCGTGCGGCTGCCGCGCGTCAGATCCGCCATCTCCAGCTGCCGCGCAGTCCAGATGCCCTGCGTGTTCCGGATGTCCGAGTAGTTCAGCCGGCGGACCAGCTTGTCCTTCACGTAGTTCTCGATGCGGGCAAAGGCATAGTCGCCCGAGCGGATCCAGACGATCGATCGCGTGTACTGCGACGACTTGGTCTGTTTCGGCGTCGACTGAATCTTCCACGAGGGCGCGCCGTCGATCGACTCCTCGCCGATCAGCACGTAGTCGTACTGATTCACGTCGCGCTCCTCGAGATCCTCGAAGCTGAAGTCCGTCCCGAAGAAGCGTGTCGACCGATCCTGGAGCGCGATCCGCCGATCGCGCTCGGTCGCGGGCGTCCACATCCACTGATCCGACGCGCGATCCGGGTGATTGACGACGAGCAGCGCCACGCCCTTGACTTCCGGGGGCGCGACGAACCGCAGGACCGCGCGGCTCTGTCCGTGCGACCCGAGGCGCTCGAAGGTCCACCGCTTGTCCGCGATCTTGCCTTTGGCGTCGAACACCTGCAGCACGCCCTCGTAGCGCTGCGATTTCGCGTCGGTGCGGCGCTGCGCCTCCGCCACGATCATTCGAGCGTCATCAGCGGCGTACGCCGTTCCACCGCCTGTGTGTCGCGACGCCACCAAGAGCGCGACGAACAGGAAGAGTGACCGTCGGGTCTTCGTGATGAGCCGTTGCTGGCTATTCATATTCCAACGCCTCCACCAGCGACCCGCGCACGGCGGACTCGGCGGGCCAGATGGCGGCGACCGATGCCGCGGCGAGAATCGTCGGCACGAGCGCCAGCACGACGTTCGTCGGGAATGCATAGGTGAGCCGCAGGCCGCCGATGTCGTGATGCACGATCTGAAGGATGTAGTACAGGTTGATCGCGCCCAGCGCGAACCCGAGCGTGAGTCCCAGGCAGCCGATGCTCAGCGCCTCGATCCAGATGGTCCGCCGGATCTGCCCATGCAGGCCGCCGACGGCCCGCAGCACCCCCAACTCGCGACGTCTGTCGGTAATCGACACGGTCAGCGTGTTGACGATGCCGAGGATGGCGACGAGCACCGCCACCGCGATTTGCACCGACGTCAACCCGAACCATTGATCGGTCACCTTCAGGATGTACTGCTTGAGCTCGGCGTTCGTGAGGACGAACACCTGGCGCGTGCCGGCATACCGTTCCAGAATCCGCTGACGCACATCCGGCGCCGCCACGCCCGGCTTCAAGTACACGCGAAACACGTTGACGGAATCGTCGTGCCAGTAGCGTTCGAAGAGCGTCCGATCCATCAGAATCGAGCCCTGTTGATCGTTATAGGAGATGACGATGCCGACAATCGGCAACCGCATGAGGCCCGCCGGCGCCGGAACCTCGAGCACCTCACCGAGGGACAGATGCTGAAGCTGGGCCAGGTTGTCCGAGACGATCAGTCCATCACCCGCCGCCGTGCGCCGATACATGTCCTCACGATCTCCGGCCACCGGTTCCTGCGCGACGGTCTGCGCCAGGCTCTCGATCTCGATCGCGACGACCATGATCGGGGTGTCACGGAACACGACCCGCGCGTCGCGCTCCATCTGGATCCGCTCGACCCCCTGAATCGCTGCCAGCTCCGGCCCCATCGTCTTTGGAAACCGGATCGTCCGAAGAAGGATGTTCTGTGCCTGCAGCACGAAGAGGTCGGGATTGAGCGAAATCTCCATCCAATCGACGATGGCGTTGTAGCTTGCGCGCGCCATGCCGGCAAAGGCCACGACGAGCGCCAACGACAACATCAGCGCCGCCACGCTCGCGGACGTGCGTCGCGGCGCCTGAATCAGGCTGTCGGCGGCCAGCACGCCTTCGACCGGCCGCATCCACTTGAGCACCGGACG
>DASYQV010000370.1:0-22319 GCA_036005125.1 Vicinamibacterales bacterium
ACGAGGAACGACAGGTCCTTCTCAGGAGTCTCGAACCGCAGCGACAGGTCGGGCTGCCGGAACTGCTCCGCGCCGTTGTCTTCGAACATCTGCGGCAGCGTGAAGCGAGCGTTCGCCCCCTGCTCGACGATGGCCTTGTGAATGCGG
Source organism: Vicinamibacterales bacterium (assembly GCA_036005125.1). Lineage (GTDB taxonomy): Bacteria > Acidobacteriota > Vicinamibacteria > Vicinamibacterales > UBA2999 > DASYQV01. The sequence continues at coordinate 148 of DASYQV010000370.1, forward strand.
CCGGTGATGATGTTCAAGACCTCGCCCGCCGCGGAGAGGCCGTCGTCGTTGGTCACGTCACTCTCAGGCACATCGAGGAGCCGGGCCGCCAGCCGCCGCGCGTGTTCCGCGGAGCAACGCAGCTCGACGTCGAGCGCCGAGTTTTCGCTGTACAGGTTTACCGTCACGACCGCCACGACCTCGCCCGGCGACGGCGGCTCGGCGCGTTCGGCCACGACGCTCACGTCGGTGCGCGCCATCATCCCCAGCACCTGCTCGGCGGCCGAGACGAGATTCGGCTGCACCAGCGGAAACGCGCCGAGGATGGCCCTGAGCGGTGATGCGCGGACGAACAGCTCCTCGAACTGTGTTTCGAAGCTCTCCGACACGAACGTTCGCGTCATGACCGCATCGAACATCAGGACGTGCGACACGGGCAGTGCCTCGCCCTTCGGCAGGACGGCGACGATGCGCGTCTCCTCACAGTGCGGGATCGCGCGCACCTTGCGTGCGAGCAGGTCCGGAGCGAGCAGGCCGATGTTGCGGCCGAGCAGCACCGCGCCGGGCGCCGACGCGAGGCAGATCTGAAGCGCGTCGAGGCCCGACTCCGCCTCGATCACCGGGCACCGCGCGCTCAGCAGGTTGCCGACGAAGTGACGAAACTCGGGATCGCCGTCCACGATGACCAGCGGCCGCGACCCGTCGAGCGGCCCCGCAATGGCGCGTGGTGCGGCCGCGCGCCGCGCGCCGACCGACTCGATCATGCTCGTGATCCGCGCGGCCACCTTCTCGGCCTTGAGCGGCTTGGTCAGGAAGTCGTCCACGCCCAGCCTGATGAGCTCCGCCACCGTGAGCTGATCGGTGACCGCGCTGATGACGACGACGGGGAGGTTCGCGTGCTGTGGCGAGGAACGTATCGCCTGAAGGACCTCGACCCCGGAGAGTACCGGCATGTGAATGTCGAGCATCACGAAGGCCACCGGCGTCCGGCAAAGAATGTCGAGCGCCGCCATGCCGTCGGCCGCTTCCACCACCGAACAATCAAAGCGCAACAGAACACGCTTGAGCGCAAAGCGGGTGGCGCTGTCGTCGTCGCAGATCAGGACCTTCATGGGCGGCGGCTTCCCTACGGACCTAAATCGACCCACACCGAGACCTGCTTGAATCGGCGACTATCCTAGGCATCAGGAATCAGGAATCAGGAATCAGGGCTGTCTCAGCTCTCAGGCATCAGGGCTCAGGCATCAGGGCTCAGGTATCAGATCTGTGGAGGACCGCCCTGATGCCTGAGATCTGCCGCCTGATCCCGAGACAGCCCTGACTCCTGATTCCTGATTCCTGATTCCTACAGGGTCGCCCCCTCGATGCCGATTGACTTCCAGACACCGGCCTGCGCGCCGGGGCAACGTATGGATCCGTTTATCGACGCTCAGGCATTCCGGCACCTTCTGCACGACGTCTCGAGCCGCGTCTCGGGCCTCGGCCTCATGCTCGATCTGCTCGAGCCCGACGCCGCGACCCCGGACACCCGCGAGACGCTCGAAGAGGCCCGTCACGCCGCCGATAACCTCCGGCACGTGGTGACCGATCTCGGCGAGCTGTCTCGATTCCTGGCGCGCCGCCCCGTGGCCGCGCGGGAGAGCGTGCCGGCGCGGGCGCTCCTCGACGAAGCCGCCGACGCAGCCCGCGGGCACATCTCCGGACCGATTACGGTGGAATGCCCGGAGAGTCTCGGCGCTGTCTGGATCGATCCGGAGCTGATGACGTATCTCATCGGCCTTCTCATACGGGCGCACGGCCGCGACGGACGGCCCGTCCGCCTGACAGCCTCGGCCGGGTCGGGCGACGGTCTGACGGTGCGCATCGTCGTCGAGGGGCCGGGCGACAGCCTGTCGTACGTGCTCGAGTACATCAGCGCCTCGGCGCTTGCGGCGCATGGCGGTGATTTCGAACAGATCGCAGCGGGGCTCGAACGGGGGGTGACGCTCACGCTGCCGGTCGCGCCCGCGGAATCGCGCGTCGCGGTGCCCGGCCGGGGCAATACCCGGCTGGTGTGGCTGACCACCGGCATGTCATCAATCCAATCCTAGGCCTCAGGGGTTCAGGCCTCAGGGATCAGGGCTGTCCAAGGCCTCGGCCTGCCTGATGCCTGAGACAGCCCTGATGCCTGAGGCCTGATCCCTGATGCCTCAAGTTCCCGCCCCTTTTTGACGATTAAGGGTCGGACCTCTTCTATGCGCTCGACCTTTGTCTCGCTTCGCGTACAAGCGGTGCTGCCTGTCCTGCTCGCGACCCTGCCGGCCCTGGCGGTGACCGCGAGCGCGTCGTCGCTGCCGATGGCCGCGCGTCTGGCCGTCGTATGTGCCTTCGGGGGCACTGCCGTGCTCGTGGCGGCGCGGACGATGGAGCGCCGGGTCAGGAGGCCGTTGGGCCGTATCGGCGAGACGATGACCGAGCTCCTTGCGGGCGAGCTCACGGCACGGACCGGGATCGAAGGAGTCGGCGGGGAAGCGGGCAGGATCGCGGAGACACTGGACGCCCTGGCCGTCGCCGTCGAGCGGCAACAGCGAGCCCTCAACGACGCGGGCGCGGAGCTGCGCGCATTTCTGAGCCAGCCGCTCGAGAAGATGGTGCAGCAGACGCTCCGCGACACCGAGGCCCGGTTCCGCGCCATGTTCGACAGCTCGCCGATTGGCATCGCGCTGCTGGACGATTCGGGCCGCGCGCTCGAGAGCAACGTGCGTCTCTGCGAGCTCCTGGGCCTGACACCCGTAGAGCTGCAGCGCCGCGCGTTCACCGATTCGTCAGAGCCGGCCGATGGCGCCAGCGAATGGGAGCTCTTCACGAGCATGCTCGCGGGCGAACGGGACAACTATGCCCTCGACATTGAGTGCCGCAAAGCCGATGGCCAGCCGTTCTCGGCCAGGGTGACCGCGGCGCGGGTCCGCGAGGGCGACGCCGACCCGTACGTCATCCGCATGGTCGAGGACGTCACATCCCGCCTGGCGCTCGAAGCCCAGTTGCGCCAGTCGCAGAAGATGGAAGCGATCGGCCAGCTGGCCGGCGGCATCGCGCACGACTTCAACAACCTGCTGATGGTCGTTCTCGGTCACTCCGATCGCCTCTGCGAGACGCTGCCGGAGCAGGCAGGCCCCGTGGCCGGTCGCAGCCCGCGTTCGGAGGCCGAGGCCATACGCGATGCGGCGGCGCGGGCCGCCAGCCTCACGCAGCAGTTGCTCGCGTTCAGTCGCCGGCAGCAGCTCGAGCTTCGTCCGCTCGACCTGAACGCCGTCGTTGAAAACATCACCACTCTGTTGCGTCGCGTGATCGGCGAGACGATCGTTCTCCGCACGACCACGGCAGCCGACCTCGGCACCGTGTGCGCCGACGCGACACAGATCGAGCAGGTGCTGATGAACCTGGCGGTCAACGCGCGCGACGCCATGCCCGAGGGCGGATCGCTGCTCGTCGAGACCGCCAATGCCTCGCTCGATGACGGCTACGCGGCATGCCATGTGGGCATCGCGCCCGGCGAGTACGTGATGCTCGCGGTCACCGATACGGGCATGGGCATGGACGCAGAGACGCGCGCCCGCGCGTTCGAGCCGTTCTTCACCACCAAGCCCCAGGGCCACGGCACCGGACTGGGACTCTCCACCGTGTTCGGCATCGTCAAGCAGTGCGGCGGCACGGTGTGGCTCTACAGCGAGCCGGGGCGCGGGACGACGTTCAAGATCTACCTGCCGCGCACGACGGATCGCGTCCAGTCGCAGCCGGCCGTGATGACGGATCCGATCGCGCGCGGTACGGAAACCATTCTGCTCGTCGAGGACGAGCGCGGCGTGCGAAGCCTCCTGAGCTCCATGCTCGAGGCCGAAGGCTACACGGTGGTCGAGGCGTCGAGCGGCGAGGAGGCGATTGTGATCTCGAGCTCGTACGAGGGAACGATTCACGCCATGGTGAGCGACGTCATCATGCCGGGTCTCACGGGCCCCGAGCTGCAGAAGCGGCTGGCGTCGACGCGTCCAGGCATGAAGGTGCTCTTCATGTCCGGCTATACCGACAACGCGGTCCATGCGCGTCTGCTCGACCCGAACAGCACGTTCCTCGGCAAGCCCTTCACGCGCATCGATCTCGCGCGGAAGCTGCGCCTGCTGCTGTCGGCAGCACTGGAGGCAGCACCAGCCGAGGTCGCGTCGTGAGCCTGCATCGCTTCCGGATTACCCTCGCAAACCTGCGTACGCAGGTGATCGTCGCCGTCATGCTCGGCATCCTGCCCGCCATGGGCCTGGCCGTGTTCGCCAGCGTCCAGCAGCGCGAGGTCTCTCTGGAAGAAGTGCGTGCCGCGCTCGCGCGTCTCGCGCGCGTGGCGGCGGCGCAGCACGACAGCCACGCGGCGATGGCGCAGCGGCTGCTTGCCACCATCGCCACCGCCGACGAGGTGCGATCGCTCGACCCGCAGGCCTGCGACGGCTATCTCGGCCGGATCGCCGAGCAGGGCTCCGCGCGCGTGGGCATCTTCACGCCCGAGGGAACGCTCGTCTGCGGACGCTCGACAGGGTCGCTGGGCCCGGCGCTTGCGGCCGAGCCATGGTTCCAGCGTGCGCTGCACGACGGACATTCCGTCACGATCGGCCACGTGATCGATCGGGCCACCGGCCAACCGAGCAGCGGGTTCGTGACGCCGGTCGTCGGGCGGAACGGCGAGGTGGTCGGCGTCGCCGCCCTGATCGTCGAGTCCGGCTGGTGGGGACAGCTCGATCAAACCGCGGCGCTCGGGAACGACATCACGCTCGACATCGTCGGCGGCGAGGGCGCCGTGCTGTTCCACTGGCACGCCGCGCGCGGGCCTGTTTCGCTGACGCCGCAGCCCTATCGCGCGCTTCGGCAGCGCCTTGCCGATGGGGTGGCCACGCTGGAGGCGGCGGGACGAGGCGGAGAGCCCACGCTCTTCGCGGCGGCGCCGCTCGCGTACGGACCAGAGGCCTCGGCCTCGGTCGTCGTCGGACTGCCGGTGGCGGTGGCGTTCGGACCGGCGAACCGCCTGCTCAGTCTGCAGCTGGCGGGGCTGACAATCATCGGGATCGTGTCGCTGGTCGTCGCGCACGCGCTGCTCGCGCGGTTCACCCTGCGGCCCGTGCGCCGGTTGATCGATGCCACCGCCCGGCTCGCGGCCGGCGAGCTCTCGGTGCGCACCGGCGCCCGCGGAGCGGCCGGTGAGATCGCGCAGCTCTCGTTTGCCTTCGATCTGATGGCCGCGTCGCTCGAAAGCCAGCAGCAGCAGCTCCGGGAGAGCGAGGCACGATTCCGCGCCACCTTCGAGGCCGCGCCGATCGGCATGGCCCTCGTCGACGCGGATGGCCATCCCGTCGAGAGCAATGCCAGGCTCCGTCAGATGCTCGGCTACAAGGCCGACGAGCTGCGTGCGCTGACGTTTGCGGCGTTCACACACAACGAGGACGTCGATTCCGATCTTGCGTTGTGCCGCGAGATGGTCGACGGACGGTGTGAATCCTACGAGGTGGAAAAGCGCTATCGACGGAAGGATGGGACCGAGTTCGCGGCGCGGCTCACGGCCGCGCTCGTGCGCACCGAGGCGGGCGTCGCGGCGTACGGCGTCCGCATGGTCGAAGACATCACCGGCCGCAAGGCGCTCGAGGCGCAGCTCCGTCAGTCGCAGAAGATGGAAGCGGTCGGTCAGCTCGCCGGCGGCGTGGCCCACGATTTCAACAACCTGTTGATGATCATCCTCGGTCATGCCGAAGAGCTGCGCGAGTCGCTGCCCGATGCGCAGTGGCGCGCGAACGCCTCGGCCATCCAGACCGCGGCGGAAAAAGCCGCGTCGCTGACCCGCCAGCTCCTGGCATTCAGCCGGAAGCAGCAGCTCCGCCTGCGCCCGGTCAATCTGAACGCCACCGTCGAGACCGTCGAGGCGTTGTTGCGCCGCGTGATCGGGGAGGACGTCGCGTTCTTCACGGCGATGTCATCGGACCTTGGACTCGTACGGGCGGACGCGTCGCAGCTCGAGCAGGTGATCATCAATCTCGCCGTCAACGCGCGCGACGCGATGCCCGACGGCGGCGCCCTGACGATCGAGACGGCCAACGTCACGCTCGACGAAGGCTATGCCGCCCGGCACGTCGCCATGAAACCGGGCGAGTACGTGATGGTGGCGGTGAGCGACACCGGCTGCGGGATGGACGCCGCAACCCGTGCGCGCATCTTCGAACCGTTCTTCACGACCAAGGAGCAGGGACGCGGCACGGGCCTGGGCCTCTCGACCGTCTACGGCATCGTGAAGCAGTGCGGCGGCAACATCTGGGTCTACAGCGAAAAAGATCGCGGCACGACGTTCAAGATCTACCTGCCGCGCTACGAGGGTGAGGAAGTGCCCCTCGTCAGCGTGCCGGTGGAGCCGATCCTCACGACGGGTACCGAGACCATTCTCATCGTAGAAGACGAAGACGGCGTACGTCGTTTGCTCACGGATACCCTCGAACGCAGCGGGTATCACGTTCTGGCGGCCGAGAACGGTCCGCTTGCCATCGATCTGTCCAGATCTCACCGCGGACCGATTCACGCGATGATCTCCGATGTCATCATGCCCGGCCTCAACGGGCCGGACGTCTACGAGCAGATCTCGCAGACGCGTCCCGACATGAAGGTGTTGTTCATGTCGGGCTACACGGACCATGCGGCGCTCCATGCGCACCTGATCGAAGCGGGGAGCTCGTTCCTCGGCAAACCTTTCACGCGGCACGACCTGAGCTGTAAGCTCCGGGCGGTGCTCGACGACGCCGTGCCGACCGCGGTGTAGACATGGACACAGCGATACCGCGCGCACGATTCGGCAATCTGCGGACGCAGGTCGTCCTGCTCGTCCTCATCGCCGTCGTTCCGGCCATCGTGCTGGCCGCCGTGATGAGCGTGCGGCAGCGCCAGCGCGAGCTCATGATCGTGCGCGAGCAGGTTGTCCGGCTGGCCCGGGGTGCGGCGGCCGGCCACGGATCCGGCGTCGAGACGGCCAGTGATTTCGAATGGCTGGAACGCCTGACCGCGTCCTCGATACTGCCGTCCGACGCCAGGCTGACCCTCGTCGACGCGCGAGGACTGGTGCGGTACCGGCATCCTTCAGACCCCAAGGTCGCCATCGGGCAGCCGTTTGAAGCGCCGCGTGCCGGCGACGTGCATCCGAGGGTGGAAAACGTCGACCGCGCGGACGGCCGGGCGCTGCGCGCGATAGCGCCGATCGGTCCAGACGGTCAGAGTGGATTCGTGGTCGTCGAGCGGCCGGTGGCGGTCATATTGGCCGATGCGAACCGCCAGCTCGGCTTCGAGCTGGTGGCGCTCGGGCTCATAGCCGCCGTATGCGCCTTCGTCGCGCGACGGATGGCCGCGTCGATCCAGCATCAGCAGGATCAGCTGCGCGAAGCGGAAACGAGCGTGCGGGTTCTCGTCGATCAGTCGATCGTCGGGGTGTACGTCCTCGACGCGGATCGAATCGTCTACTGCAATGAAGCGTTCGCGCGCGCGTTCGGACGCTCCGTCGACGAGGTGCTCCGCTGCCGGCCCGTCGATCTCGTGCATCCCGACGACCAGACGGTGGTCGTCACGAGCATCGCCACGCGTATTGCAGGCGAGTTCGACGCGCTGCACTACACGTTCCGCGGTCAGCATCCGGACGGCACGACCGGCTGGTGCGAGGTCTACGGACGACGCATCGAGTACCGCGGACGGCCGGCGCTGCTCGGGGCACTGCTCGACGTCACCGAACACCGCCGCGCCGAGGAAGCGCGCGAGGAGAGCGAGCTGCATCTCCAGCAGGTGCAGCGCCTCGAGGCAATCGGCCGGCTTGCCGGCGGCATCGCCCACGACTTCAACAATCTGTTGCTCGTGATCAACGGCCACGCCGAAGCGCTGCGCGACGCGCTCGACGACACCAGCCATTCGCGGAACGACGTGGAGACGATTCTCAGGGCGGCCGATCGCGCCGCGTCGCTGACACGCCAGCTCCTGGCGTTCAGCCGCAAGCAGCAGCTCTGCCTCCGCCCGATCGACCTGAACGCGACCGTCACGAGCACGAGCGCCATGCTCCGCCGGGTCATCGGCGAAGACATCACGCTGCATACCGTCCTCGCATCCGATCTGCCCGCGGTGACGGCCGACGTCACGCAGCTCGAGCAGGTGCTGATGAACCTGGCGGTCAACGCGCGCGACGCGATGCCGGGCGGCGGCGTGTTGACGATCGAGACCGCGAGCGTGTATCTGGACGACTCCTACGCGGCAACCCACGTCGGCGTCAAGGCGGGACATTACGCGCGCCTCGCAGTGAGCGACACCGGCACGGGTATGGACGCGGCGACGGTCGCGCGCGTGTTCGAGCCGTTCTTCACCACGAAGGAAAAGGGACGCGGCACGGGCCTGGGCCTGTCGACCGTCTACGGCATCGTGAAGCAGAGCGGCGGCAACATCTGGGTGTACTCGGAGCCGGGCTGTGGAACGACCTTCAAGGTCTACCTGCCTCTCACGGGCGACGAGGCCGACCTCGTCGCGGCCCCCGCACTGGTGCCGGTCACCGGCGGCGCCGAGACGATTCTCCTCGTCGAGGACGAAGATGCGGTCCGCGACCTGCTCGCCGACATGCTGAAGCAGCTCGGCTACGACGTGCTCACGGCGGCCCATGGCGACGCGGCGCTGGCCGTGGCGCGGCGCTATCCGAGTCGTATCGACCTGATGCTGTCTGACGTGATCATGCCGGGCCTGATGCACGGTCCGGATGTATACGCTAGGCTCGCGCCCGAGCGCCCGGATATGAAGGTGATTTTCATGTCGGGCTACACCGATCATGCGGCCCTGCACAGCAACCTGATCGAGGCGGGCAGCACGTTCCTGGGCAAGCCGTTTACGCGCGCCGATCTGGCTGCGCGGGTGCGGTCGGTGCTCGATTCGGAAGCGCTCGTGACGGCTTGAGACATGTCGGCTCGGGACTCGAGCCTCGGGTCCCGAGCCCGAATGTGGTGACGGCCTACCGACCCCGGTACGTAGGCCGCATCTTTTAGACGCGGCTCAACGCCGGGTCTAAAGACGCGGCCTACGCACGGCACCGTGACGGCCCGCCGACCGCAGTGACGGCATTCCGGCCGGGTTTTCGGGCGGAGCTGTGCGGATCTGGCGTGTTTCTGCACACTGAGCTCAGGCATGCCGGTTGCGAGGTCGCGACTGGATACCGGTGGGCCCCCGGTATGCCTTTCCCGAATGTCTCTCGCGAACCTTCGTAGCCAGGTGTTACTGGCCGTGCTGCTTGGCGTCCTGCCGGCGATGGGGGTGGCGGTTGCCACGAGCCTGAAGCAGCGTAGCGCCACGGAGGAAGAGATCCGCCTGGATCTCCACCGGCTTGCCCTCGCGGCTCATCATCGTTACTACCTCGGGCCGGCGCACCAACCGGTTGGGCCCTCGACCGGCGCGCCTCAACGCGTCGAGTTCGACAGCGTCGACGATCTCATCCAGTCAGCACGGCTGCTCGGACCCATCTCGCTCACGGTCGTCGATCCGAACGGAATCGTCCTGTTCCGGTATCCCCCGTCGATGGTGCAGCCCGGGCATGACCTGCCGGAGCGCTTTCTGCTGCCGTTCATCCGCAGCCGCCAGGACCAGACGATCGAGCACGCGGACCCGGCGCTCGGTCGAGTCATGTACTCGATCGCGCCACTCGATCGCTCGAGAGGCCACGACTCGGCGCTCATCCTGGCGTTGCCGATCACCGCGTCGCTCGCGGCCGCTGATCGGTGGCTGGCGATCGAGCTCGGCGCCATGGCGCTGGCCGGCATCCTCTCACTCGTGGTCGCGACAACCGTGCTGCACCGCTTCACGCTGCACCCTCTCAGACGCCTGCTGGAGACGACAGCGCGGCTTGGCACCGGCGACCTGGGCGCGCGCACGGGACTCGACGACGCGCGCGGTGAGGTCGGCCTCCTCGCGCATGCGTTTGACGGAATGGCGACATCGCTGCAGGACAGGGACGAGAAGCTGAGCCACGCCGAAATACGCGTGCGCGCACTTCTCGACCAATCGATTGCGGGCGTCTACGTCATCGATCACGAGCGCGTGCTGTACGTCAACGAAGCGTTCGCCCGCATCTTCGGCCGCACGACGCAGGATCTGATGGAGCATGGGCCGATGCTGGACCTCGTGCACCCGGACGACCGCGCCCGCGTGGCCGCCAACATCGGGAAGCGTCTTGCCGGCGAGGTTGACGCGCTTCACTATACGTTCCGCGGCCTTCGCGCCGACGGTGAGACGGTGTGGTGCGAGGTGTTCGGCCGTCGAATCGAGTACGAGGGCCGGCCGGCGATTCTCGGCACGCTGCTCGACGTGACGGAGCATCGACGCGCCGAGCAGTGGCTGCGCGAGAGCGAGGCCCATCTGCGCGCGATCGTCGAGGCGGCACCGATCGGCATGGCCGTCATCGACGAGCGGGGACACTTCGCGGAGACCAACGAGCGCCTGCGCGCCATGCTTGGCTACACGCGCGACGAACTGCGTGGCCGGTCGGTCACCGCCATCACCCACGAAGACGACGTGGCCACGAGCCGGGCGCTCTTCTGCGAGCTGCTCGAGGGCAAGCGCGACTGGTACGAGCTCGAAAAGCGGTACCGTCGTCGCGACGGCCTGGTGTTCGACGCCCGCGTGACCGTGGCGCTCGTCAAGACCGACGGGTGCGAGCCGCGCGCCGTGGCGATGATCGAGGACGTCACGGGCCGCCACGCCCTCGAGGCGCAACTGCTCCAGTCGCAGAAGATGGAGGCCATCGGACGGCTGGCTGGCGGCCTGGCGCATGATTTCAACAACCTGCTGATGGTGATCAGCGGTCACGCGGACGCGCTCGTGGAGGGTCTGCCGCCCGGCATGCGTCTTTGGCGCGACGCCGATCAGGTCCGCAACTCGGCGCAGCGCGCCGCCGCCCTCACGCGGCAGCTGCTCGCGTTCAGCCGAAAACAACAGCTCAAGCTCGGGCCGGTGGATCTGAACGGCGTCGTCACGCATACGGCCGAACTGCTCCGGCGACTCATTGGCGAGGACGTCGTGCTGCGCACGAAGACCGCGCCCGACCTCGCAACGGTGCGCGTGGACCAGGCGCAGCTCGAGCAGGTGTTCATGAATCTCGTCGTCAACGCGCGTGACGCGATGCCGGCTGGCGGGGCGCTGACGATCGAGACCGCGAACGTCGACGTCGACGAGTCGCTCGCCTCGCGGCTTGGCCTGCGTCCGGGACCGTACATCGTCCTCCGGGTCACCGACACGGGCTGCGGCATGGACGCGGCAACGCAGGCGCGCATCTTCGAGCCGTTCTTCACGACCAAGGAGCAGGGCCGTGGCACCGGCCTGGGGCTGTCGACCGTCTACGGCATCGTGTGCCAGTGCGAGGGCGCCGTCGGCGTACACAGCCAGCCCGGTGTCGGCACGACGTTCACGATTTACCTGCCGCGCCTCGAGGCCCGGCCGGTCGAGCCGCCGCCCGTTGTCCAGGAGTCGCCGGTTGCCCTCGCCAGCGGGACCATCCTGCTCGTCGAAGACGAGGCAGACGTGCGCGATCTGCTGACGGACGTGCTCGAGCGCACCGGCTATACGGTGCTGCCGGCGCTCACCGGCGGCGATGCCGTCCGGGTGGCGGCGCTGCACGACGGTCCGATCGACGCGATGCTCTCGGACGTGGTGATGCCCGGCATGAGCGGTCCGGAAGCGTGGGCCAAGATTGCTCCGGATCGACCGGAGATGCAGGTCGTCTTCATGTCCGGCTATGCCGAACATGGCTCGCTGCAGGCGCATCTCGTCCGTGCGCCCGCGGCGTTTCTCAACAAACCGTTCAGCCGGTCCGAGCTCGCCTCGACGCTCCACTCCGTGCTGGCAATGAAAGGTGCTTGACATGGACGCGGTGTGGAATCACGCGACGCCGGCGGAAGCGCGCGGTCAATACGTCCGGAGCAACATGGACCGGATCGAGCGCATGATCCGTCTGCTGGATCGCCTTGCGGTCAGCGACGGCGACACGCGCGGCGTCAAGGACCTCGTCTTCCATTTCCAGCAGCTGCGCACCACCGCCCCGGGCTACGGCTTCGACAGCGTCGCAAGCATGGCGGGCCGCGGCGAACGCGACTGCATTGCCCTGCGCGACGGCCGCGCCCGGGTCGACACGAACGGCATCGTGGCCCTGCGGACCCTCGTGGAAGCCATGCGTCGCGAGCTCGAGAAAAACCCCGCAACGCCGGAGGAGCCGGCGGCTAATCCGTGGTGGTGCGTCGGGCGGAAGGGAGCTGAAGCGCCGGAATTCGATCTGCTCGTGGTCGACGAGACGCCCGAGCTGGCGGACATGCTCGAGCGGCGATTCCGCAAGGAGCGGTTCGTGGTACGTCGCGCGGCGACCGCGAAAGACGCCAAGTCCGCCGCGGATCGCGTCACCCCAGACGTGCTGGTTGTCGACGTCGGCCTGAAGGACGGTGAGGGCCATGATGTCGTGCGCGAGGTCCGGTCCGCCCGGGCCGGGGATCAGGTCCTCGTGATCGCGACGAGCGGGCACAACACGTTTGTCGACCGGATCCACGCGGTCCGGAGCGGCGCTGATGTGTACTTCGAGAAGCCGCTCGACATGGAGATGCTCTGCGGGCGGATCCAGGAGGTTGCGAACGCCGGCCGCGCGGCCGCGCGGATTCTGTGCGTGTCGGACGACCCGAATCATTCGCCTCGCGTGCGGAATGCCCTCGAGCCCGCGGGTTTCGAGGTCACGATCTGCGAGAACGCGGAGCACTACGAGGCGATGCTCGCCTCGATCCGACCGGATGCTCTGCTGCTCGACGTGCGGCGCTCCGAGATGTCGAATCTCGAGTTGACGCGTTACCTGCGACTCGACTCCCGGTACCAGGCGCTGCCGATCCTTCTTCTCACCGATGACGGCGACCTCAAGGCACGGGTCGAGATGGCGCGCGCGGGCGCGGACGAATGCCTGGTCAAGCCCGTCGCGCCGCAACTGCTGGTCGAGATGCTGCGCAGCCGCGTGGCGCGCGCGAGGACAGTGCTCAGCCAGCTTCGCCGTGACGGCCTCACGAGGGCACTGACGATGTCCGAGTTCGTCGACCGCGTGGACCGGGAAATCACGCGGCTGGTGCGCGAGCCGAACCGGACGGCCGCGCTCGTGATGATCGACGTCGATCATCTCAAGCAGGTGAACGAGGCGTACGGTCACCCCACGGGCGACCAGGTGCTTCGATCGCTGTCGACGCTCGTCCGCCGCCTGCTGAGAAAGTCCGATCTCATGGGCCGCTACGGCGGCGAGGAGTTCGCCGTGTTCCTCGACCGCATCGATGAGACGAACGCGCAGCGGGTGAGCGAAAAGCTCCTGGCCGAGTTCTCCCGTCTGAAACACCTGACTGCGGACGGCCGCGAGTTCCAGGTGACCTTCAGCGCCGGTGTCGCCATGTTCCAGAACCGCATGGACGTCACCGCCTGGCTGACAACGGCCGACAGGGCGCTCTATACGGCCAAATCGTCGGGTCGAGCGCGCGTGATGATGGCGTGACGTTCCTTGTAGGCATCAGGGATCAGGCCTCAGGGATCAGGGCTGTCTCAGGCATCAGTCAGGCCTGGGGCCTTGGACAGCCCTGATCCCTGAGGCCTGATCCCTGATGCCTAGAGGATCGCATTGAAGTTCTCCTCGCCCCTGTCGATTTCTCCCTTACAGACCCAGGTAGAGCCGTGACTCTTGAGCGCACCCTTACCGAGATCGATCACGCGCTGAATCGTCTCGCGTGCACGCAGATCGTCGAGGGAACCGGGGATGGTCAGGCCGTGACGGCTGCGCTCGAGGCGCATGCCGCGACGCTGGGGGCCTGGGAGACACCGGCAGCGCGCGACCTTGCCGAGACCTTGCGGACGCTTGCCGCGTCCGGTGCGAGCGAGGAAGACAAGCTTGGCGCGGCGCTGGCCGTGGTCGGCCGTTTCGCTGGGGCGTCTGCGACGTGCCCGGATGCAACGGCCGACCACGGGCAGCCCGACGCCTGCCACAAAGCCGTCAGCCACGAAGCACACGAAGAAACGATCAGCCACGACGCGCACGAAGGACACGAGAAGGAAGAACCAAACGAGTCCTTCCTTCGTGATCTTCGTGACCTTCGTGGCGAATCTCTCCGTGATCTTCGTGGCGAAGCGGCGCATGGTGATCGTCACGAGCCGGTGGCGGCCGACGACCTCGCCGCGCTGCAGGGCGACGCCGAGATGGCGGAACTGTTCATCGGCGAGGCGCTGGATCATCTCGGGACCATCGAGAGCAAGCTGCTCGCCCTCGAGGAGCGTCCCGGCGACACCGGCCTGCTCAACGACATCTTCCGGCCATTCCACACAATCAAAGGCAACGCGGGTGCGCTGGGACTCCTCGGCGTTCAACGCGTGGCGCACACGGTGGAGACGCTGCTCGACCTCGCGCGCTCAGGCCAGCATCGCATCGGGCCGACCGAGGTGGATCTCGTGCTGCGCGCCGTCGATGTGCTGACCCTGATGGTCAACGACATCGGGAGGCGTCTCGAGGGCGCCCAGCCGGCGGCGCTCGGCGACGCGGCCGCATCGCTCGTCGAAAGCGTCACGCGGGTCATCGAGGGCGGCAAAGAAGGCGAGGAAAGCGAGTGGGGCCGGCTGCAGGAGGCCTCCGCGGCCGGCGGACCGCAACCAGTTCATCAGGATGGTACGACCTCCACTCCGCCCGGCGGTCCGCAGCAGCGGACCGCCCAACCAGCACTGGCTTGTCGGGTCGCGCCGCAACCCGACGTGGAGGCCGGCTCCAGCCCAGCCCCCTCGGACAGAAGCGACGGCCGCCGCTGGGACGATGTGCCGGGCACCGGCGCGATCAAGGTCGAGACCCGCAAACTGGACAGTCTCGTCGACGCGATTGGCGAGCTGATGATCGTCCAGTCGCTCATCCAGGAAGACCCGGCGCTGGCAGCGCTCCTCGACGGGCGGCTCGCGCGCAACCTGGGACAGCTGAAGCGGATCACCGTCGACCTGCAGCGCAACGCGATGGCCCTCCGGACGGTGCCGATTCGCCAGGCATTCCGGAAGGTCGAGCGCGTCGTGCGCGACATGAGCCGGAAGCTGGACAAGCCAATCGAGCTGACGCTCTCGGGAGAAGACACGGAGCTCGATCGAAAGGTGGTCGAGGAAATCACCGACCCGCTGATGCACATGGTCAGGAACAGCATGGACCACGGCATCGAGCCGCCCGACGTGCGTCAGGCGCGCGGCAAGCGCGCACAGGCAACCGTGTCGCTCAGCGCCTATCACCAGGGCGGGCAGATCGTCATCGAGATTTCCGACGACGGCGCGGGCCTCGACACCGACAGAATCCGCCGCAAGGCGATCGAGCGGGGCCTGCTTTCACCTTCACCCGATGCGACCGCGACGCCAGAGGAGATCCATGCGCTCATCTTCGCGCCGGGTTTCTCGACCGCCGACACGGTGACCGAGATCTCGGGACGCGGCGTGGGGATGGACGTCGTGCGCCGGAACATCGAGGCGCTGCGCGGCCGCGTGGAGATCCGCACCAAACGCGGACGCGGGACGACGTTCGCCATCAAGCTGCCGCTGACGCTGGCGGTCGTCGACGGTCTGCTCGTCGCGGTGGGACGCGAGCGCTACGTGCTGCCGACCACCGTGGTGCGCGAGTCGCTGCGGCCGACACCGTCGCAAGTGCACACGGTCCAGGGCCAGCCCCGGATGCTGCAGGTACGGGACGCGCTGCTGCCGCTCGTCTCGCTCGGCGATCTCTTCGGCATCGAGGCGATTGCGGATCCGGCGCAGGCCACGGTGGTCGTGATCGAGGTCGGCGGTACCCGCGTTGGGCTGGTCGTCGACGATCTGCTGACCAAACAGGAAGTCGTGATTAAAACGCTCGGCGAGACGTTCTCGACAGCGCGCGGCATCGCTGGCGGCGCGATTCTCTATGACGGCCGCGTCGGTCTCATCCTCGACCCGCACGGGATCCTCGATCTGATGCGCGGCGCGAACGCCGCGTAACCGCAAGGACTGAAGACTCCTATGACACCTGAAACCGCTACCCTCGAACTGCGTGGTGCCGATCACGCCGGCAAGTATCTGATTTTCGCGCTCGCGGAAGAGGAGTACGGCGTGCCCGTGCTCAAGGTTCGCGAGATCGTCAGGATGATGGACATCACAACCGTGCCGCACATGCCGCCGCACGTCCGGGGTGTCATCAACCTGCGCGGGAAAGTGATTCCGGTCATCGACCTCCGCGTGAAGTTCGGGTTCCCGGCTCAGGAGTACACCGAGCGCACGTGCATCGTGATCGTCGAGGTCGCCCTTCCCGTGGCGCGCGTGATGATGGGAATCATCGTCGACCGTGTCGCGGAAGTCCTCTACCTCACGTCCCAGGACATCGAACCGACGCCCGAGTTCGGCGACCGCGTCCAGACCGACTACATGCGCGGCATCGCGAAGGTGAAGGGACGCGTCAAGATTCTGATCGATCTGGATCGGGTGCTGGGCGGCGACGGCATCGGCGTGATGCCGCGCGTCATCTAGGTGAGCGGCTGCGTGTTGGACACCGCGACGTGGGCCGGCGATGCCGACATCAGGCTCGGCGATCTGGAGCTGACACGGATCATCCGCCTGGTCTACGCACGAAGCGGCATCACGCTCCACGAGGGCAAGCGGGCCCTCGTCGAGGCACGGCTGCGGAAACGGCTTCGCGCGCTCGGATGCGCGACGTTCGCGGAGTACCTCCGGTACGTCGAGTCCGACGCGACAGGGCAGGAACTCTCGGGTCTGCTCGACGCGATCGCGACGAAGCACACGAGCTTCTTCCGCGAAGAGCAGCACTTCCAGTTTCTCGAGACCCGGGTGCTTCCGGAGCTCAGGACGCGCGCGGGATCCATTCGCGTCTGGAGCGCCGCATGCGCAACCGGCGAGGAGCCTGTGACGCTCGCCATGACGCTTCTCGAGGCGCTGCCCCCGGTCGATCACGCGCGTCTCCGACTGATGGCGTCCGACCTGTCCAGGAACGCCCTGGCAATCGCACGCGCCGGTGTTTACCGTCTGGAACGCGTGACGACCGTGCCGCGGCCGTTGCTGCGCAAATACTTCGAGCGCGGGCTCGGTGCGCAGGCGGGGCTGGCGCGCGTTTCGGCCGGGCTCCGGAACGTCATCGATTACCGGCAGCTGAACCTGCTCGAGATCGCCTCGCTCGGTGAGCAGTTCGACGTCATCTTCTGTCGAAACGTGCTGATCTACTTCGACCGCGCCGTCCAGCAGCGCGTGATCTCGATGCTGGAGCGCCACCTGGCGCCCGGCGGCTATCTGTTCATCGCGCATTCGGAGAGTCTCAACACGCTCGACCATGGGCTCCGGTGGGTTGCGCCAGCCATTTACCAGCAGGTGCGGGCGTGACGGGCGTGTACAGGTCGATCGTCGGGTCACCGGTTTCCAGATGCGGAGGGCGGCGGCATCCAGGAGTTGCGATGAATCCGAACGGGATGATGGTGAGCAATGTCGTCAATGAGCCTGGATACGCACGTGGCCTCTAACGAAATCGCGCTCCGAGACGCGCTCGTCCGCGTTGCCGAAGAGAACTTCTTCGCGCTCATCGAGCCGGCAAACGGTGGGTGGCGCGCGCGGTGGTCGGAGCATTCCGACTGGCTCGATGCCACGGTGCCCTTCCGCGCCGGCCCGCGCGCCGTTGAGGCCGGCGCCCGCGACGGGGTGCTGCGCTGCCGGCTGCCGCGCCGCCTCGCCCGCGATCTTGCCGCGGCGTTTCTCGGTCTTCACGAGGACGAGCTCGCGCTCGACGCAGACGTTGTCGGCGACATGGCGGGTCAGTTCGCAAACATGGTGTGTGGCTCCTGGCTCACGGCCGCGTTTCCGTCGGCGCTCTTCGATCTCGAGCGTCCCGAAGTGATGCGCGAGCTGGACCCGCCGCCCGACGGCTGGTACGTGGCGCTCCTCAATGGACAGCCGATGGGAATCAGCCTCGCCGTTCAGGAGGCGTGATCGTGGTCCCAATCAAGGTACTCGTCGTCGACGACTCGGCCATTGTCCGGAAGCTGCTCGCGGATGGACTCCGTGGCGCGCGGGATATCGAAGTGGTCGGGACCGCCGCGGACCCGTTCATCGCCCGCGACATGATCGTCCGGCTCGAGCCGGATGTGCTGACGCTCGACATCGAGATGCCGCGAATGGACGGCCTCAGCTTTCTCCGTCGGCTGATGGCGCACCGGCCGATGCCGGTGATTATCATCAGCTCGCTCACACAGTCGGGGTCGGCCGCAACCATCGACGCGCTGCGCGCCGGCGCCGTCGATGTGATTCCGAAGCCGGGCGGCCCATACTCTGTCGGCGATATCACCGATCGCCTGCGCGAACGCATCCGCGCGCTGCGAGGTGTAACACCGGCCCGGCTTGCGCCCCCGGCGACAGTCCAGGACGACGCACGGCCGCCTGTCTCGTTCCAACAGGTGCGATGCGCAAATGCCGTGATCGCAATCGGCGCCTCGACCGGAGGGCCGCAGGCCATCGAGGCGCTTCTCACGCGGATGCCCGCGGAGGTGCCTCCCGTCGTCATCGTCCAGCATATGCCGGCGCGCTTCACGGGGGCATTTGCCAAACGCCTGGACGGCCTGTGCCCAATCCGCGTGGTGGAAGTCGAAGGAGGCGAGCGGCTCGAGCCCGGCGTGGCGTATATCGCACCGGGCGACCGCCACTTGCTGGTCGAACGCGGGAACCGGGGACTGACCACCCGGCTGACAGACGGACCGGCGGTCCATCACCAGCGACCCGCGGTCGACGTGTTGTTTCACTCGCTGGCGCGGCTCGACGGGGTACCCACTGTCGGGCTGCTGCTCACGGGGATGGGCCAGGACGGCGCCGACGGCATGGTGGCGCTCCGACGCGTGGGCGCGGAAACAATTGCCCAGGACGAGCGCTCGTGCGTTGTTTTTGGTATGCCGAAGGAAGCCATCGCGCGGGGTGGCGCTGCACATGTCGCCCCGCTGATACGAATTCCGACCTTGATCGCGGAATCCTTCGCGCGCATGTCACGATGGCCCGCCGCATGAATACACTGAATCAGTCCGTTATGCCCGCATAATGGATTCGGCGCGTGTCCGTCGACGTGTTCGGGATGCCCCGAGCGCAGCCGAAGGACGAAGCGAAAAAAAGACTCTGGGTCAACCAGCAGCGCGCTGACTGGTTGACCGGTTAGCGGCTGAGGTTCGCACGCTCACCCGGACTCCCCCCGATGAGGCCAGCGAATCCTGAAGTTCTCCGTGTCCTCGTACTTGCCGGAGCAGGTGCTCCGGTCACGCCGCCACTTCTCCCTGCGGGCTCCTTCACCGTGGCCATCGAGCCGCGATCGGTCGGCCTCGATCTGCTGACCTCGACAGTCTGCGACGCGCTCATCGTCGAGGGCATGGAAGACGCGCGCTCGATTCGCGAGATCGTCGCGCGACGGCCCGATGCGCCAGTGCTCGTCGTCGCCAGCTCCGGCGATCAGACCGCCGCGCTCATTCGCGAGGGTGCCGACGACGTGCTGGTTCGCGATGAGGTCACCGCATCCACGCTCGCCCGCGCGCTCGCCCACGCTGTCGCCCGACACCACAGCGAGTCGACGTTCCGAGCCCTTGCCGAGGGAAGTGCTGCAGCATTTTTCATTTACCAGGATTCGAAACTGCGGTACGTGAACCCGACATTGGAAGCGCTTCTCGGCTACAAAGCCGATGAATTGATCGGCCGCGATCCGCTCGAGCTGATCCACCCGGATCACCATGCAGGGCTGGCGACTCGACGCGAAGGCCGTCCCCGCGCGGCAGGCGTCGAGGACCGGCGGGAGGTCCGGGTGCGCACGCGCAGCGGCGACGAACGATGGGTGGACCTGACGACCGCGCCGATTGTCTACTTGGGCCGCGCTGCCGTTGTCGGCACGGCAATCGACATCACCGATCGCAAGGCGCTCGAACAGCGCGTCATGGCGAGCCAGCGCCTCGAGGCGGTCGGGCGCCTGGCCGGCGGCATCGCGCACGACTTCAACAACCTGCTGCTCGTGATCAGCGGGCAGACCGAGCGCCTGCTGGAAGGTCTGGGCCGCGGGCATCCGCTGCGGGGCGCGGCGGCGGCCATACAAGGCGCCGCCCAACGCGCGGCGGCATTAACGCATCAGCTGCTGGCGTTCGGGCGCCGGCAGATGCTCATCCCGAGCCCAATCGATCTCAACACCGTGGTGGGTGACATGGAGGCGCTCCTGCGGCACGGTGTGGGTAAAGATGTCGCCGTCGTTACAGAGCTCACATACAACCTGCCGCGCGTTCGAGCCGACCGCGCGCAGATTGAGCAGGTGCTGGTCAACCTCGCGGCGAACGCGCGCGATGCGATGCCGGAGGGAGGACAGCTGACGCTGACCACGGATGTCTTTGCCGTCACGGATGAGCTCCGCCGAAGCCGTCCGTGGCTGACCGACGGGAATTTCGTGCGGCTGCAGGTCACGGATACAGGCGTGGGCGTTTCACCGGACGCGCTGCCGCATCTCTTCGAGCCTTTCTTCACGACCAAGCCGGGCGGCCCGGGGAGCGGGCTCGGGCTCGCCACCGTCTATGGCGTCGTGAAACAGAGCGGCGGGTTCATCTGGGTCGACAGTCATCCAGGACAAGGCACCCGCGTCACGCTGCTGTTGCCGGCGGTCGAGGCGACGGTGCAGGAGCCGATGACAACGAGACCCGCGCCACGCGAAAATGCCGTGGTACTGCTGGTCGAGGATGAAGAGGCCGTCAGGGAGCTCCTCACGTCGGCGTTGGAACGGGCCGGGTTCGAGGTGCACGCCGCGACGAGCGGCGAGGAGGCACTGGAGCTCGAGCGCCAGCGGCGTTTCGACCTGCTGGTCACGGACGTGGTTCTTCCGAAGATCACCGGTCCACAGCTCGCGCGCGAGATTCGTCACCGCTCGCCGGAGACGCGCGTGCTGTTCATGTCGGGCTATGCAGGCGATTCGCTCGACGCGGCCGAGAGCGGGGGGCCGCGCACCTTCATCCAGAAACCCTTCAGTTCCCGGGCGCTGGTCGATCGCGTGCGCGAGCTGCTGAATCAACCGCAGCCGCGTTAGGGTCAGACCAGGGTCAGACCGGGGTCAGACCGGGGTCAGAACGGGGTCAGAACGGGGTCAGAACGGGGTCTGACCCTGGTGATGGGGCGACTCAAGGTTTGCAAAATCTGCCGGATGGACTCGTGCGGCACGCGGACGGCGTTACCCGCTGCTGGTGGGCGGGAGGCGACCCGCTCTACGTGCGATACCACGATGAGGAGTGGGGCGCGCCGGTCACCGACGACCATCGGCTATTCGAGAAGATCTGTCTCGAGGGCTTTCAGGCCGGCCTGAGCTGGCTGACCATCCTCCGCAAGCGTGAAAACTTCCGACGTGCCTTCGCAGATTTTGCCCCCGAGGCCGTCGCGGACTTCGGTCGTCGCGACGTACGACGTCTGCTGGCCGACGAGGGCATCATCCGGCATCGCGGCAAGATTGAATCGACGATCAACAACGCGAAACGCGCCCTGGAACTCCGCGACGAGTTCGGCACGCTCGCGGCCTACTTCTGGCGCTGGGAACCGGCGCGCGCCGCGCGGCCAGCCCGCCTGACGAAGGACGCGCTGGTGCAGCTCGCGCGACCACCAGGATCCGTCGCCCTCAGCAAGGACCTGAAGAAGCGCGGCTGGACGTTCGTCGGGCCGACAACGGTGTACGCGTTCATGCAGGCGATGGGGCTCGTGAACGATCACATCCAAGGCTGCGCGCGCAGGGCGCCGCTGGAGCGCGCGCGCAAGCGCTTTACGCGTCCGTCAAGGCTCGAGGATCTGTAGGCAGTAGGCAGTAGGCAGTGAGCACGCAGAAGAATGGAGAGGCCAGCGGCAGCCGCCTTTCTGCCTACTGCCTACTGCCTACTGCCTACTGCCTACTGCCTACTCACCGCGCGGGGGCGGCCAGGAACGACCACCAGCGGCGTGGGACCGGCTCACCGTTGTTCTTCATCCCGCGCTCGGCCGATGCCAGATGGCGCGCCAGTTCGGCGCCGGACTGATGCCGGTCGCCGGGGCGCTTGCGCAGCGCCTTCAAAATCACAGTTTCGAGCGCCTTCGGCAGCAGCGGGTTGAAGACG
>DASYQV010000371.1:0-5424 GCA_036005125.1 Vicinamibacterales bacterium
AAACCTCGCATCACGCACCGGCCGCCCGTCGGGATCGCGCTCGCGGAGCGCGGCACCGTTGACGTACACGCCAAGCGCCTTGCCGAAGCTCTGCTGCCACGCCTCGTCGTCCATCTCGCCGCCATCGGGTTTGAACCACGCGATGTCGGTCACACCGCGGCCGTGAATCGGCTGGCCCTTGAACCACCGACGACGCCGGAACGTCGGATGCTCCCGCCGGAACCGAATCAGACGCCGCGTGAACTCGATCAGATCCTGATCCGCATGCTCCCAATCGAACCAGGAAATCTCGTTGTCCTGACAGTATGCGTTGTTGTTCCCGCCCTGCGTCCGCGCGATCTCGTCGCCGCCCAGGACCATCGGGATACCCTGCGACAGGAGCAGCGTAGCGAGGAAATTCCGTCGCTGCCGCGCCCGGCATTCGAGAACTCCCGGATCGTCGGTCGGTCCTTCCGCGCCGCAGTTCCACGAACGGTTGTGACCCTCGCCGTCGCGGTTCTCCTCCCCGTTCGCCTCGTTGTGCTTCTCGTTGTACGAGACGAGATCGTTCAACGTGAACCCGTCGTGCGCGGTCACGAAGTTCACGCTTGCATACGGCCGTCGTCCGTCGTCCTGGTAGAGATCGGCGCTGCCCGTCAAGCGGTTGGCAAACTCGGCCAGAGTTGCTTCCTCGCCGCGCCAGTAATCACGCACGACGTCGCGATACTTTCCGTTCCACTCGCACCAGCGCACCGGGAAATTGCCCACCTGGTACCCGCCGCTGCCGATGTCCCACGGCTCGGCAATCAACTTCACCTGGCTCAGAACCGGGTCCTGGTGAATCACATCGAAGAACGCCGACAGTCGATCCACGTCGTGGAGCTCGCGCGCGAGCGTCGACGCGAGATCGAATCGGAAGCCGTCCACGTGCATCTCGGTCACCCAGTACCGCAGCGAGTCCATGATGAGCTGCAGCGTGTGCGGGTGCCGCATGTTCAGGCTGTTCCCGGTGCCCGTGTAATCCATGTAGTAGCGCGGATTGTCTCCGACGACCCGGTAATAGGCCGTGTTGTCGATCCCTTTGAGCGAGAGCAGCGGCCCCAGATGATTGCCTTCGCCCGTATGGTTATAGACCACGTCCAGGATCACTTCGAGGCCGGCGGCGTGCAGCGCCTTGACCATCTGCTTGAACTCGACGACCTGCTGGCCCGCGTCACCGCTGCTGCTGTACTCGCCATGCGGAGCGAAGTAGCCGATCGAGTGGTAGCCCCAGTAATTCCGCAGCCCGCGATCGAGGAGGTGTGATTCGTGGACGAACTGGTGAATCGGCAGCAGCTCGACGGCCGTCACGCCGAGCGCGGTCAGATACTCGACCGCGGCAGGATGCGCGAGGCCGGCGTAGGTCCCGCGGATCTCTTCGGGAATTGCCGGGTGCCGCCTGGTGAATCCCTTGACGTGCACCTCATAGACGATCGTCTCGTGCAGCGGCCGACCGAGCAGGCGATCGTCGCCCCAGTCGAAACGACCGTCGATGACGATCGACCGCGGCATCGACGCCGCACTGTCGTCGGAATTCATCTGAAGGTCGTCGCCGCCGAGCGGATACGGGAACACCGGCTGACCCCAGGAAATGTCGCCCGAGATCGCCTTCGCGTACGGATCGATCAAGAGCTTCGACGGGTTGACGCGGTGGCCGGCCTCAGGATTCCACGGGCCGTGCACGCGGAACCCGTAGCGCTGGCCCGGCCCCACGCCGGGCAGGTACCCGTGCCAGCAGAATCCGGTGACATCGGGCATCGCGATCCGCTGCTCCGCGCCGGACTCATCGAACAGACACAGCTCCACCCGCTCAGCGATCTCGGAAAAGAGTGAGAAGTTGGTGCCGGTGCCGTCCCAGGTGGCGCCGAGTGGGTAGGAGTCTCCGGGTCTGACGTGTCGAGTGCTGACGGTTTCGCTTCTTACTTTTTCTTCTTCTCTTCCCAAACCACTTCCTTTTCGCCTTCGGCGTCGATGAGGAGGATCGCGTTCGACACGCGGTCCGTTTTGACGTTCAGTGGCAGATTCGTTTCGTACACCAGTTCTTTGGCGCCCGCGCTCCGCAGCTCGTACTTGATGTCGTAGCGCCTGAGTACCGACTCGACAGCCGTCCGCAGCCCCGCCGGTTCGCCCGAGGTCACTTTCAAGTCGAACGTCTTCCGGCGCTCCGGCTCGAACGATTCAACCACCCAGAGCACGGCGAGAATGAACAACGTTCCGAATGCGGCGAGGGCAAACAGCCCGACGCCTGCCGCGAGGCCCATGCTCAAGGTGGTCAGCATCACCACGGCGTCCTTCGGGTCCTCGATCTTGGCGCGGTAGCGAATCAGGTTTGCGGCGCCGACAATGCCGAATGCGCGCGCGAGGCTCGCCCCGACGACAATCATGACGACCGCGCCGACGATGGCCAGAACGATCTGGGTCTGAATCACCGGCGCGGACCGCGGCGGCGTGCCGCGGCGTCTCGGTCGGAACGCGAGCGCGGCGCCGAGCGCCGCGGCGATCGGCAGCGCAAGCACGGCATGACGCACCGCGTCGGCGTGCTGCTGCAGGTCACCGAGCAACTCTGTCGGCATCAGGACTCCTCGTTCTCGGTCGTCTCGCCCTGCAGCGACAGCCCTTGAGCAATCTTCTCGCTAATCTTGCGAAGATACCGATCGGTCATCTCCTTGGTGTAGTTCGCCGCGCGGAAGGCGTCACGCCACTGCTCGTCGGTCAGCGTGCGCATTCGCCGCGATGCCCAGCGCACGTCGGCAGGCGTGATCATCTGCAGCAGCTCCTGATGCCGTCCGCGGTAGTCGAACTCGATCTGGTTTCCCTTCACGCTCCGGATGAAGCCCGCCTGCTCGAAGCCGGCGAGCCAGTTGCGGCGCGGAAACATCTTGCCGGTCTCGCCGAGCGCCGCGCCGAGATCGCGCACGACGTACCAGCGCCGCGCGCCCTCGAGGGGCTCCTTCAGCTTGTAGATTGTATTGTTATCGTTCTTCAGGTCGGTGCTGTTGAGCATCAGCATGATCACCAGCAATCCGTTGAGCGGCCGGGTCCCGAGGAACGGGTTGTCCTCCCAGAGCCAGAAGCCGCGCTCCCGGTGCAAATCCTTGAATTTGGGACGAAAACGCGCTTCGCTTTCTACTTTTTGCTCACCGTCCTCTGTCTTGAGCTTCCACGACGGCAGATAGTAGACGGGCGGCTGGTGGTAGCCGAGGCCCCACAGGATGCGCGACATCGCGACTTCCGTCTGCGCCTCCGGACCGATCTTCGCGCTCCACTCCGTGCCGTCCGGATCCTCGACGTCGTAGCTCACGCTGAAACCGGCGTGGTCGCTGTTCACGGCGGTATACGTGACGTCGGCCCGGGGCGCATGGTGCTTGCCGCCAACGCCCCAGAAGAGATCGCGCCCGCTCTCCGGCTCGATCCACAGCTCGGCCATCTGCTCTGCGGTCGGCTTCTCCTTCGGAAGATGAACGCTCTGGGACGTGTAACCACACGAGACGCCCGTCAACAGGACAACGACGGACGTCACGGCTGAGGTACCTCGCAGCATGGACCCTCCGTAGCACGAACGCATGCTGGCAGAGCTCTGATGAGCAAGTGACGTTCCAGTTGGGGTGAGAGTCGAGGCCGACGGCCACCCGCCCCCGGATGGCATCGGCTTTGGGTGAGCTGCACCTCGTCAGCATGCCGCCTCCGGACATCCCCCTCGCGACGTATCGTCTGCAGTTCCACGCCTCGTTCACATTCGACGATGCAACGGCCATCGTGGACTATCTCCACGCACTGGGCATCTCGCACGTCTATGCATCGAGCTACCTGAAAGCGGTGCCCGGCAGCACACATGGGTACGATGTTGCCGATCCCACCCAGCTCAATCCCGAAGTCGGCACGATGGAGAGTTACCGACGCTGGGTCGCCGCGCTCAGGGCCCACGACATGGGCCACGTGATCGATCTCGTCCCGAACCACATGGGTATTGCCAAGTCGGCAAACCCATGGTGGCAGGACGTCCTCGAGAACGGCCCGAGCTCCCGATACGCGCCGGTCTTCGACATCGACTGGCGGCCGCTCAAGCTGGAGCTCAACAACAAGGTCCTGATTCCGATTCTGGGGAATCTCTACGGGGAGGTGCTGGAGCGGCAGGAGATCGTGCTCCGCTATCACGAGGGCTCGTTCCGCGTTCAGTACTTCGAGACCGAACTGCCGATCGCACCTGGAACCTACGAGATGATTCTCGGCACCGACGTGGACGCGCTCGTGCAGACGCTCGGTGAGGACAGCATCGAAGCCACTGAGTACCTCAGCATCCTCACGGCTATCCGGCATCTGCCTCCACCCGAGAAGATGGACCGCGCACTGCAGGCCGAGCGCGAGCGCGAGAAGGAGGTCATCAAGCGTCGTCTTGCGACGCTGACCCGCGAATCGACCACCGTGCGCCGGCACGTCGAGCGGGTGGTCGCGCTCTTCAACGGCACCGCAGGCGATCCCCAGACCTTCGACCGGCTCGACGCGTTGCTCTCCCAGCAGGCCTATCGGCTCGCGCACTGGCGCGTCGCGGCCGAGGAAATCAACTATCGGCGCTTTTTCGACATCAACGAGCTGGCGGCCATCCGCATGGAGGATCCGGCCGTGTTCGACCGCGTCCACGGCTTCGCGTTCGAGCTGCTGCGCGAGCGGCTCGTGGACGGCTTTCGCATCGATCACGTCGATGGGCTGTACAACCCCGGCGACTACCTCGCGCGGCTCCAGGCTCGCGCGCGCGCCGTGCGGCCCGATGCGCGCGCGGACGAGCGGCCGCTGTTCGTGGTCGTCGAGAAGATTCTGGGCGTGGATGAATCGCTGCCCGAATGGCCCGTTCACGGAACGACCGGCTACGATTTTCTCGTGAAAGTGAACGGGCTGTTCGTCGACACCCGCAGCGAACGCTCGATGAACGATATCTATGATCGGTTCACGCGGCTCCGCACGCCGTTTCACGAGCTCGCCTACCGGAGCAAGCAGCTGATCCTCCGGCTCAGCATGCCGAGCGAGCTGAACGTCCTTGGCAATCAGCTGAACCGGTTCTCGGAGCGCAGCCGTCACTATCGAGACTTCACGCTGGCGAGCCTCACGCAGGCGATGCGCGAGATCATCGCGTGCTTCCCCGTGTACCGGACCTATGTCACGGAGCGCGAAGTGAGCGAGCGCGACCGCGAGTACATCGAACATGCGGTGGCGCAAGCGAAGCGCCGGAACTTCGGGCGCGCGCAGGCGGTGTTCGACTTCGTGCGCGATCTGCTCCTCAAACAGGCCGACTATATTCCGCCGAGCGAGCGCAACGAGCACATGAAGTTCGTCGGCAAGTTCCAGCAGGTCACGAGCCCGGTGACCGCGAAGGGCATCGAGGACACGGCGCTCTACAACTACAACCGTCTC
>DASYQV010000372.1:0-7872 GCA_036005125.1 Vicinamibacterales bacterium
TTCCCGTCGCGCCAGTGAATCATCAAGAAGCTCAGAGGACTGCGGCAGTGCGTCAGGCAGGCGCCTTTGATCGGCGTGAGCTGATAGAGCCCGGCCCCGATGAGAATCGCGCCGGCGAGGCGTGGGCTCGACGCGGCCATCATCGGTGACAGCATCGCGCTGTCGTGCAGCGCCCACTGAACGAGCGCGGCGCAGGCGCTGAAGCCGACCCACACGACGAGGTAACCGGCGCCGAACCAGAACACCGCGAGCGGCATGCCCGGCGCGCCGCGCGCCCGGCGCGCCGATCCAAACAGGAGCAACACCGGCGCTGCGCTTCCTGCCATCATGCCGACCATCATCACCGCCCACATCGTGAACGCGAAGAAGACGTCGGCCGCGGTCCAGGGCATGTTCATGTTCATGCCCATCTCCCGCATCATCCTGTCGTGCTCCATCGACGACGACATCTGACGATCGAGGTGAACGAGGTAGCCCCAGGCGAGCGCCGTGACGATGACGAGGCAGGCCGAGATCAGGATGCGCTCGCGCCGTGCGAGCGCACCGACTGACGACGTGGCAACAGCCAGTCGCGGGCTCCGCCCGGATGTCAATCGCGGAGCGCGTGACTGGTCAGGCACTCCAGGAGAACGGGGCGTACTGGCCGTTGTTCCGTCCGCTCACATCGTCCCAGGCGAGGCCGAGCGCGTGTACGTGGCTTCTGGTCGCGTGCGCCAGCGCGAAGCGATCGGCCGCGGGATGCCCTGTGTTGTCGAGATGCAGCGGCTCGGTCGCGTTCGGACTGAGTCCCATGACGCCCTCGGCCGCCATGTCGAGCAGGCCCGACGCCTGAACGGACCATTTGACACCGTTGCGTTCGAACTGGATGGGCGCTGATTCGACACCCAGGAACTTCCCGACGAGGCCGGACAGCCCAGCCATCGGGCCCCCGGCCGCGCCGCTCGCGATTGCCGTGATGGCGTCGCGCTGCTCCGCGCTGGCCCGCCGATCGGCGATCACGCCAAGCGACCAGTTTCCGTTGCCCATGGCTTCGGGCGTGAACCCGAGGACGATGAACCCGAGGCCGTCGAGCGATACGGCGCCGTAGCTCCCTCGATCGACTTGAAAGGCCATGGCGAACGTGCAGGATCCTTTGCTCGGGGCGACCGCCATCCGCCCCGGGAGGCACGGGCACACGTAGTCGCAACTGCAGGTTTCGTAGTACCGGCCGCTGACTTGCCATTCGGGCGTTGCCATGGGCAGGGATTATACGTCGGACCTTGCGCAGCCCACGCGCCGCGCCGATAATCTCTCGTCATGAGACTTCAAACGTTGACGTGGACCGCCGTGTTGTCGATATCGCTCGCCTCGATCGTCGCGGGCCAGGATTGGCCCCAGTGGCGCGGCGCGAAGCGAGATGGCGTGGTGACCTCTTTTCGCGAGCCCGCATCGTGGCCGAAATCCTTGACCGAGCGGTGGAAGGTGGAGGTGGGGACCGGCTACGCCACGCCGATTCTGGTCGGCGATCGGATCTACATGTTCACGAGGCAGGCCGAGGAAGAGGTGCTGTCGGCGCTCGAGGCCACCTCGGGAAAGGCGATCTGGCGCAGCCCGTACCCTGCCGGGTTCGCGATGAATCCGGCGACGAAGCGTCACGGCCCCGGACCGAAATCGACGCCGGTCTTTGCCAACAACCGATTGTTCACTTTGGGCATGACCGGAATCGTCTCGGCGTTCGAGGCGCAGAGCGGGAAGCGCCTCTGGCAGAAACCGGGGACGTCGGTCCAGCCGCTGTACCACACGGCCACGTCGCCGGTCGTCGATGGCAACCTCGTGATCGTACACGTCGGCGGGCACAACGAAGGCGCGTTGACCGCGTTCGACGTGGCAACCGGGGATGTGAAATGGAGCTGGAACGGGGACGGTCCCGCGTACGGATCCCCGTTGGTGGTCGATCTGGCCGGAACGCGCCAGGTCGTGACGTTTACGCAGACGAACTTCGTCGGGGTCGCGCGCGATACAGGTCAACTGCTGTGGAAGCGCCCGTATACGACGGCGGCCACTACCACCAGTCAGACGCCACTTATTTTCCGGGACACGGTCATCGAGTCGGGGCGAGGCAACGGCATCACGGCGTTTCGCGTACGGCGGGGCGAGGAATGGACGACCGAAAACGTCTGGCACACCGACGAGGTCTCGGTGCACATGAGCGACGTGGTGGCGATCGACGGAGCGCTGTTGGGCCTGTCACATATAAACAGCGGGCAGTACTTCGCGCTCGACCTCGAGACCGGCAAAGTCCTGTGGACGAGCGATCCGCGTCAGGGCGAACACGCCGCGATCGCCCGGGCGGGCAACACGATCTTCTCGCTCGAGCAGGACGGCGAGCTGGTCGTCATCCGTTTCAACCGCGCCAAGTTCGACCCGATTGCGCGTTATGAGGTTGCGAAGAGCGAGACGTGGGCGCAGCCGGTGATTTCCGGAAATCGGATCTTCGTGAAGGACGTGTCCAACCTGACGCTGTGGACGATTAATTGAGTCGGGCTACGGGCTGCGGGCTTCAGGCCCCAGGGAAGAATCCAGCGCGCTTTTCCTGGAGCCTGTAGCCCGAAGTCCGAAGCCTGACTTACACGAACACGCCCAGCGGCTCGAACGTGCCCTTCAAGATGACCTGCGTAGCCTCGTACCCGAGCCACTCCCTGATCATCGTCGCGTAGACGCGCCTGAAGTCGGTCGTCATCTTCAGGTTCCCCTCGTCCAGGTCCGTCAGGCTCGGATGCTGTGAATACAGACCACCCCTGACGCCCCTGCCGACGATGAACATCGGCGTCGCGGTGCCGTGATCCGTGCCGAGACTTCCGTTCTCCTCCACGCGTCGGCCGAACTCTGTGAACATCATCACCGCGACATCGTCGGCGCGTCCGATGCGCTTCATGTCTTCCATGAACGCGCGCACAGAGTCGGCGGTGTACATCAGCAGCCGCGCGTGGAGATCCGCCTGCTGCACGTGCGTGTCGAACGAGTTCCCCTGGTACGCGGTGTAGTAGATGCGCGCCGGCATCCCGGCGGCAATCATCGCCGCGATTCGCTGGAGATTCCCACCGAACCCGCCGTTGCCGTAGTCGACCGGCGTGCGGTACGCGGCTGAGGCCTGTCGCACGAAGTCCGCGCTTTCCGTGGCGGTCTTCGCCATCGACGTCAGGAAGTCGAGCGTGGCGTTCGTCGTGGCGTGCGCGTGGCCCATCTCGGCGAGCACGTGCTTCTGGACATCGGTGCCTTCGCGACGGAAGCGGGCCGGATCGTCGAACACGAGCGGCGCGTGCCGGTTGGCCCGAACGGCCATCGACTGCGAGCTGCCAAGGTTCACGATCAGGTTCTTGGTGGGAGCCTTGTAGCCTTCATCGGCCAGCCGTCCCAGCCAGCCCCGCGAATCGCCGCCGTTCGGCACACCGGAATGCCAGTAGCCCATCGAGGAGAAGTGCGAGAGGCTCGGATGGTCGTAGCCGCAGCCGTGCACAACGGAGAGGAGTCCCTCCTTGTAGAGGCGCTCGAAGCCGATCATCGACGGGTGGAACCCGAAGCCATCGGCAATCTTGATGACATGGCTCTCGGGAATTCCAAGCTTCGGTCTGACGCGGTAGTACTCCGCATTGCCATACGGAACCACCGTGTTCAGGCCGTCGTTGCCTCCCGAGAGCTCGAGCACCACGAGAATCCGCTCCGGGTGCTTCTCGAAGCTCGTTCCCTGCAGTGCCTGCGCGGTCAGCGCCGCCGACGTCCGGTCGAGGAAGAGCGGCAGCCCGGCGCCGAGTCCCAGGCCGTACATCCCTCGGACGAGGAAGTCGCGGCGGGAACACGCACAATGGAACCGTGAAGATGGGATATCTCGACCAGCCATATCGCACCCCTTCCACCCCACCGCGCACACTACGCGCGGCGGGGACCCCGGTCTTATCCGAGCTGATACTCCGGCATGCTCAACACGAGATAGAGCAGCTCACGGAGTGAGCTCTCCACCTTGTCGCCTGGCTGCACGTCCGATGTGCCGAGCTTCGTGCGAAGGAAGTCCACCAGAACCTGCCGATCCTTTGGCGCGAGCGGGACGCGAAGGAAGCGACGGATGTAATGGTCCACCACCTCGTCCACCGTCCTGGCGCCCGAACCGGTGACGAGTGAGGCCAGCTCCATATTCGCGGGACGCCGCGGGATCAGCTTCGTCCGCTTGAAGGCCAACTGGGCTCCCGCATACCCGCCGTAACGCGTGTTGTAGTCCTCGTCGCGGTCGACCATCATGCTCGACTCGGCGTCGCCCTCCCTGGTCGCCTCCGTGATGTTCATGCCTTTGGCCAATCGCTCGCCGACACGCACGTCCGTCGGGCTCATCTGGCGATCGGGCGGCCGGAACGATTTGATGTCAGGGAACAGAACGTCGCGGAAGAAATTCCCACGCTGCAGGAGCGTCGCCGGCGTGATCCACGAGCGGCCGCCAGCCCACCCCGCCACGTTCGGCGGGTTGAAGAGCGCCTGGCCGAGGCCTCCCGTCATCCGGCCGAAGTCGGGAACAGTCGGCACCTCGGTCAGACCCATCTTCTTGTACGTCGACACAACCAGATGCACCGGGCTCTTGATCTGCGTGGAGTACGAAGCGGGACTGTAAAAGTCCCTGGAGAGGAAGATCCGCTTCAAGAGCGGCTTCATCTGATATCCGCTCTCGCGCAACGTCCGACCCAGCTCGGTTCTCGTGGCGGCCGAGATCTCGTCGCGCACGAAGTAGCGATAGATCTTCCCGGCCACGAACTCGGCGGCAACCGGCTGCGCGAGGATGATGTCGATGATGTCCTCGCCGTTGAAGTTTCCCTTCCGGCCCAGGAACTCCTTCTCGCCGAAGTCGTGCTGCTCGGCGTCGAACCTGAAGGTGAGCACGTCGTTGGTCCAGCCGGTGAACGCGCGTGCGGCCTCGCGAATGTCGTGCTCCGTATAGCTCCCGACGCCCAGCGTGAACAGCTCCAGCAGCTCGCGGCCGAAGTTCTCGTTCGGATGCTTCTTGACGTTCTCGCCGTTGTCGAGATACACCAGCATCGCCGGATCTTTCAGGATGGCCGCCAGCAGGTCGCGAAGCCGTCCCGATGCGCGCTCGCGGAACATCTCGTTCTGCCGGAGCATCATCCGGTAGTCGCGGATCTTTCCCTCGGCGCTCGCGAAGTGCCCGTGCCAGAAGAGCGTCAGCTTCTCCTCGAGGGGCCGGCTCGTCGCCAACATCCGGTTGGCCCACCAGAGGCCGAGACGCTGCGTTTCGATCTGGTTCGCGGTCAGGCTGTAGAAGAATTTGTCGACGACCGGCTGGAGCCGCCGCGACGAGCCGACCGGCAACACCTTCTCGCCGAGCGCCTCGCCGTGTTCGCGCGCCCGCCGGACCGCTTCGGCCCGGCTCGACGGGAACGGGTCCATGCCGGGATCCCAGATGCCCGATTCCTCGAACGGCTTGAGGTTCCGCGTGTCGAGCCGCTCGTAGTCGACGAGCGCATCAACCACCTGCTGCGGCTTCATCGAGGCGAGGCGTTGAATCTGCTCGGGCGTGTCGCCGAAGCCGGCGCGCTCGATGAGGTGCGCCGCGCGACTGTAACTCCAGTCCGTGGCAGCGATCGGCGACAGGTCGCCCACCCACGAGGCGGGTCCCGCACCCGCGTCCGCGACGCCCGGAGCAGCGGGCGGAACGGCCAGCACGCGGACCGTCAATGGTCCGCCCGCGATCGCCGTCAACGCCAGACCACAGAAAAGGAGGAGGAACGGAAGCAGTCGTACCGGTCGGCAGTTCATCGTGACCCCCGGCTGCGTCGTGTTCGCGCAGCGAATTATACGCCGCGCTGCCGGGCGGGCTCACGACTCAATTGGAGCCCCTTGCCACGCCGCGTGGAGGCCGACGGCCCGAAAAAACAGAGTCGGAGAGACGGGTTCACCGCAGGCGGGCGGGAAACCACGGTGGCCGCAGGGCTCGAGAAAGCGCGGACGCCAACCGGTTGCATGCGCCGGCAAGGTTCAGGCTGATCACAGCTCAACGAGGACCGAACCGGGTTTGTCCGAATGTGCTCACGTGTGGTACCGAGCCGTCGTTCGGAGTGACCCAGGCGCCGCGGCTCGAGTCATGGGCGGGACACGAAAGCCCAGATGAATCCAATCGTCAGCGCGAGCGCCGCAATCGACGCGACCAGGCGCATGATGCGTGCGCTGCGCGCGTCCTGGCGCGCCCCCTTTTCTTTCCACTGTACCCACCGCTCGTCCGATGTGAGCACTCCCGGTGCCGTGTCTGTCTGCGGAATTGGCTCGGTGCGTAGCGGGGCTGGGGATTCAATCATGACGTATCTCGCACCGTTAGGGTCGAAAAGCCGCTCTGTTCACTCGCCTGGCCGTCTGTTGCTTGACACGGCTCTCCTCAGTCTGGTTCTGTTGACGTTCGATTTCTCGTTGCGGTGCGTCTTGCTCGTCGAGCAGAGTCGCTTCGACGATGGCGACCCGGGCCAGGGCATCCAGCCTTTTTGAAAGCACCACCAGCCCGAAGGTGGACAGATAGGAGGAACGGAAGAGGGTGAGCGAAAACTGCGAGTCTTCCCAATACGCCAGGATCTTGTCGCTATCCTTGGCGGCCCCGAACACCGAGGGCATGATCTGCGTGGCCGGCAGCGTTGCCAGTCCGTACTTCGCCGAAACAGCTTCGACCAGGTCCTCAGCCGTCAGCCCTTCGGTTCTATCTTGCGCATACGTGACCACGATCCGGAACAGCTGGCCGTTGTAACAACCGAACACGACTTTCCTCACGGAGTCTTCCTGCGGCGGCGAGCCCGGAATGCGTGGGGGCAGCCACATCAGTTCTTGAATTAGTGCCGGACGTTGATAGAGCATACGCGCGTCAGGTGTAATGCCGGCCTGTTGCGCGACCGCGACCAGGCTCATGCCCAACCGAAACTCGCGGTACCTGGACAGATCCTGGGCGGAGATCAGAGTGGCTGAAATCGCAAGGCAACCGATGGACATGGCGAGAATGCGAGCGTTAGTCATGTGGGAGAACTCCCAAACTACTATGACCGTTCGTCGCGGGGAAGATGCTCAGAACGGCACATTGGGCAGCAAACTCGGGCGTCGTTTTCAGTAACCTGCGCCCGTGCCGCGGCCCGACCTGGCACCGTTGCTGTTCCCCTTGGGAATCTGCGAGATGGCCGCTTCGGTGGTCAGCAGCAGCGATGCAACCGACGCGGCATTCTGCAGGGCGCAGCGGACGACCTTGGTCGGGTCAATCACGCCAGCCTGCACCAGATTCTCGTAGGTCTCGGTCTGGGCGTTGAAGCCCTCTGCGCCCTTCATCTGCTTCACGCGCTCGACGACGACCGAACCCTCATGGCCGGCGTTGGTGGCGATCCAGCGGAGCGGCGCCTCGATGGCTCGAGCGACGATGCGCACGCCGATTTGCTGGTCACCGGCGAGCGTCAGCGCGTGGAGCACCTCGGCCGCCCGCAGCAGCGCAACACCACCCCCAGCCACGATGCCCTCTTCGACCGCGGCTTGTGTGGCGTGCATGGCATCCTCGACACGGGCCTTCTTCTCCTTCATTTCCGACTCGGTGGCGGCGCCGACCTTGATGATGGCCACGCCGCCAACGAGCTTGGCCAGCCGC
Source organism: Vicinamibacterales bacterium (assembly GCA_036005125.1). GTDB lineage: Bacteria > Acidobacteriota > Vicinamibacteria > Vicinamibacterales > UBA2999 > DASYQV01. Next base: position 7,646 of record DASYQV010000372.1, read on the forward strand.
GACTGCAGGTGCTCGCGATCGTAGTCCGACGTCGTGTGCTCGATCTGCGCACGGATCTGTTTCACGCGGGCCGCGATGGCTTCCGTCGTTCCAGCGCCCTGAATGATGATCGTGGTGTCCTTGGTGACCGTGACTTTCTTCGCTTTCCCCAGGTGGGCGACATCAACGCTCTCGGGCTTGAGCCCGAGGTCCTCGGTGATCGCCCGACCACCCGTGAGGACGGCGAT
>DASYQV010000373.1:0-3034 GCA_036005125.1 Vicinamibacterales bacterium
CAACACCGACGTGTCGGACTCGTGGGAGCGCGAGGGCGAAGATCCGGAATTCTTCCGCCAGTTTGCGCCGTACGGCTACGCCCTGGGCATCGACGTGCTGCTGTACGCCATGACGCACTGAATGCGTGCCATTCTCTTGACATTCATCTGTGCCTTGAACTTACAAACGGCGCAGTAATCAATCGACGCTTGTTGTCCCGCTCTCGTCCCCTGTGCGGCGCCTTCGGCGGCCAGTCGAACGGCATCCTCGGCGTCTCCGCGTTCTCTGCGTGTACCCGTGACAGGAGAATCAGTTGAATCACGAGTTCCGTCGTTCCTGCTCTTTTTTAAAGAGAGATGCGGCCCAATTCGCCGGGCCGGGTCTAAAAAGACCCGGCCCACGTGTGTCAACTCAAGTGCGCTCGGATTAGCGCTGCGCGGCCGGGGACTGCTTCAGCTCGTTGAAGATCGTCTCGATCATCGCCTTGGCGCCGTCCAGACGGTAGTCCTTGTACTTCTCCGGCATCCTCAGCTCCGCTGCGACCTGCCCGGCGGTCCTGCCGTTCTTCCATGCGGCGGTGACAGTATCGACGAGCTCGCGCGTGAACTCCGCGTACTCGAGGAAATCCTTCCAGGCAGGCCAGCCTTGGAGGCCGCCTGTGTTGGGCTTGCTTCCCGGCCAGCGCCCGTGGCCCCTGACGATGCGCTCGACGCCCGTGATCTGCCTCGCGGCCCGCGCCAGCGTGTCCGGCAGCGCCAGCGCACTGCCGCCGGAGGCCCGATCGACGACCGGGAGCGCCTTCGCCGCGACGAGGTCGCCGACATATGCGGCCTTGATATCGGGGATCACGACGATGGCGTCGCCGTCGGTATGTCCTTTGCCGAAGTAGTACACGTGCAGCAGCCGTTTCCCGACGGTCAACGGGAGATGATCACTGAACGTCTTGACGTTCTTGCCCGCGCCGGCGCTTCGCGCAAGGCGCCTGGCGCTGTTCTCGTGCATCACGATTTGCGACGTGTCCGGGTACTCGGCGTCGGCGCCCGCGTGGTCCTCGTGCGCATGTGTGTTGATGATGGCCGTCACGGGCATGTCGGTGAGGTCTTGCAGCTTGTTGAGCACCGCGCGGCCCCAGCCGGCAGGCATCGCGTCAAGGAGCACTATCCCCTCCGCCGTGACGACCACGATGGCGTTTGCCCGGCGGTTGGTCAGAAAATACACCTCGTTGCTCAGGAAATACGCGTCCACGATGCCCGGAGGCTGCTGCGCGTGTGCGGCGCACACAGCGCGGCCAGGGCCGCAACCAAACCATAATGCGGTGGGCGGCCGTGGCCGCGCTGTGTCGAAACCTGTGTTTGCTAGTTCTACTAACCCCGAGAATCGGTTCGGTGCACGTAGCTCTGGCAACTCGCGCCAGTTGCAGCGTGAAAACTCGTTGCACACCGAACCGATTCTCGGGGTTAGTAGAACAGGGACGAGAGCGAGGAGCATGGCGGCTGCGACATGTGCTCTCATACAACCTCCGGAGAACGGCCGGCGCGCAAGAGGCTAACATGAACCGACAGCGGGCTGTCGCCGAGGCTGGGGCCGAACATGAATGAAGCACTTGCTTTAATTCGCCCCGCGGGCGATATTCCAGACGGTTTTCGAGTTGACTCCAAGGGGATGTTGGGATGAAGCGACAATCGCCGAGGAATATGCCGGCCTTCGTGAGCTGTACGGTGCGTGGTCCGCTTCGCCTGCAGCTCGGGTTGATCGTGGTCAGCATGCTGCTCGCGGCTGCCGCCCCGTTTGCGGAGGACTGGCCCGAGTACCGAGGTGCGGGGCGGCGCGGCGTGTGGAATGAAACCGGTATCCTCGACCGGTTTCCCGAGGGAGGACTGAAAGTCCTGTGGCGCGCGCCGGTGAAGGTGGGCTATTCAAGCCCCGTTGTCGCGCGCGGACGCGTCTTCGTGACCGACTTCGTTCCCATCGCACGATCTCGTGGCACCGAGCGCCTGCTTTGTTTCGACGAGAAGACCGGCACGCTGCTCTGGAAGCAGGAATGGGAAGCGAGCTACGGGTCGTTCGTCAACACGAACGGAGCGCACGCCACGCCGACCGCGGATGGCGACCGTGTCTATGCGCTCGGCACCGCCGGCACCCTGCTGGCGGTGAACGCCGTCACCGGCGAGGTGCTCTGGGGGAAAGATTTCGTCAAGGACTTCCGCGCCGATCTCCCCACCTACGGATTCGTCAGCGCGCCCATCGTCGACGGCGATCGCCTGATCGCGTTCATCGGCCACACGCCGGATGGCAAGGTCTTCGCCTTCGACAAGATGACCGGCAGGGAGATCTGGCGGGCGCACAACACCGAAGCGGAGATCGGCACGAGCCAGCCGTTCCTGATCGAGGCCGGGGGAGCACGGCAGCTGATCGTGTGGGACACGGCCAGCGTCACCTCGCTGAATCCGGTCACGGGCGCGACCTACTGGACGCAGCCGTTCCGCACCGGAATCAATTTCGCGATGGCGCACAGCGGCGCCCGGCTCCTGATCAGCACCTTCGAGGAGGGGCCGATGATGCTGGAACTCGATCAGCAGCGGCCCGGGGCGCGCGCCGTCTGGAGGGGCCACGGCAAGAGCGAAATCGATACCGACAAATTGCACTCGTCGCTCTCGCCGCCCATCATCGACGGCGACTACATCTACGGCGTCTGCAGCTACGGCCAGTTGCGGGCGCTCGACGCCCGGACGGGCGAGCGGATCTGGGAATCGCGGGCGGTGACGGTGGAGCGAACGCGGTGGGTGTCGGCGCAGATGGTCCAGCACGGCGACCGCGTTTTCATCACGAACGATCGCGGCGAGCTGATCCTGGCGCGCCTGCGCCCCACAGGGTACGAGGAAATCAGCCGGACGCCGCTCGTCAAGCCGACCTCCGATCCGCGGGGCCGCTTTCGCAAGCTCGGGGCGGTGTACTGGTCGCACCCCGCGTACGCGAACAGGCACATCTACGCGCGGAACGACGAGGAGTTGATCGCGGTGACGCTCGCCGCGGACGACTATCGTTAACGCCGGC
>DASYQV010000374.1:0-5944 GCA_036005125.1 Vicinamibacterales bacterium
TTCGGCGAACGCGTTTGCCGCCTCCCGCGAGACATCCATCTCGACGGCGTGCACGCGCGTCTCGGCCTGCTGCGTCTGAATGCGCGCGCGCGCGATCTCGCCCTGGTTGCGGTTGAACAGCGGGAGCGGAGCGCTGAAGAATACGCCAAGCGAGTTTCCGCTGATGGTCGCGCCCTCCTGCCGGTGATACTCGCCGCCGACGGTGTAATCCACGCGCCCGTTGGCGAGCTGGAGGCGCAGATCGGACACCGAACGCGCCTGATCCGTGCGTGCCGCCCGTACGTCGGGGCGGCGCGCGAGCGCCTGCCGATACAGCTCGTCGTAGCGGATCGGCTCCAGATCCCGCCGGAGATCGCCGGTCACCCTCAGCGCGTCGCCGTCCGGTCCACGGCCAAGCAGCGTGCTCAGGTGATTGCGCGCGATGCGCAGCCTGGTCTGCCGCTGGAGCACCTCGTTCTGGAACTGCAGCGCCTCGAGATTCGATCGCGACAGCTCCACCCGCGCGAGATCGCCCGTGCGGACCCGGACCGTGTTGACGCGGACGATGTCGTCGAGCGCGGCGAGGTTCTCGCGCGCGAGCGCGACATTGAGCTCGGCGAGCTGCACGTCGGTGAAAGCGCTCGCGACATCCAGGATGAGCGCGCGCGTGGTGTTCAACAGCTGCAGCTCGGCGACCGTTTGTGCGAGACGCGCGGTATCCATCCGGCGTTCGCGCTTGCCGCCCCGCTCGAACACGACGTCGGTTCTGACGACCTGCTCGCTGGGCGTAATGCCGGCATCGACCAGCGCCCGCTGCGGCACCATCAGGTTGGCCGTGAAGACGGGATTCGGCCTCAGTGAAGCCGTGACGAGCGAAGCTTCCGCAACGGTGACATTGAAGCGCTCGGCCAGCAGGGTCAGGTTGTGGTCCATGGCCTCTCGCACCGCAGCGTCGATCGTGAGCGGTGCCTGAGGTTGAGCGGAGCGCGCGGGTGTCGCCTGCGCGCCCGCGGAAACCGGCGCGAGCGCGCACAGAGCGGCGGTACCGCAGACGAAAAGGTGACCGAACATCGATCCTCGTCCCTCCAAGCAAATACAGCGCGGCGAAGCCGCGACAAAGACGCCGCGCTGTGTCAACACGCTGCGTCTTCTACGTGACACGAACGCGCTCGCGAACATCGCCAAAAAGACCAAATCAGCGCGTTAGTGTCACGGCGCGCGCACACGCGCAGGCGCGTGCACACTGGGTGTCAGCGCGAGGTCGCGTGAAGTTGGCGCGTGTCGGGGGTTAGTCGGACGTCAGCTGAGGAAGAACGATGGAGGACCGCGAGGAGGGGACGGGATTAGCGGGATCGATGCGAACCACGTGGAATTCGTGCGTCCGACGGTCGGCGTCGTGACAGGGGGCCCGGCGCGTACTGGAGCGACCGGCAGGCCGCCAGTGCTCGTTGGGCCGACCGTAAGATCTGGTGACGTGATCGTGTGAACGGCGTGGAACGCGGTCGTCCCGCGGAAGGGATCCACCATGGGGGCGAGCGCCTGGGTGTCGTCCGGCGCCGGTACACCGGAGACAGCGTTCGCGTGTGTCGCAGCCTGGGGCAGATCGGCGCTCCACTTCGTGAGGACCGCCTTCCCATCCTGGAACAGCACGAGGAGATCCGCGCTGCCGTCGAAATCGACATCCACGATCGACCGCACCCGTTCGTGGGTGATCGGGTCGAATTGATCGTCGCGGTCGGCTCGTTGATCGAAGTTGCGATCGACGAGGCGGCGGGAGATGACACCGCGTTCGTAGTATTCGTCTGTATCGGAGGTGCCGTCGAAGTTGGTGTCGGTGAGCGTGCGGCGAAGCTGCCCCGCTGCGTCGTAAAAGCGCCACAGATCGGGCCGTCCGTCTCCGTTGCGATCCTCGGTGTGAACGTAGCCGGACCGCAGGAACCACGAGCCAGCCGCCGTGACCGCACACAGCAGTACAGATGCTACTGCGACGACGCGCCAGAAGGTAACTTTCATCAGGACGCCCATCGAGCTTACATAAGAGACGGGCGCTTAGCAACTGTGCGGATGCAACACAACGGCCAGTCAGGTGTTCTGCCCGGTGACAGATCGCCGAGCAAGCGGAGATCGCTGGGAAAAACCACACGCAGAGACCGCCGGGGAGCAGAGGCTATTCGTGCTCCGATTACCGCCGGTCAGGCCGTTCGACGTCGGTCCGCATGCGGGCCGACCCGCGTGGGGTGGAGACCATGAACACAAACCGCCTCTGAATCCGGCGCGGCTTGTGTTCGTGGTCTCGGCCCCACGTGAGCCGCCTGGGGCGGCAGTCGAACGGCCTTACATGAGTGGCGATGGCTTTGACCCCTGCTCGCCTGCGTTCCCTGCGTGAAACCGTCCCCAGCGTTCTCCGCATTCTCTGGCCGAAACGATTACAATCTGCGAGGCCTGAGGGGTCAGAACGCCATGAGACGGATGTGGATCGCGTGCTGCTTTGCGATGGTCGCGCTCGCCGGTGTCTCGGCCAGCGATCGCTGGCCTCAGTTTCGCGGAGGAACCGGTGGAGTGGCCGCCGACAATCCTGCGCTGCCCGAGGTGTGGAGCCAGACCGAGAACGTGGTGTGGTCCGTCGACGTGCCGGGGACGGGGTGGAGTTCGCCGATCGTATGGGGCAACACGATCTTCGTCACCTCCGCGATCAAACCGGGTCCGCGGGAGACACCCGACCGCGGATTTTACGGTGCCAACGGGCAGGGTAAGCCTGCAACCGAGGAGCACCGCTTCATGGTCTATGCGTTCGACCTCCAGACCGGACGGATTCGCTGGGAACGGGAAGTGCACCGCGGCGTGCCACGCGCCGTGAAGCACGTGAAGAACACCTACGCGTCGGAGACTCCCGTGACCGACGGCGAGCGGGTGTATGCGTATTTCGGCGGCGTCGGTCTGTTCGTGTTCGACCTGAACGGAAAGCCGGTGTGGTCCACGAGCGTGGATCCGATGACGATGCGAGCCTGGGGAACGGGTGCATCCCCCGCCGTTCACGGCGATCATCTCCTCGTCGTCAACGACAACGACGACCGATCGTCGATGACGGCGTACGACAAGCGCACCGGCAAGGTGGCCTGGCGCGTGCCCCGCGACGAGGGCAGCAACTGGTCGACGCCGTTCGTGTGGGAGCACGACTCCGGGGCGGAGATCGTGACGACGGGCAGCCGCAAGGTGCGCGCGTACGACCTGTCGGGTAGGCAGAAGTGGGAACTGAGCGGCATGACGTCGCTGCACGTGCCGACGCCGGTGGCCGCGCACGGGCTGCTGTTCATCTCCTCGGGTTTTCTCGGCGACGCACGCAGGCCGGTGTACGCGATTCGTCCCGGCGCGACAGGAGACATTTCCCTGGGCGAGGAACAGACGAGCAACCGCTTCATCGTGTGGAGCAATCCACGGCTCGGCACGTACGACACCTCGCCAATCGTCTACGGCGACTACTACTACACGCTGATGGACCGCGGGTTCCTGCTGTGTCACGACGCGAAGACGGGGAAGGAAATCTATCCACGCCAGCGCATCACCGGCGAAGCCAGCGGCTTCACCGCTTCTCCCTGGGCCTACAACGGCAGGATCTTCGCGCTCAGCGAGGACGGCGACACGTTCGTGATGCAGGCCGGGCCGGAGTTCAAGGTGCTCAGGAAGAACCCGCTCGGCGAGATGGCGCTGGCCACGCCGGCGGTCGCCGGCGATGCGTTGATCATCAGAACCGCGTCGAAGCTGTACCGAATCGGCAAACCCAACAGCCGATGATGCCGCTTCCGAGCCGTTCATCGTGCGGGCTCTTGTGCAGCGGGCTCCTCTCCGCGATCTGCCTCGCGCCTGCCGCCCGCGTCGCGGCGCAGGCCGTGAACCTGGAGCCCGTCGGCGTGATTGCGGAGCCTGCCGACGTCGTACGCGTCAACGGATCGTTCGCCTATGTCGCCGCCGGCCCGCGCTTCACGGTGTTCGACATCGCAAACCCGGCGTCGCCGACACGCAAGGGGTCCCTCACGTTTCCCGACACGATATACGGGATGTCGATCGTCGGATCCGTCGCGTATCTCGCAAACGGTCTGCGCGGTCTGGCGATCGTGGACCTTGCCAACGCTGATGCTCCCTTTGTCATCGGCTCGATCAAGACGCCGGGCGAAGCACTCCGGGTCGTCCTCACCGGGACGAAGGCTCTCGTGGTGAACCGGCTTTCGGGTGTCGAGGTGATCGACGTATCGAATCCCGCCCGGCCCGTGTCGGTCGGGTCGCATTACACGGACGGCTACGCGCGCGACATCGCCGTGGCCGGCGCGGTGGCGTATGTCGTCGACTCGACAAACGACCTCGCGCTTCTCGACGTCTCGAAAGCCCCACCCACCGAGCTGAGCAGGCAGGGAGCCGGCCTGACCACCGCCATCGTGGCGGTGTCACAGCCGGCGGCCACATCGGGTAATGGAACGGCCTACGTCGTCGGCGGCGGCGCGCTTCAGGTCTATGACGTGTCGAATCCTGCCGCGGCCAGGAGAGTGGCGTCGCCGAAGATCGCCGAACAGGCTCAGGCCGCCGTGTTTCACGGGTCACTGGGTTATATAGCTGCCGGCGCGAACGGTCTTCAGGTTGTCGACGTGTCGGACCCGAAAGCCCCTCGAATCGTCGGCTCGTACAAAACCCCCGGTGTCGCCCGCGACGTGGCGGTCGCGAGCCCGCTCGTCCTCGTCGCGGTCGCGGGTCCGAAGGGAAGTAGCGCGGCCAGCACCTCACCGGCGGGTGTTTACATTCTTCGCCAGCGCTGACGCGGCGCTTGGTCTACGGTGATGCATCCATTCGAGCATCGAGCCGGCCCGCTGCTGCTGCACGCGTTCACCGTCCTCGCGATTGGCGTCGCGGTCTCCGTGGACACGCGGCCACTCGGCGCGCAGATCGCGCCTGACACCCCACCCACCTTCGAGCTCGATGCAACATGGCCGAAACCGCTGCCGAACAACTGGATGTTCGGAGCGATCTGGGGCGCCGCCGTCGACTCGAGGGATCACATCTGGGTGATCCACAACCCGAAGGGCGGCTGGCCGATGGGCGACAACACCGTCGGCGAGATGAAGGCCGCGGGAAAGCAGCCGGCGCCGCCCGTTGTCGAATTCGACTTCGAGGGGAACGCCCTGCGGGGATGGGGCGGTCACGGTCCGGGTTACAACTGGCCTCAGGTCAGCAACGCGGCTTACCCGTACGGAACGCCGGCCGAGCACGCCATCTTCGTCGATCATCAGGACAACATCTGGGTGGCTGGAAACGGTCATGTGGCGCTGAAGTTCAGCCCGGCTGGGAAATTCCTGTTGCAGATCGGCGAGCTCTGGAAGACCAACGGCAGCAACGACACGAGACTGCTCGGCAACCCGACGGATCTGGCGGTCGATGCGAAGACCAACGAGGTCTACATCGCAGACGGTTACGTGAACCATCGCGTGATCGTGTTCGACGCCACGACAGGCAAGTACAAGCGCCACTGGGGCGCGTACGGACAAAAGCCGTTCGATGGGCCGGTCGTCAAGGACGATCCGAACCCCGATGACAATCTGGTGCCTGACTCGAGCAGCAGCGTCGTGCCGGGCAATTGGCCGCTGCCACAATGGTGGCTTCCCGTTCATTGCGTGCGGGTCTCGAACGATGGGCTCGTGTACGTCTGCGACCGACAGCACTCGCGCGTTCAGGTCTTTCAGCGCAACGGATCGTTCGTCCGGGAGGTCATCCTGCCGGCGCCAGGACTGGGGGCGGCGTCGGGCGCCGCGTTTTCTCCCGATCCACAGCAACGGTTTCTCTACGTGTGCGGCGGCGGAAAGATCTGGATTCTGAACCGCGCCGACCTTCGAGTCCTCGGCTCCTTCGACAGCGCCGGCAACCATTACATCGCTGTCGACTCGAAGGGAAACATCTACACAAACGGACGCCGCGACCCCGA
>DASYQV010000375.1:0-3722 GCA_036005125.1 Vicinamibacterales bacterium
CCTACGAATGGCAACTCGAGTGAGCTCCGCGTTAGGAGGAATTCCTGGGGCGCTCGACGGCGGCCTTCGTCGTGGCAGCCTGGCTCGCGTTTGTCGCCGCGCCTTTCGGCAACGAGCCCTCGGCCGCAGTGCACCCGCAAGCGTCCGCGTCCCCGGGCGACAGTCGGAGCGCGAGAGCGCTCCTCGATCGCTACTGTGTCTCCTGTCACAACCAGCGACTGAAGACCGCCGGGCTCATGCTCGATACGCTCGACGTGAACCGAGTGGGCGAGCACGCCGACGTCTGGGAAAAGGTGGTGCGAAAGCTTCGAAGCGGCATGATGCCGCCGGCGGGCTCGCCGCGGCCGGACACCTCCGTATCCCTCACCTTTGTATCCGCACTGGAAGCGTGGCTCGACGAAGCCGCGAGGGCGCGGCCACGTGCCGGCCGCACCGAGACGTTTCACCGTCTCAATCGCATCGAGTATCGAAACGCCGTCCGCGACCTGCTGGACGTCAACGTTGACGTGACGTCGCTGCTTCCCGCCGATGACGCGAGTTACGGCTTCGACAACATCGCGGGAGTGCTCAAGCTGAATCAGTCGCTGCTCGAAAACTATCTGGTAGCGGCTCTCAAAGTTGCGCGTGAGGCCGTCGGCAGCCCGCTGCCGACGCCGAAGTCCCACGAGTTCAGGGTTCCGGACGAACTGCGGCAGTACGAGCATCTCGAAGGCCTGCCGTTCGGTACCCGCGGCGGCATTCTCGTCGACTACGACTTTCCGCAGACCGGTGAATATCTGATCGGGGTCGACCTGTTGTGCCGCGTCGCCGGCTGCGACGGATCGGCCGGGTTCGCGGACACTCACCAGTTGGAGGTGACGATCGACGGGGAGCGGGTCCGGGTCTTCACGTTCGAGCCCCACGAACACGACGACGAGGAAGTCGTCAAGGGTCTGAAGATCCGCGTTCCGGTCAACGCGGGCCCCCGCAAGGTGGGAGCGGCGTTCTTGAAGCTTCCATCCGTCGAGGAGGTCGAGTCCCATCGTCAGCGGCTGCTCAAGCCCTACCACATGAATGGCAACTTCATGCAGCAGCGGTGGGCCATCTATCAGCCGTTCGTCGACAAGCTCACGATCACCGGCCCGTTCAACGCCATCGGCCCCGGGGACACGCCCAGCCGGCGGCGCGTCTTCGCATGTCGCCCGGCACGCGCGTCCGATGAAGGCGCCTGCGCGAAAAAGATCCTGTCTGGTCTCGCACGGCGTGCGTTCCGGCGGCCGGTGACCGATGCGGACGTTCAGCGCTTGATGGCGTTCTACACAGAGGGTCGGTCGGACGGAAGCTTCGAGGCGGGTATCGAGCTCGCAATCCGCCGACTTCTCGTGACGCCGGAGTTTCTGTTCCGGATTGAGGTGGAGCCGGCGAACCTTCCCGCGGACACGAACTATCGTCTGAACGACATCGAGCTGGCGTCGCGGCTGTCGTTTTTCCTCTGGAGCAGCATTCCGGATGATGAGCTGATCGACGCCGCGGCCGGTGGCCGTCTCAAGGACACGGCAGAGGCCGACCGTCAGGTCCGCCGGATGTTGCAGGACACGCGTTCACGAGCGCTCGTCGACAACTTCGTGGGGCAGTGGCTGCAGACGCGCAACCTCGAAGCGCATCAACCGTCGGTGCCGCTCTATCCCGACTTCGACGACAGCCTCCGCGAGGCGTTTCATCGCGAAACCCACCTCTTCGTCGAGAGCGTGCTGCGCGAAGACAGGAGCGTCTTGGATCTCCTGACCGCCAACTATACGTTCGTGAACGAGCGGCTCGCGCTGCACTATGGGATACCGAACGTGAAAGGAAGCCATTTCCGCCGCGTGACACTCGAGGGTGCGCATCGGCGGGGGCTCCTCGGTCACGGCAGCATCCTCACGGTAACGTCGCGCCCGAACCGGACGTCGCCCGTGTTGCGGGGCAAGTGGATTCTCGAAAACGTCCTCGGCACGCCGCCGCCGTCACCGCCGGCCAACGTGCCGCCGTTCCCGGAACAGGCCGAGGGCAGCAGGACCGCGGTTGCGACCGTGCGTGACCGCATGGCTCAGCACCGCCGCAATCCTGCATGCACCACGTGTCATGCGACCATCGATCCGCTGGGATTTGCGCTGGAGAACTTCGATGCGGTCGGCCGATGGCGCGAGCTCGACGAATCGTACAATCCAATCGACGCATCGGGCGTGCTCCCCAGCGGCGCGCGATTCGATAGTCTCGCTGCGTTCCAGACGGATCTGTTGCGTCGGCCGGAGCAGTTTGCCGCGACCGTCACCGAGAAGCTGCTCACGTACGCGCTGGGACGGGGGCTCGAGCCGTACGACATGCCCACGGTGCGCAGAATCGTGGCGGACGCGGCGCCCGGGCAGTACAAGCTCTCGGCGCTGATCCTCGGGATAACCAGGAGCCTCCCGTTTGTGATGAGGGCAACGGATTCGGCATCGGCAATCGTGTCACGTCCCTGAACGGCTGGCGCGCTTCAGCGCGCGTGAGGAATCCATGATCGTCACGAAGCTGTCATTGCCGCGGCGAACCTTCTTACGTGGTCTTGGCGCGACGCTCGGATTGCCCCTCCTGGAGGCCATGGTTCCCGCCTTCACGGCCCTCGCGCGGACGCCAGCCAAGGGTGTCCCGCGTCTTGCGTTCTTCTACGTCCCCAACGGGATTCAGTTGGTGAATTTTCATCCCAAGGGCGAGGGCACGGATTTCGAGATCACGCCGATCCTGAGCCCGCTCGCGCCGTTCAAGGACCGGATGGTGCTGGTGGCGGGGCTCGCGAACTCGACCGCCGATCCTCTTGACGTCGGAAGCGGCTCGCACGCCCGGGCCTCGGCGGTGTGGCTCAACGGGGTGCGGCCGAAGCGGACCGAAGGCGCCGACTTCCAGGCGGGAACCACCATCGATCAGTTGGCGGCGAGATCGCTCGGCAAGGACACGCCGCTCTCGTCGCTTCAGCTCGCGCTCGAGCCGAGCTTCGTGGTGGGCAACTGCGAGGGAGGTTACAGCTGCGCGTATGTGAACACGATGTCGTGGCAGACGCCGACGATGCCGCTGCCGATGGAGACCAACCCGCACGTGGTGTTCGAGCGCCTGTTCGGCGATGGGAGCGGCGGACGGGCCCGGCTCGAACAGATGCGGAAGGATCGCAGCATTCTCGACGCCGTGAAGGAGGACATGGTCCGCCTGCAGCGGATCCTCGGTCCGCGCGATCGCTCGACCGTTACCGAATATCTCGACTCGGTGCGCGACGTGGAGCAGCGCCTGCAGAAGACGGCCCAGCGCACCGATCCGTCGACCGAGGCGGCCATTGACGCGCCGCTCGGCATCCCGGATTCGTTCGACGAGCACGCCAGGCTGCTCCTCGATTTGCAGCTCCTTGCGTATCAGGCCGACATCACGCGCGTGGTGACGTTCCAGATCGCGCGCGAGCTCAGCGTCCGCTCGTATCCGTTCGTCGGCGTCGCCGAGGCGCATCACGACATATCGCATCACGCGAACAATCCCGAGCGGATGGCGAAGAACACGAAGATCAACACGTATCACATGAGCCTCTTCGCGCATCTCGTCGAGAAGATGCATGCGACGCAGGACGGCGACGGCACACTGCTCGATCACGCGATGATGCTCTACGGCAGCGGGATGGGCGACGGCGATCTGCACCGGCACCACGATCTGCCGCTGGTGATCGTCGGAGGAGGATGCGGTCA
>DASYQV010000376.1:0-10041 GCA_036005125.1 Vicinamibacterales bacterium
TAGGCGCGGTCGATCACCGCGGCTCCCCGCCCGCCGGCCCGACGTGCGATCGCGCGGATCATCGATACATGCGTCGCGTGCGGCTCGTGTAGACCGGTCACCAATCCATCGATCGCGTGAAGCTCGTCGTCAGGCGCGATCACCAGGTCGGTCCACCCTGCGCCAGGATGAACGATTCCGTGCTCGTCGGTCACGGTTTCGAGCGCTCGCACAACCGTCGTGCCGACGGCGATGACCGTACGACCGGCCGCGTGCGCCTCGTTGATCCGTTCGGCCGTCTCATGCGGAACGCGGTAACGCTCTTCGTACGGCGGCTCGTGATGCTCGGGACTCGAGACGCCGGTGTGCAGGACGAGCGGTGCGATGCCGACGCCGGATGCACGGAGCGCCGCGACGAGCTCGCGGGTGAACGGGCGGCCTGCCGATGGCATCTCCGCGCTCCCCATCTCGGTCGCGAAGATCGTTTGATAGTCGTCGATCGGCCAGGCTTGCGGCACGTATTCGTAGCGGATGGGAGAGCCGTACTGCGCGAGATAGTCGACGACCGCCATCGGCAGCTCCAGCGCAGCAGCCCAGAGACGCGACGTTGCCAGGAGACGGCCGCCGAACGGATATGGCGCAAGCAGCGTCGCACGGCCGTCAGCCGGAAGACGCACCGTTTCACCGGCCGCGGCCGTCTGCAACGGCTTCGACGCGACCGGCCCGAGCTGGCGCAGCTCCACCGTCCAGAGGTGACCCGGCAGCTCCGTGGAGATGTGAAGCTCGACGCGCGTGCCGTCGGCACGCTCCGCCTGGAGCGATGCGGCGAGCGTACCGCTCGTGTTGACGACGAGCAGGTCGCCGGCGCGCAACACCTGTGGCAGCTCGTAAAAACGCCTGTGCTCCACGCGACCATCCAGGTGCGAGACGAGCAGGCGGACCTCGTCGCGTCGCAGACCACGCGCTTCGGGCGGTTCTGTCGCGTGGAGTGCGACGGCAGGATCGAACGCCATCATGCCGGCACGGCCCCTCGACTCCGCTCGGGACAAGCCCATGGCGCCTCCTCGTTCTGCGCGCGGAACCGCGCGCCGGTGATGGTGAGCGCGTCCTGCTCGAGCAGCCACTCCCAGAATGGTCGCGTCACGTCGGGAAGCGGACGATCCGAGATGTCTTCGTTCGGGAACGCCTCCTGGTGCATCCGCGTGCGCATGTCGCCGGGGTCGACCGTGACGACGGCAACACCACGGTCCTTGACCTCCGCGGCAAGCGTGCGGCCGACGAGATCGAAGGCGGCCTTGCTGGCGCCGTAGGCGCCCCATCCCGCGTAGCCGCCCTGTGCCGCGTCGCTCGAGATGTTGACGACGAGCCCACGTCGCCGCGCGAGCAGCGGAAGCGCCAGTTGCGTGAGCGCCAGTTGGGCGACCACGTTGACGCGAAGCGCCCGTTCGAAGCGATCGAGGTGGAGCTCGGCCAGCGGCGAGAGGCCACCCAGCTCCGAGGCATTGTTGACGAGCAGGTCGAGGCCGCCGAGCTCCGTCGCGGAATCAATCAGCCGCTCGCGAGTTGCGGCCTCGGTCACATCTCCATGCCGGGCGATGACGATGACCCCCTCGTCGCGCACGTCGCTCGCGAGCCGCTCGAGATCGGATGGCCCGCGCGCGTTCAGCACGAGGTTGAACTGGCGCCGCGCCAGCAGCCGCGCCAGCATGGCGCCGAGGCCGCGGCTTGCGCCCGTGATGAGGGCTACACGTTTCATGACTGCTCTCCTCCACCCGCAGTATGCGGGAGGGCGGGGGAGCAGGGCTTCGGGCGGTCGGACAGCGAGGACCTGTCCGTACGAACAGGCCTCAGGGATCAGGCCTCAGGCCTCAGGGTCGTCCCAGGCCCAAGCCTGCCTGACGCCTGAAACAGCCCTGATCCCTGAGGCCTGATCCCTGAGGCCTAGTCGATCGGCAGCAGCCCGCGCCGCCCCGCGAGCGCGACGGCCTGCGCGCGGTTGTCGGCGCCAAGCTTGTTGAAGATGGCGGTGACGTGGAACTTCACGGTCCGCTCGCTGATGCCGAGCGACGAGGCGATCTGTCGGTTGGACTGACCAACGGCTATCAATCGGAGCACCGTGAGCTCGCGCGGGGTCAGCAACCCGCCCTTCGCCAGCGGACCGGTGGCCTGGCGGGCGAGCTTCGCGCCGATCGCGGGTGAGACGTACGAATCACCGGCGTGAACCTGGCGGATCGCGCGCACCAGTTCGTGGGCCGGTGAGCCTTTGAGCACGTAACCCTTCGCGCCCGCGCGAATCGCGCCAAAGACGTACTCGTCGACGTCGTACGCGGTGAACACGATCACGCGCACATCGGGATGCGCGTTGACAATGCGGCTCACGCCGCTGACGCCCTCTTCGCCCGGCAGCCGCAGGTCGAGGAGAACGATATCCGGTCGGCTGGCGCTCATCTGCTCGACGGCCGCCGTCGCGTTTTCCGCAGAGCCAACGACACGGATGTCGGCCTCGCCACGGAGTACGGCCGACACCCCGTCGTGCACGATGGGATGGTCGTCGACGATGAGCACGCGAATCATGATCCGTATTCGTGATTCATGATTCGTGATTCGTGATTGGGCACGACGGCGATGATCTGCGTGCCCCCGCCTGGCCGCGAGCGCACGACGAGCCGCCCGCCGAGGAGCCGGGCGCGCTCGCGCATGCCTTCGATGCCGAAGCCTCCGGTCCTCGTCCGTCTCGCGAATCCGGTTCCATCGTCGGCAATCGTCAGCCGGATTTCACGTCCCTTCATGGTCAGCGTCACGTCGACATCGCGCGCGCGGGCGTGGCGTCGGACGTTGGTCAACGCCTCGGACGCGATCCGGAACAGTTGTTCTTCGACCGCCGACGGCAGCGGCGATCGCGTGTTCGATCGCACGTGCACGCGGATGCCGGTTTCGGCAGTCAGCTCGCGGCCGAGCCCGGCAATCGCTTCCGGGAGCGGCCGGCCGTTGAGGGGCGACCCGCGGAGCTCGCGCAGGGCGCGGCGTGCCTCTTCAAGGCTGGTGCGCGTCACGTCGAGCGCGCGCTCGAGCTCGGCGCGGGCGGCAGGGTCGGGGACGCCGGTCAGCGCGGCCTCGACGTGAAGGCCGATGGCCGTCAGTCCCTGCGTGAGGGTGTCGTGGAGATCGCGAGCGATTCGTGTGCGCTCCTCGCCCCGTGCCAGGCGCACGCTCTCTTCGGCGAGCCTGGCCCGTTCGATCGCCACGCCGACCTGCGATGCGATTGTGGACAGAAGATCCAGCTCGCGGCGCGTCAGCTTGCGCCATGCCGGGGTGGCGACGTTCATGATCCCTATCTGCCGTTCGCCGAAATAGAGCGGCACGCTCGCGTGATAGCGCAGGCCGCGCGTCGCCGGCCGCTCCGCGCCTAGTGCGGCGCGGAGGCGACTGCACTCGATCACGTCGATGTTCTCGGCCGTCAACTCACCGGAGCGGAACGCGTCGATGCACCAGCAGGTCTTGCCCGTCATGCGGACCGGATCGGCCAGGAACGGCGGCAGATCCTGGGCCGTCGCGCTGTAAAAGCGTCCCGTCTGAGGGTCGATGAGCCAGATCCATCCGGTGTGCAGACCGAGGAGGTCGGCGACGCGTGCCAGCGATGCCCGTAACGCCTGTTCCACGTCGGTGGCGCCGTTGAGGACCTCGGCAATCTCTTTCAGGATCCGGAGGTCGCGCTCCGTGGCGCGCATCGGGGTCCGGCGCGCGAGTCGCGTGCGACGTGGAGGTCGCGGCGGTGTCACTCCGCCAATTCTAGGAGATAGGAGATAGAGATAGGAGGAAAGAGGAAGAGTGCACGTGTCGCCCTTCCTCCTTTCTCCTGCCTCCTTCCTCCCAGTGTGTTAATGTGTGCCGCGAACACGCCGACTCCCGACCTTATGTATCTGAGGGCAGCTCTATGATGACCAGAATCGCGATGAAGATCTCGCGCACCGCACTTGCCGCACTCGCCGTGATCGTGCTGACCGGAATGGTCTGGACCCTTCAGGCCCAGCAGGATTTCAGCAAGGTCGAAATCAAGACCACGAAGATCAGCGGGAACGTCTACACGCTCGAGGGCCAGGGGGGGACGATCGGCGCCCTGGTCGGCCCCGATGGCGTCTTCATGGTCGACGCGCAGTTTGCGCCGCTCTCGGAGAAGATCGGGGCCGCCCTCAAGCAGATTTCCGACGGCCGGATCCGATTTCTCGTGAACACGCACGTTCACGGCGATCACACGGGCGGCAACCCGAACTTTGCCAAGATGGGCGCGACGCTGCTCTCGCGCGAGGAGTTACGGTCGCGGCTCGCGAAACCGGCCAAGGGTGACCCGCCGCCCGCAGCAGCCCTGCCCATGCTCACCTACCGCGGTCCCGTGACGATTCGGATGAATGGCGAAGAGGTGCAACTCATCCCCGTACCCACCGCGCACACAGACGGCGACACGATGGTGCGCTTCGTCAACGCCGATGTGATCATGACCGGCGATTTCTATCGCTCTGTGGGGTACCCGAACATCGATCGCGCCAACGGTGGCACGCTCAACGGCATGCTCGCCGGCCTTCAGGCGATCGTCGATCTCGCCGGGCCGAATACGAAGATCATCCCGGGGCACGGGCCGATCGTGGACGAGAATGCCGTAACGGAGCATCGAAACATGATGATCGCGCTGCGCGACCGCGTGGCGCCGCTCGTGAAGCAGGGCAAGACGCAGGAAGAAGTGGTCGCGGCGAAGGTGAATGCGGACTACGACAGCAAAGTGCCGCAGCCCGGAACGACCGGCGAGCGCTTCATCACGCAGCTCTACGCGGAGATCAAGGGAGGCGCTGGAAGTCAATAAGCAAGGTCAAAGGTCAAAGGGCAAAGGTCAAAAGTCAGGTACCTGACACCCGGTACCTGACACCTGGTACCTGACACCTGGTACCTGACACCTGGTACCTTTGACCTCACCTTTGACCTTTGACCTTTGACCTACGCGGTCCCGATCACTCCGCGCCGGAGGCGTGTCCGTATCACACGCGCGGCGGGGCGGCGCACTGGCGCCGACGCGAACACGCCGACGACCGGCTTCGCCAGCTCCGCGAAATCTCCGTAATGCATGCGAATCGCGTCGGTGTGCGTGCCTCCCGTGAACACCATCTCCGGCTCGCCCACGAGGCACTTGTCCACGAACACGCGGTGGCCGTAGACGGCGCCGAATGGCGGCATGGCGCCGACCTCGCAATCGGGGTAGAGCGCGGCCATTTCATCTTCGCG
Organism: Vicinamibacterales bacterium; assembly: GCA_036005125.1. GTDB lineage: Bacteria > Acidobacteriota > Vicinamibacteria > Vicinamibacterales > UBA2999 > DASYQV01. Next base: position 5,251 of record DASYQV010000376.1, read on the forward strand.
CGCCAGGCGTAGCGTGATTGCTCCTGCGGTCGTGCGGAGCTGCTCGAAATCGACCGTGAAATGCGCCGGCAGCACCGCCTGCACGGGATGGTCGTCCGCGATGAAGACGACGACCTTCGCCCAGCACCGGCCGAGGACGTGCGATGCGGCCGCCCCTTCCTGGGCGGTGTACGCCGCAGCGTGCCTGAACCATGTATACGGAATCCGTTCGCGCCGCAGCAGCTCCGTGATCGACGTCACAATGGCCATAGCATTCCCCGCTCAGATTTCAGGAATTCCAGCTCGGGCGAGTGTGAGAGGCGATTGAATAGCACGGCTTCGGGACGGCCGTCCACTGGTGTTTGAGCCGCGGACCGCTTGCCTGCGCACTCCGCTTCGGACCGTCTGGGAGGTTGTTGCCTTGGCGACCACTCAGGTAGAATGCGACGACCTATACTTTCCTTTCGGTCGTACCCCTGCGGACGCCGCTGCTGGTTTCTCACTCAGGAGGTGAATTCCGGGCGGCGTGGAGAGTGCAGTATGAGCATGCGTCCTCTCTATCCCGGTATCCGCGTGACCGCCAATGGAAACCAGTTGGTGTCCTACCACACTGAAACGCGGATTGCGGAGGCTGGTGTTTTCTATCCTATTACCCCATCAACCGAAGGCGGCGAGCTGTACCAACAGGCGTTTGCTGAAGGCAAACTGAATGTCTTCGGCCAGAATACGATTGCGGTCGAAGCCGAGGGAGAGCACGCGGCGCAGGGCGGAGCCATTGCGATCTCCGTCTGCGGCAAGCGTGTCGTCAATTACACCTCCGGCCAGGGCGTCGTCTACGGGGTGGAGCAGTATTACCACGCCCCCGGAAAGTGTTCGACGATGGTGCTGGAGGTGGCCGCTCGCGCGCTGACCAAGCACGCGCTGAACGTCCACTGCGGGCACGACGATGTCTACGGGGCCCTCGACACCGGCTGGATCATCGTGTTCGGGAAGGATGCCCAGCAGGCCGCCGATCAGGCGCTCATCCTGCGCCGTGTGACCGAGCTCAGCCTGACGCCCGGCATGAACGTGCAGGACGGCTTTCTCACCTCTCATCTCGAGCGGACGTTCTACAAACACGAATCCGAACTGATCCGCCAGTTCCTGGGCGCCCCGGACGACATCATCGACTGTCCCACCGAGAGTCAGCGCGTTCTCTTCGGTCCACGCCGCCGCCGCGTCCCTCGCATGATCGACCTGACCAACCCCGTGCTCCTTGGACCGGTCCAGAACCAGGAGCACTACATGCAGGGCGTGGTGGCCCGGCGGAACAACTTCACCGAACCGATCCTGCGGTTCTTCGAAGACGCCTATACGGAGTTCGGCAGGCTCACCGGTCGCTACTACGGGCTCGTCTCTCAGTACAAGACCGAGGACGCCGACACGGTGTTCGTGTCGCTCGGTTCGGCTGCCGAGAACATCGAGGCCGCGGTCGACTACCTGCGCGAACGCCGGAATGCCACGGTGGGATCGATTCACATCAACGTGTTCCGCCCGTTCCCGGATGCGGCGGTGGTCGCGGCGCTGGCCGGCCGAAAGAACGTCATCATCCTCGAGCGGACGGACGAGCCGATGGCCGGCGACAACCCGATGGGACGCGACATCCGCACCGCCCTGAACAAGGCGCTGCAAGGGGAAGCGGGGCTGCCGGCCATCACGGCGGATCAGATGCCGCGGATTGTGTCGGGCGTGTACGGCCTGGGCTCGCGGGATTTCAGGCCCGAGCACAGTCTTGGGGCGTACGAATTCGCAATCGGGGCGCGCGCGCGCAAGGACGGGAAGCGTGCAGCCGAGGGTACGTCATTCTTCGTGCTCGGTGTCGACCACCCGTACGAGGTGAAGTCGGACGAGGCGCCGTCGCTCCTGCCCGAGCACGCGATTGCCGTCCGGTTCCACTCGATCGGTGGATGGGGCGCCATCACGACCGGCAAGAACCTTGGCGCGATCATCGGCGACTTCAACGACTTTCTGTACGAGCGCGACCGGATCGTCGACGAGTGGGGCAACCCCAAGGAAATCATTCACGTCAGCGCGAACCCGAAGTACGGGTCCGAGAAGAAGGGCGCGCCGACCTCGTACTTCATGGTGGCCGCGCCCGACCGTATTCGCGTGAACTGCGATCTGCGGCACGTGACCGTGGTGCTCTGCTGCGATCCCAAGGCCTTCACCCACACCAACCCGCTCGACGGCATGGCGGAGGGCGGCTGCCTCGTGTGGGAGTCGGAGGAAGAAGGTGAACAGGCCTGGGAACGCCTGCCGCTCTGGGCGCGCAAGCGGATCCTCGATAAGAAGATTCGCGTGTTCACACTACCTGGCTTCCAGATTGCCCGCCGGGCCACGGACCGCGCCGACCTGCAGCTCCGCATGCAGGGCAACGCGTTCCTCGGGGCATTCTTTGCCGTCTCGCCGCTGCTCGACGAGTTCCGAATCAGTCAGGAGCAATTCCGGGCGGTCGTCCACAAGCAGTACGTGAAAAAGTTCGGACGGCTGGGCGACGCGGTCGTGAAATCGAACATGGAGGTCATGACCCAGGGCTTCGAACTGGTCCGCGAGATCCGGGTCGGAGAGCTCCACGCGGCGGACCGGTCCACGCTGCGCGGCATCGCGCTGCTGCCGATGGTGGATGGCGAGGCGCCGTCGGAGAACGGCGGCTGCGGGTGCCGTTCGCATGCGATACCGGAAGGTCAGGACGAGCGGACGCCGTTGACGCGGGTTGCGGCGTTCGACGCGGAGTTCCGTGGCGGCCTCGGCTACAACCAGCCGGCATCGCCGCTTGCGTCGCTGGGCGTCATGGCGGCGGGCAGCGGCGATACGGCGTCGAAGTACGTCGCGCGCCGCGAGACGCCACTCTACATTCCCGAGAACTGCACGCAGTGCATGGAGTGCATTGCCGTCTGTCCCGATACGGCGCTGCCGAACTGCTCGCAGGACCTCGAGACGATCCTGCACACGGCCGTCGTGCGGTACGTGAGCGACGCGGGCGAGCGGCAGAAGATGCTGCGGTCGCTGCCCGAGATCGAGAAGCGGACCCGCGATCTCATGCGCGATGCGGTGACGAAGAGTCTTGGAACACCGCTTCCGCAGATCCTTCGAGAGGTGACGAACGTCGTCGACGGCTTCTCGGAGGAGGCCAAGAATCAGTTCTTCGCCGTGCTCGACAAGGTGCCGATGGCGTATCAGAAGACGAACGCCATCTTCGCGACCCCCGAGAAGAAGAAGGCCGGCGGCGGCGGAGTGTTCTCGATCTTCGTGTCCGATCTGTGTAAAGGCTGCGCCGCATGTGTGACCGCATGCGGAGAGCACCAGGCGCTGCGGATGGTGCAGGAGACCGAGGACGTCAACGCCGAGCACGAGACGGGCACCGCGTTCCTCAACCTGCTGCCCGACACGCCACAGAAATACCTGGGCCTCTACAACGACACGAGGCCGCAGGACTCGAAGACGGCCACGCTGCGCAACATGCTGATGGTGCGCCGCAACTACGACGCACTCGTCTCCGGCGATGGCGCCTGCGCGGGATGCGGTGAGAAGAGCATCCTCCGCGCGGTGACCGCCGTCACCGAAGCGTACATGCGCCCGATCTTCCACGCCAAGGCCGACAGGTTCCGGGCGAAGGCCGACCACTTCGAGAAAGCTGGGGCCCAGAGGCTCGCCGAATTGCAGGCGCGGAGCCCCGAGGAGTACGACCTGTTCCGGCAGACGGTGGCGCACCTGCTCATGGGCCTGGGCGGTGAGGACGAGAAAGATACGAAGGCGCGCATTGCCGCGCACGGGCCGATCTCCGATCAGGAGATCGTGAACGCAGTCGTGGCGATCCTGCGGCAGGAGGCGTTCAATCACAAGAACCTCCAGTCGGTCGATGGTCGCCTGCCAAACGGGATGTCGGTCATGGCCATGGCGGCGCACACCGGGTGCAACACGGTCTACGGATCGACGCCGCCGAACAATCCTCATCCGTATCCCTGGATGAACTCGCTGTTCCAGGACGGGATCACGGTGGGGTGGCTGCTCGGCGAGAGCTTCATGGTGGACCACGCGCGCCGCTCGGTGATCCCCGAGCGGCTCTTGGACGTCCTGATGACCCGCGAGAAGGACGTCATCTCGCCGCGCGAGTACTACGAGTACGTGCACTTCACCGATGCGCTGATGACCGATCAGGAGATCATCGAGCTGCCGAAGGTCTGGGTGGTCGGCGGCGACGGCGGGATGGGCGACATCGGCTATCAGAACGTGTCGAAGGTGATGCTCCAGAACCGGCCGAACGTCAAGGCGGTGATGCTCGACACGCAGGTGTACTCGAACACCGGCGGGCAGAACTCCGACTCGACGCCGATGCTCGGCGGCAACGACATGAACATGTTCGGCGCCGCCACGCAGGGCAAGAACGTCGAGAAGAAGACCGTGGCCGAGACGTTCCTGGCGGGGCACGGGTCGCCATTCGTGGCGCAGGTCTCGATTGCCAACGCGCCGAAGCTATATCGCGCGATCCTCGACGGGCTCGAGTACCGCGGCACCGCGTTCCTGCAGTGCTTCACGACGTGCCAGCCGGAGCACGGCGTGGCCGACGACATGGCGCTCTTCCAGGCACAGCGGGTACGTGATTCGCGCGGTGCGCCGGAGTTCGTGTTCAATCCGCGCCTCGGCGAGACGTATCAGGAGGCGCTCGACATCAAGGGCAATCCGTCGATGGAATCGGATTGGTACGAGGCGAAGTTCAAGGGGACCAACGAATCGTACCGCTATACCGTGGCGCACTGGTGCGCGACCGAGGCC
>DASYQV010000377.1:0-2933 GCA_036005125.1 Vicinamibacterales bacterium
ACACTGTGTCTGACGAGGCCCTGCCTCAGACCGGCAGGCAGCGGGCTCGACACACCGCATACTCGCCGGTCTGAGGCAGGGCCTCGTTAGACATGAGCCACCGCATCAGCAGGCGTCACTACGCGGACATCTACGGACCCACCACCGGCGATCGGATCAGGCTTGGCGACACGAGCCTTGTCGCGGAAGTCGAACACGACGCAACGGTGTACGGGGATGAGTGCAAGTTCGGCGGCGGAAAGGTGCTTCGAGACGGGATGGGTCAGGCAGCGGGCGTTGCGGACGAGCACGCGCTCGACTGCGTGATCACGAACGCGCTCATCATCGACTGGACCGGCGTGCGGAAGGCCGATGTCGGGATCAAGGGCGGCCGCATTGCCGGAATCGGAAAGGCCGGCAATCCCGACGTCATGGCGGGCGTGACGGACGGAATGGTCGTCGGCGTGACGACGGAAGCCATCGCAGGAGAAGGACTGATTCTCACGGCGGGCGGCATCGACTCCCACATCCACTTCATCTGCCCGCAGCAGGCGTACGATGCGCTCGCCAGCGGGATCACGACATTCATCGGTGGCGGCACTGGTCCCGCGACCGGCACCAACGCGACGACGTGCACGCCGGGCGCGAGGCATGTGGAACTGATGCTCCAGGCAACCGATGCGCTGCCCATGAACTTCGGCTTCCTCGGCAAGGGCAACACGTCACTTGCCGACGGGCTCGAGGAGCAGATACGTGCCGGCGCAATCGGCTGGAAGCTTCACGAGGACTGGGGCTCGACGCCTGCCGCGATCGATTGCTGTCTCGCCGAGGCCGACCGGTACGACGTGCAGGTTGCGATTCACACCGATACGTTGAACGAATCGGGTTACGTGGACGACTCGATCGCGGCGTTCAAGGGGCGCACGATTCACACCTATCACACCGAAGGCGCGGGCGGAGGACATGCGCCGGACATCATCCGCGTCTGCGGTGAAGCGAACGTGCTCCCGAGCTCCACGAATCCCACGCGGCCGTATACGGTCAACACGCTGGACGAGCATCTCGACATGCTGATGGTCTGCCATCACCTCGACAAGAACATCCCCGAGGACGTGGCGTTTGCGGAGAGCCGCATCCGCGGCGAGACGATTGCCGCGGAGGATGTGCTGCACGACCTGGGCGCTATCAGCATGATGTCGAGCGACAGTCAGGCCATGGGGCGCGTCGGCGAGGTCATCTGCCGCACGTGGCAGACGGCGCACACGATGCGCGCGCAGCGCGGGAGACTGGCAGGGGAGCGCGGTGACAACGACAACCTGCGAATCCGCCGCTACATCGCGAAGTACACGATCAACCCGGCAATCACGCACGGGATCGCGCACGAGGTCGGCTCGGTCGAAGTGGGCAAGCTCGCGGACCTGGTGCTGTGGAGGCCGGCGTTTTTCGGGGTCAAGCCGGAGCTGGTGCTGAAAGGCGGATTCATCGCCTGGGCGCAGATGGGCGATCCGAACGCGTCGATCCCGACACCGCAGCCATTGATGATGCGGCCGATGTTCGGCGCCTACGGACGCGCCACCGGCGCCACTTCGCTCGCATTCGTGTCGCAGCTCTCGCTGGATCGCGGATCGCTCGAGCGCTACGGCCTCACGAAGCGCACGTCAGCGGTCCGCGGCTGTCGTGGCCTGAGCAAGCGCGACATGAAGCTCAACGACGCGCTGCCGCGGATTCGTGTCGATGCGGAAACGTATGTCGTCACCGCTGATGGCGAGGAGCTTCGATCCGCGCCGGCGGACGTGCTGCCGCTCGCGCAACGCTATTTTCTGTTCTGACCAGTGTGGGCTCTGCCTGAATACTCCAGCAGAGCCCTGTGCTGGTCAGAACAGAACAGCGTCTTCTTGGCGCGCTTCGCGCGCCGGGTCCGTTATGCGGTCCCACAACGGGAACAAAATCCTCGTTCGGGGCCGGATAATGGACCAAGGGTCTAATGTCTGACTGGCTGGTCTGGCAGGTCGTGGACTCGGCTTTTCCCACCGGCACGTTCGCGCACTCGTGGGGCCTCGAGGCGGCGTGGCAGCAGGGGGAAATCGAAACGCCTGCGGCCCTGGAGGCGTTCGTCCGCGCCTCGGCGCAGCAGGCCGCTTACGCGTCAATTCCCCTGGTCAATGCCGCATACCGCGATCCGGATCGACTCGAGACCTTCGACGAGCTCGCGGAGGCCTTCCTGCTCAACGCGGTGGCAAACCGTGCGAGCCGCATTCAGGGGCGGACGCTGGTGACGACGGCATGCCGGGTCTGGCCGTCCGAGGCGATCGCCGCCCTGGCGAGACGAGCGCAGTCGTTGCATGCGCATGCGGCGCCGCTGACCGGCGCCACATTTCGAGCCATCGACCTGCCGCTCGCGACGGTGCAGCGCGTGGTGCTCTACGCTACGGCGCGCGGCGTGCTGTCGGCGGCCGTTCGTCTGGGCATCGTGGGGAGCTACGAGGCGCAGCGGACGCAGTATGGGTGCGGCCCGAGGCTCGATTGTCTTGCCGCGCGATGCGCGGACCTGGACGAGACGGATCTCGTTCAGACGGCGCCGGTGATCGACCTGCTGCAGGCGGCTCACGACAGGTTGTACTCGCGTCTGTTTCAGTCCTAGGACCGACCGCTAGAGCCACGAGCGAGACGGTCGCCCGGATGCGCGATCACGAAGTCGAAGTCGCGCGTGACTCTGCGCGATCCGAGCACCACCAGGGCCATGCCTCCCACGAGCACGGGCTCGAGGCCAAGCGCGCGGAGACCCTGGACGATTTCGCCGACCGCTTGGAGATGATCCAGTGGGTCGGGCATTTACGATCCCGCGCGATAGATCCCTGGTAGCCGTCCGGCGAACGCGCTCAGGCGCCTGACGGCGGTCGGCTGCCCGCGAAGATCTCCAACGACGGCGGCATAGCGGAAATTGTCGGCAATAC
>DASYQV010000378.1:0-21666 GCA_036005125.1 Vicinamibacterales bacterium
GCGCTTCGGGTTTTCCTTGTTCAACTGGTCGAAGATGACGTTCGAGCTGCCCCACACCTCGCCGCCGCCGGGGGCCGCCTTGCTCAGGAACCCGTCGACCGACTTCCAGCGCCAGGCGACCTTCAGACGGGTGAAGTTGTCCCGCGTAATCTGGTCGAGGGGTGAGTACTTGCTGTTGCCGGGATCGCCGCCGTACGTGCGCCATTCTCCGTTCTGCGGTGCGCCGCGCTGCGCATGGAGCGGCACCGGGTGCGCACCGAGCGGCAGGCCCACGAGCGCGACAACGAGCCACCGCAGCATCCCGCGGCGCAGATTCCGCGCGGCGGGCACGTCGCGCAGACAGCTTTGACTCTTCATCGAAACCTCCACCGTGCAGCGAAGCTTCGCCTGTAACGGACCCGGGAAACGCGGCGCGGTGGGCGGATTATATCGCTTGCAGGTCGCAGGCTATACTCGTGGACGTGAAGCCAGGCCGCAAGAAACGCACAGGTCGCTCAGCCCGCCGGCATGAGTCCGCCCCGCGCTCGGCTGCTGCCCGATTGGCGGAGGCCGAGGCGCTCTTCCGTGACTTCGTGGCCATGACACCCCACCGGTATCGCCCCTTCGTCCGGACCTTCGACAGCTTCGAGGAGTACGAGCGCTGGCGTCGTGCGCAGACCAACCCGTGGTACCGATAACCGAGTCGTGCGGGTGTGTCGGTTGCTGAACCAGTACCGCGTGCGGTATCTCCTCGCCGGTGGCGTTGCCGCGAATCTGCACGGTTCGGTGCGCGCGACCAAGGACGTCGACATCCTGGTTCCCGGCGATCCCCGGAACATGACGCGACTCCTCGGTGCCCTCTCCAATCTGCCGTGGGGGATTGCGCGGGAACTCGACGCCGACACCATTGCCCACAAGCCCATCACGATCATCGGTGATGACCCGCGAGTCGACGTGCTCACCGTCGCATGGACGGTGACGTTCGAGCGCGCGTGGCCGAATCGCAAGGTGCGACGCGTGGAAGGAACGCGGCTTCCCTTCCTCTCTCTCGAGGACCTGCGGGAATCAAAGAAGACGGGCCGTGCGTCCGATCGCGCGGATCTCGAGGCACTCGAAAAGATGCCCGAAGCCTGAAGCCCGACGCCTGACGCTCACTTCGACCCGCCGCGCTCCTCCGCGAGCTGCTTCAAGTACGCCGCCTCCTGCGCGGCGACGAACTTCCGGTAGCCCTCAGGATCGACGAACGGGTTGCCGGTCCCGGTCTTCATGCGCTGCATCTTCTCCTCCATCCCGTACAGCCGGCCGTGCTGGGCGAGGAAGACGTCGGGGCGCAGCTCTTTGAGCACGCGGAAGGTCTTCGCATAGTCGTCGATGATGCCGGGATGACGCGTGTTGCCGACGAGCCGAACGCCCTGGTTGATGCTCGTGCCGCCGACGAACACCACGGCGTACGATCGCCCGCCGTCCATCACATCCGTCATCCACGTGGTGCACCCTTTGGTGTGTCCCGGCGTGAGATACGCGCGCAGCGTGACCTCGCCGAGCGTCACCGTATCGCCGTCCTTGAGCACGCGATCGACCTTCGCCGGCGTCCATCCGCCGGCGTTCGCCGCGGAAGTGTCCTTGCCGGAGGAGATTGACGCAGCGTCTTCGCCAAGCGCCATGATTCGGGCCCCGGTCGCCTGCTTCATCGCGGCATGTCCTTCGACGTGGTCCCAGTGCGCGTGGCTCGACAGGATGATCTTCACGTCACTGAGCCGGTGCCCGAGCTTCTGGATGCTCGACTGGACGATCGGCACCATCTCCTTCGTGCCGGTGTCAATCAGAATCAGTCCCTGTTTGGTGACGATGATGTGCGACGACACATCGATGGAGCCGACGTAGTAGATGTTGCCGATGACCTTATAGGGGTCCACCGGCTGACTGCCCATCCGGGGCGCCTGGCCGCCCGCTGAAAGGACGATCGTGCCTGTCAGGACGAGAACGAGCGCGAGTGCCTGTCGCATGGTGTTGTGCCCCTTCACGCGCAGATTCTGCCACATGGACCGGCGGCTCGAAGCGGAATATCTGCCGAATCGACAGGCGGCGATGTGCTGATCGTCAGCAAAAAACCACGTCAGCGAGGCGGTACGCCGCTCGCTTTCCCGACCGACTACAATGAGCGCATGTCCGGGAGTGACGACATACGGCCCGCCGGTCCCGGCATGAAGCTCACCTACGACGACTACCTGCTCTTTCCCGAGGACGGAAAGCGGCACGAGTTGATCGACGGAGAGCACTACGTGACGCCATCGCCGAACCGCAAGCACCAGGCGATCGCCTGGAACTTGACGGTGATGATCGGCTCGTGGCTCAAGCGAAATCCCATCGGCCGCGCGTTCGCCGCGCCATTTGACGTTGTTTTTTCCCGGTTCGACGTCGTGGAACCGGATCTGCTCTACATCGCGGGCGCGAGGCAGGATGACGTGCTGACGGCAGCGCACGTTCGCGGTGCCCCCGACCTGGTCGTGGAAATCGGGTCGCCTGGCACCCGGAAGCGGGACGAGGACGATCAAGCGCAGGCTGTACGAGCGGTTCGCCGTTGCGGAGTACTGGGTGATCGATCCGGAGCTCGATACAATCAAAGTTTATCGACGTTCCGGTGAAACCTACGCGCGGGCGGCTGAGCTGATGCTCGAGCAGAACGACAGGCTCAGCACACCGCTCCTGCCCGGTCTCCACATGCCGCTTGCAGAGATCTTCAGGGATTGAAGCACTGCACGATGAGAGGATTCAGTCAGCGCGTGACTGCGTGTAGTGCTCGAGCAGGAAGCGCTGCGCGTTGAACGATTCGGACCCCGCGGGCGGACTCTGATAGCGACCGGTCGCATCGAGCACCATCGCCCGATCCGTGTCCTTCAGGTAGGCGTTCAGCACCACGTCGCGGAGATGCTGGCGGATGTCCGAGTCGCGCACTGGAACCAGCGTCTCGACGCGGCGATCGAGATTGCGCTCCATCAGGTCGGCGCTGCCAATGTACAGCTCGTCCTCGCCGCCATTCAGGAACCAGAAGATCCGTGAGTGCTCCAGGAAGCGGCCGACGATCGACCGCACGCGGATGTTGTCGCTGACGCCCGCGATTCCAGGGCGCAGGCTGCAGATGCCGCGGACGATCAGATCGCTCGTGACGCCCGCCTGCGACGATCGATACAGCACGCGGATCATCTGGTCGTCGGTGAGCGCGTTCACCTTGATGATCAGCCGGGCCTCGCGTCCGGCCTTCGCGTGCTCGATCTCGCGCTGAATCAGGTCCGAGAGCCGCGCGCGGAGCGTGACCGGCGCCAGCACGAGCTGACGGTATTCCTTCCGGTTGGAGTATCCAGTGAGATAGTTGAAGACTTCCGACGCGTCGGCGACCAGGTCCGGGTCCGTCGTGAGGAGGCCGAGGTCGGTGTACACCTGTGCGGTGTCCGCGTTGTAATTGCCGGTTCCCGTGTGAACGTATCGCTGGATTCCCTCGAGCTCCTGCCGGACAACGAGACACAGCTTGGCGTGCGTCTTCAGATCGGCCCACCCATAGACGACGTGTACGCCCGCGGCCTCGAGTCGCTTGGCCCACAGAATGTTATTGCGCTCGTCGAAGCGCGCCTTGAGCTCCACGAGCACGGCAACCTGCTTACCGGCGTCGGCTGCCTCGATCAGCAGGTCGATGAGCGGCGAATTCGCGCCGATGCGGTACAGCGTCATCTTGATGGCGATGACGTGCGGGTCCTTCGCCGCAGCCGCCAGGAACGCCTCCACCGATCCGAACGACTCGAACGGATGATGCAGGAGCACGTCCTGATACCGGAGGTGATCGAAGATCGCCTCCGGATCCTCATCGGCCCTCCAGAGCACGTGCGGAGAGAATGACGGGTCCTTGAGCTGGGGGCGATGGATCTTCGTGAGCTGCATCCAGTCGCCGAAGCCCATTCGCTCCGACGTCCGCAGCACGACGTCATCGTCGACCTCGAAGTTCTCCACCAGGATTTTCAGCACGCGGGGCGGCATGTCCGACTCGACCTGCAGGAGCGAGAGGGCGCCGCGCCGGAGCTCCTTCAACGTCCGGTCGACGGTCTCCAGCAGGTCGTCCGCCTCGTCCTGCTCGATCTCGAGGTCCGCATCACGGACGATGCGGAACAGGTGCGCCCCTTTGAGCTGGGTGCCCGGGAACAACTCCTGCAGGTTCGCGCGAATGACGTCCTCGAGGAACGCGAACGTCAGTCCCTTCAAGGGGCTGAGCGACTCCGGAATCGACACGAACCGCGGCAGCACGTCGGGCACCTTCACGCGCGCGAACTTGACGCGGCCGGCGTGCTTGACCACCACGGCAAAGTTCTCACTGAGGTTCGAGATGAACGGGAACGGGTGACCCGGATCGAAGGCGAGCGGCGTCAGGACGGGACAGATCTCGCGCGAGAAATACGTGGCGAGGTACTCGCGCACCTCGGGCGTCCATTGCTCCGTCTCGAGGAAATGAATACAGTCGATCGCAAGGAGCCGGCGCAACTCGATCCAGCAGGCGGCCTGGTCCGCCAGCATGCGCCGCGCGCGCGCCCGCATGGCCTCGAGCTGCTGTTCGGTGTAGAGGCCATCCGGCGCCAGGTCCTCGATCCCCGCCTTCACCTTCTTCAGCGTGGTCGACACGCGAATCATGAAGAATTCGTCGAGATTCGTGCCGACGATCGCGAGGAACTTCACGCGCTCGAGCAACGGGTGCGACGGATCCTGAGCCTGCGCGAGCACCCGCTCGTTGAACTCGAGCCAGCTGAGCTCCCGGTTGATATAGAGGGAGGGGTTCTTCAGATCCGCTGGATCAATGGCGCGAGGTGGTACGGGCTTGAGAGCGGCGCGTCGCGTGATCTGGCGGGACGTGCGCCGGTCTGAGTGGTGCCGGCGATCCACAGCCAGAATGTCTCGGGGGAAATTCATGATAATGACGGCAATTTTGAGCGCTTAAATCATAACAAACCGGTGTAACGCGTCTGGCTCCCTCCCTTCACACGTTGAGTGTCGCTGCAGGATGGGTGCCGAACGCCTGGAGTGCGTATCAGGCGGAGGTCTAAAGGCCTCCCGTTACTGGGGATGGACGCGCTGGCCGATCGCCCACAGATGGGCAGCCGTGCGGATGAAAATCTGGCCGTCCGAAATGGCTGGTGAGCTGAGTATGTAGTCGTCGAGCGGATTCTCGGCAAGGAGCTCGAAAGCCGGCCCCGCCTTCACGACCGAGGTCAGCCCATCTTCGTTCGAAATGTAGAGCCGGCCGTCCGCAAGCACAGGCGACGAGCTGTACGTTCCCGGACGCAGGCGTTGTGGTCCCCAGATGGGCTTGCCAGTCTTCGCATCCAGACACCACATCACGCCGTTGTCGCGGACGATGTAGAAATACGTCCCGTCGGTGACCGGCGTGGGCACGTCCGGGCCACTGTCATACGACCATACCTTGTGCGTGGTGGTGATGTCGCCGCGCCCGCCCGCTCTGATGGCCAGCAGCGGACGCTCCCGCGCGGGCGCGTATATGAGCTCGCCGTGCACGACCGGCGACGCGACAATGCGATACGACGGATTGTTACGCGGATTGAGGCCGTAGGCGCGCCATATCTCCTTGCCGGTTGCCGGGTCGTGCCCGGTGACCACGTCACCACCGGTGATGACGATCTCCGTGTTGCTCCCGTACTGCAGCAGGGTCGGGGTCGTGTAGGCATCGGGCGATTCGCGAACCGCTTTGGTCGGCCGTTCGACCCTCCACAACGTCTTGCCGGTTGCGGCATCGATCTTCATGACGTATGACGGGTCGTCGGTCCTCATGCCGTGCAGCACCTGCACATAGAGCATCTGCTCGTGCAGCAGCGGCGAGGACGCATAGCCCCAGTTGAGGCCGAAGCGCCCGTAATCCTTCTGGATGTCGCGCGCCCACAGCTCCTTTCCGGCGAAGTCGAAGGCCTTGAGTATGCCGGTGCCGGTCATGACCCAGACGCGCGTGCCGTCGGTGACCGGCGACGGCGAGGACATGTTCTGCTTCATCTCCTTGTGATTGCCGCCGCCGAGCGGTCGCTGCCACCGCGTGGTGCCGGTGTTGCGGTCAACGGCCCAGAGCGAGAGCTCGTCGCCCTTGCCGACATTGAGGAAAATGTGATTGTCCCAGACGATCGGCGTGGCGCCGCTCCAACTTGGCAGCGCGAGCTTCCAGGGAATGTTCGTCCGGGTGTCCCATTTCACCGGGAGCTTCGTCTCGCGGCTCAGGCCGTTCAACTGAGGGCCGCGCCACTGCGGCCAGTTCTCGGCCGTGAGCGTCGAGGACGCGATCGTGAGGAGGACGATTGACAAGAGCACGCGCATCGAATGACCACGAGAGCGCAATGAAGTTCAGCTGACGTACGTAGGCCGGGTCTTCAGACCCGGCGCGCGCCGCATCTAAAGATGCGGCCTACGAATAAAGACCGTTCGTTCATGAGACCGTCCAGAGCGTCAGCGTTTCCGTGTCCTTCACGAAGATCCGATTTCCGTCGACGATCGGCATCGCCCACGTCGGGCTCTCGGCTACGGTGTAGCGACGGACGACCTCGAGCGACGCTGGATTCGGCCGGGCGATCACCAGCTCCGCGTCGTTCTTCAGCAGGAACAGGAGCTTGCCCGCCCGCACGATCGCCGCGTTCTCGCCATCACGTCCGGGCGTTGTCCAGAGTGTTTTGCCGCTTCGGGCGTCGATCGCAAAGAAATGTCCGCGGTTCCGGTTCGACATGCCGTACAGCGTGTCGCCAACGAGGACGGGAGAGCTCATGTACATGCTTTCGGTGGGGTTCTCCCACAACTTCTCGGCTCGCCACATGCCGTCGACCATGCTTGGTCGGATTGCGGTCACCGGGTTGTCCAGGCCCGTGTAGATGATGGTGTCGCCGTAGACGACGGGGGTCACGGCATTCTGGGTGTAAGGCGTGCGGAGCGGAAGCGACCACAGCAACTGTCCGGTGGCCGCCGACACGCCCACCATCCTGTCCTGGCTCAAGGTCACGACCTGTTTCGTTCCGCCGATCGTCGCGATCACCGGTGAGGCGTACCCCGGACCATCACCAGCCCAGCTCCACTTTTCGGCGCCCGTGGCAGCGTCGAACGCCGTCAGGGCGCCGCGATCGTGCCCGCCGACGTGCGCGATGACCAACGGGCCATCAACCACGGGCGACATCGCGGTGCCGTACAACGGCAACGCCCCGGGCGCGGGCTTCCTCCAGAGCAGCTTGCCGCTATCCGCGTCCAGCGCTGAGAGGATTCCGCTGATTCCGAGCGTGTAGATGCGTCCGCCGGCGACGGCCGGCGTGGACTTCGGGCCCGGGCCGTGTCCCGTCGCGGCGGGGTTCATCGTGTACGGCGCCGGATAGCGCTCCTGCCAGAGGATCTTTCCGCTCGGGGCATCGAGTGCCGAGACGACCTCGTCCTCTTGTTGCCGCGTGTGAAGGTAGATGCGGGCGCCGACGAGCACGGGTGAGGCATGGCCGGCACCGACGGTAGTCTTCCACCGCTCGGTTAACTTTTCGGGCCAGCGTGCGGGCTCGGTGAACGAGCCCGCGACTCCATCGCGATTGGGACCGCGCCATTGAGGCCAGTCGGCCGCCTGCGTGGCGATCGTTGCCGCGCAGAGAATGCAAATCGAAACAGCAAGTTTGCTCATGGCTCAGACCAAAGCTCCGTACATAGGCCGGGTCTTCAGACCCGGCATAACGCCGCATCTAAAGATGCGGCCTACTCTCATTCACCCGCGCTATTCGTTCTTCAGCGCGGGAAGCAGCTCCGAGGTGGCGACCACCCGCGTTGCCATGACGGTCGAGAGCATCCCCGCAGCAAATACGGCGGCCAGCAGCCCGAGCGTGCTCAGCACCGGAAACGCCTGATCCCGCTCGAGGTATGCCGGCGCGATGGCGACGGCGGCGCATGCGATGCCGATTGAGAGACCGCACGCCAGCAGGAACGCGCTTTCGGCAATCACCATCAGCACCAGATGCGAGCGCCGGTATCCGGTCGCCTGCAGCAGCGCCAGCTCCCGCTTCCGCTCCAGCACGTTCCGCAGAAGCACGGTCCCCAGCCCGAGCGTGCCGAGCACCAGCCCGAGCGCGCCGAGGGCCTGGAACGTCGAGAGATACGTGTTCTGCACGCGATGATAGGACGCCAGCCGTTCCGAGATGGATTGCACGTCCATCCCGAAATCCTGCAGCTGCTCCTCGAGCGCCGAGCCGAGCGCCGCGGCCCGCGACGGGTCGGTGGCAATCAGGAAAACGCGGAATCCCTCGTTGCGCGGGAAGAGCCTCGTGAAGTTCGCATCTCCCATGATGAGCTCGGACTGGAGCACCGAGTCGCGGAGCGCCCCGACGATGCGCAGCCGGAGCGGGCGGCCGTCGGGACCCTGCATCACGTAGTCGTCGCCCACGCCGAGATGGAACGCGTAGGTCAGCGACGTCGAGTCGCCGACCACCGGCACCGCGCCATCCTCGAAGCGGCGGTTGAGCAGCAGCCAGGGATTCTGTCGCTCGGCATCGGAGCCGGCCATCGACGCCGAAAACGTGAACCGGTTGCCTCGGATGAACTCGTGGGTCGCACCGAGCAGCCGTGGGCTTTGCGGCCGGTACAGGTTCAGGCAGCTCGCGTCATCGCCCGGCCGCAGCCGGAACCGGGCCACCGAGAAGGGTACGTCCGCCTTGAGATTGAGCGCTTCGCGTCCGGCGGGAGTCGAGGGGTCGTGCATCAAGGGCGCCACCGTCTCGGCAATCAACGCGTAGCCGCCGGTGGCCGATTTGGGGTCCAGGCTGTCGTCGGCGCCGAGCCGGAAGGCGCCAATCGAGACGATGAGAAAGGTCGCCGCGGCAATGAGCGCGATGGAGAGCACGCTGCGCGACGGCCTGTAGCGCGCGTTGCGCAGACCGAGCTGCGCGAGCGGCCATGTGCCGTTCACGAACGCGCGTCGCGACGTGCCGCGCAGCCAGAGCGTCACCGTCGAGAGGCCCGCAATCAGCAGGAGCGTGCCGGAGCCGAAGAATGCGCCGGCCGGCGGAATGCTGCCCGCTGCCGCGACGGCCGCCAGAGCCAGCGCGAGACCGAGCGCCGCGAGCGCCACCTGACGCAGGCGCCGTGACGGCCGCGCCGCGCGCGTGAAGACGTCGACCCACGCGCCCGACATCAATTGCCGCGTTGAGGCGGCGCGCAGCACGCGAAGGCTCCAGGCGATGCACGCGAGCCCGGCGGCGATGCCAACCACGGCGCCGGCGACGAGCGGCAGGGGCGACACGTGCACGGCCAGTGCGGTCGTGCCTACCGCATCCACCCACAGCGTCCGCAGCGCGAGCATGATGAGCGCCGAGTACGCGAGCGCGCCAGCCACCCCGAGCGCGGCGCCCACGATGGCGAGCACAGCGCCCTCGGCCAGCAGCAGCCCGCGAATCGCGCGAGGCGTGTATCCCATCGCCGCAAGCACGCCGACCTCGTGCGCGCGCTGCTCGATTCCGAGCCGGAAGAAGAGGAGCGTCAGCAGAAGGCTCGAGACCACGAGGAAGAAGCTGAAGTACGTGAAATACTCGCCGAAATCGGTCGTGCCCGACGCCGCGGCGAGCGCGTCCGCGCGCACCGCCGTCACGCGGAACCCGGCGGCCGACGCCGGCAGATGACGCGCCAGCGGGTCCCGCAGCGCGGTATGCAGCTCGGCAACCGAACGGTCGCCTGCGAGCACGCGCACCGATGTGAGCTGCCCGTACCGCGATCGCCAGAGCTGCTGGCCGTCGGCGAGGCGGATGAGTGCCTTGGGGGCCACCCGGTATTTGCGCCAGTAGTCCTCGTCCTTCGGCCGGATGCGTTGAAGGTTGACCGGGAAGGGAGGATCCCAGTCCGCGATCCTGGGACTTCTCGACATGCCGGGATAGTCAGGTGTGAGGTCTGCGTCGATGGCGAGCCCCGTCATGGGCATCACGCCCACCACCGTGAACTCCGACGAGGCAGTGGTGAGACCGTCCTGGTCCGACCACAGGTAGTACTCGAGCGTGACACGATCGCCGGGATGCGCGTCGAGGTCGTCGGCAGTCCACTGCGTCAGCCAGATGGGTTTGTCGGGGCCGGGCGAAGCACCCTCGCTCGCGCCTCGAGGCGTGCCTCCACTACGCGTGATGAAGTCTTCCGGCATCGACGACACGAGCGAATAGGGCGTCTCGCGGCCGTTGGCACGAATGGCGGTGGCGAGGTACGTCATCACCGGCACAGGCGTCGCGCCAATCTCGTTCGCGGCGGCCGTCACGCCGTTCGCGAAGGCGTCGTTGAGCACGCCCGCGTCGCTTTCGATTGCGAGCGCGTCGTTGACGGGACGCAGGCGGATGCCGAGATCCGCCAGATCGGCCTTCGCCTCCACGAGCCGCGTCACCGGTTCGATATCCGGCATGGTCTGCGCCTTGGAAGCCATCAGGAGCATGTTCACGCGGTGCGGCAGCTCCAGATCACGTTGGAGGCGCTCGAGCGGGACGAAGAGCGTGCGCACCTCTCCCTGTTGCGGCCGGGGTGAAAATTCGCCGAGCTCGCCGGGGCTCAACACACGAGCGAGCGAAAGCCGAATCGCGCGGCCCGGCTCGTCGCGACGCCCCTGGATGACGGAGGCGGGAATCGCCGACGGCTTCTGCACGCGCAGCAGCAGCGCGTCGCCGCTCGACGCACCCAACTCGCGCGCCAGCGCAGGGCTGACGTACGCCTCGCGTCCAGCCGGGCCATGCACCGCCGTTATGCCGTGGAATGTCCAGAAGTGGTCGTCCACTCCGAATACCTGCACGCCGCCGGCGCGCCTGGCGCTGCGTTCGTGCGCGAGAACCCCTTCAAGCGTCAGCACGGGGACCTCGGCGGTCCATGACGAGCGGAATTCCTGCGACGAGGCTATGCGCTCGGCCAGCGGTTCGGTGAACAGGTTCGTTGCGGTGACGACGTGATCGGCGCGGCCCAGGCGTGAGAGCGCCAGGTCGCGAAGGCTGGCGCGGACCGAGTCGCCCACCACGAGCGCGCCGGCGAGGGCGGCAACCGCCACGCCCACCCCGAGGGCCACGGCCGCATTCGTCCGCCAGTAGTGCCGCAGGCTCCGTCCAACGAAATCACGCGTCGTCATGACATCTCCGCGAGCCGTCCATCGGTAATCGTAAACCGGCGGGTGAATCGTTCGGCCAGATGCGCGCTGTGCGTCACGACCACGAGTATGGTCGGCTGTCGGCGGTGGAGCCCGAGCAGCAGATCGGCCACCGCATCCGCGTTGCGCTGGTCGAGATTGCCGGTAGGCTCGTCGCACAGGAGCAGCGTCGGCTCTCGAATGAGCCCGCGCGCCAGCGCCACACGTTGTTTCTCGCCTCCGGAGAGCTCTGCCGGACGATGGTCGAGCCGATGATTGAGACCGACGTCGGACAGAAGCGCCTGCGCCCGCTTGACGTACTCGTCGGGGGAGCGGTCGTGGGCCACGAGCGTCGGGGTGAGCACGTTCTCAATCACCGAACACTGCGGAAGCAGACAGTGATCCTGGAACACGAAGCCGATATGCCCGTTGCGGAACGCGGCCAGATCGCGCTCGGGGAGTGCATAGGGATTCTGTCCGTCGAGGGTCAGCGTGCCAGCGTCCGGCGGCTCCAGCGCGCCGAGAATATACAGAAGCGTGCTCTTGCCACTGCCCGACGGTCCCATAATCGCCGCGGCCTCACCGCGATCCAGGGAAAACGAGATCTCGTGAAGGATTGGCAACGGACCCTGGGGAGTGGGGTACGACTTGGTGATCCGGTTGACCGAGAGCATACGGACGCCACGAAGGCACAACGATATTAGCCACGAAGGCACAACGATATTAGCCACGAAGGGCACGAAGATGGTAGCCACGAAGGTCACGAAGCTCACGAAGGAAAGCCAAAAAAAACTTCGTGTTCTTCGTGTTCTTCGTGGCTAGAAACTTCGTGGCTAAGACGTCTGGCCGTGCGGCTGGGTCGTCGCCGATGTGTGCCCGCGGGTCGCCACGCCCGCCGCGGCTTCGGAGTAAATCTCGATCACCCGGTCGGCCATACGTTCGACGCTGTAATGCTCCCGCACGCCCGCCGCGCCCCGCAGGCCCATCTCGCGCGCCTGGCCCGGATGCGTCCGGATGGCGCTCAAACCGTCGGCAAAGCTCGCGGGATCGTCGGGCTTGACGAGCAGACCGCCCGACGTCTTCTCGATCATCTCGCCGAACGCGCCATGCTGCGGCGCGACGACGGGAATGCCGCATGCCATCGCCTCGAGCAGGTAGAGCCCTTTCGGCTCGCGGTAGGTGCTTGGCACCGACAGCACGTCGATCGAGTGAAAGAAGGAGACCTTCTGCGCGCGGTCGAGGCTGCCGTGGTACCGGAACTCGTCAGCGAGCTGCCACTTTCCGAGCCGCCGCTCGATGTCGCGCAGATACCCACGGTGTTCGGGCGCCAGGTACCCTGCCGCTTCGAGCCGCGACGGGGGAAGACCACGCTCCTGCCGCAGAATCCGATAAGCCTCGGCCAGCAGATGCAGGCTCTTCTCCGGAGCCACGCGGGCGAAATAGCCGATGACGAACGGATCGCTGGGCATCCGCAGGCGGCGTGTCGGCTCGAGGTCCGAGGTCGAGACGCCCAGCGGTGCGACCCGCAGCTTCTCGTGCGGGATTCCAAGAAGGTTCGCCATGTAGTCGCGGTAGTACTCGCTCACCGCGATGAACACGTCGACATGACCGAGCTGCTGGCGGATCAGCTCGATCGCGCGCTCGCGATCGCGTGGCGGCAGCCCATCGAGAAACAGGTCCTCGCCCTGGAGCGTGCAGCAGATAGGTCGGTGCGTGGCCCGGGCGATCGGCTCGGCCAGGCTGATCAGCAGGGATGTCGGCAGGTTGATGAGATCGTATGGCGGCTCGCTGCGCAGCCAGTGGACCAGCTTCTCGATTTCCTTGCGTTGGAAGCCGCGCTCGCCGAGCAGGGTCGAGATCGTCAACGCGCCGAGCCCGCTGGGGTCGACCTGGATGGAGCGCTTCGACACGAGCCTGAGAAACGCCTTCGAGTCCCAGAGCCGGTCCACCAGCCACGGGGTCTTCCGGAAGAGGCGAAGATGCTGTTGCAGGTACACGCTCACGCCGCCGAGGAACACGCGATCGGTGCTGACGTTCTCCTCGTCGGTGACCGTGGGCGTGTAGACGGGCTGAAGCGTGACATCGTGGCCGCGACGCAGCAGTTCCCTCGCCAGCGCGTTGTCGCGCAGGCAACTGCCGCAATACATGTTCGCGGCGCCTGCCGTAATGGAGAGAATCCTCACACGGCTGCCGGCTGCGGCGCGTCCACGGTTGCCTTCTGGAACGCGCGGGCGCGGAACAGGAAATCGATGATGTTGCCCTCGTGCGGCTGGAGCCAGTTCAACTGAATCGTCGGCACCGGGCCGAGGTTCAGGCGATCGATGTGGACCGCGTCGAGCAGGCTGCGGCGGAGGGCCGGTTTGCTGGTGATCGCGGTGCAGACGAGCGTCGGCCCGATCGCCCCCAGCATCTTCTCCTCGGGACACTGCACCACCGAGGCGAAGGGGAACATGTACTCCTTTTTCACGATGGCGGGCTCCGGTGAGTCGCAATGGACGATCGTCGGGAGAAGGTAGTCGGCACGCCCTTCCTTCACGACGCGTGGGCCCTCGCGATGTCGGGCCGTGACCTCCGTGACGCCGGGTGCCTGCATGTCGACGTCAATCGACTGCGAGATGGCATCGGCGACGCCGGGAACCGTGAAGGCGGCAAGGCTGGCGTCGGGATGATCGGGCGGAAGCGGGCGCACCGCCGCGAGCCGCTCGGCAAGCGCCTCGGCGATCTCGCGCGTGTGCCGGCTCGCCCAGACGCCGGAGCAGTTGATGCACCCGCGACCGCTGTTCGCGAAGATGCTGTCGA
This sequence comes from Vicinamibacterales bacterium, assembly GCA_036005125.1. GTDB lineage: Bacteria > Acidobacteriota > Vicinamibacteria > Vicinamibacterales > UBA2999 > DASYQV01. Next base: position 13,913 of record DASYQV010000378.1, read on the forward strand.
CCATGAGGTCGAGATACTTCTCCCACTGATCGACCTGATCGTCGCCGAGCAGGATCTTCGAGAACCCCGGACCGTGCGCCTGCACTCTGGGATTGCCGCGGTAGCGGTCGACGGTGGCCGTGCCGCCGAAGATCAGGTTGCGGGCGCACGCGTCGAGCACCGCCGCGCCCACGTCTCCCTCGCCCGGGTATACCGAGATGGCCTCGCGCGGGATGCCGGCCTGAAAGAATGCTTCCGCCATGCGGTAGGGCGTCCAGGGCTCCTGCGGACCGGGCTTGAGCACGAGACCGATCTGAAGCGGAATGATCGGCAGCCAGAGTGTATGAACGCCGGGCGAGTTCGAGGGAAGCACGAGGCCCAGCACCGGACTCTGGACCTGGTAACTCAGCGGCACGCCGCGCTCCTCGCCGTAGCCGCTCGACAGCACGTCGAAGGAGAGGCCGCGGGTCAGCGAGATCAGAATGTTGCGCATCTCGCCGAGCACGAATCGGTTCTTCTTCATGTTCGCGCGGCAGAGACGCTCGGGCAGCCCCGTGCTCGCCGACTGCGCCCGGACGAACTCGTCAGGCGTCTGCGTACCGTCGCCCATCGGCAGCGTGGCGTCCATGTAGAGCTCGCCCGCCTTGCCGACCCTGGCGATCAGGTCGTCGATCGGGATCTCGCGCAGCGCGGCGCGCGCGCGCTCGGCGTGACGACGGTCACGCTGAATCAATCCGCCGTTGGCGCGGCTCACCTTGGCGATCGGCTCGCCGGTCGCGAAGTGGACGACCTGGTCCACGTCCATGCTCGTGTACGGCTGGCCCCAGCGAAGAACGGGAAGATTCAACATCACTGGCCCTCGAAAGTGGAGAAGGGGAAAGTGGAAAGTGGAAAGTAAGTTGGAAAGTGCTCGCGGGCACCTTTGCCTTCACTTTCCACTTTTCCACTTTCAACTTTTTACTTCAATACACCCCTACTGTCGTCGTCGATGCAAAGCCCCGATAAGGACGAACCCCGCTGACTCCATCCCACGGATACTTGTCGTACGGCGGCTCGCGCTCGCCCTCGTCGCGCTCCAGGAAGCTCGGCATGAAGAATTCCTTCGTCAGCGTAGTGAGCTTCACGCGCCCCGTTTCTCCGTAGCCTACGGCCGTGTCCGGATTGTCGAAGTCGACGACCTCGATGACCGCGCGCGGCTGCGGCGCGTAGTACGTGATTTTGTAGTTGTTGTGCGGTCCGGAGGGCGCGCTCGCCGCCAGCCCCATCAGCGTGTTGCCGTACGTCGGCGTCATGTACGCGCCGTCGAGCAGCTCTTCGTGCGCAAAGCGGTTCCACTGCGGCGTGAACTCGGTGCCGCCCGAGAAGATGCCGGTGATCCCGGCCTTGCGGATGGTCGTCCCCATCGAGTCGAGCCGCATGGCCAGCGCCTCGAGCAGCTTCGGCGTCGTGAACATGCAACGGATGTCGTGGCCGGCGCTGAGAATCGTCACCGCCTGATCGATGACGTGGTTCTTGTAGGCATCGAGGTGCTCGGCCCACCCCTTCTTGATCAACTTGATCACCCACCGGGGATCGAGGTCGACGCAGAAGGAGATGCCGCCGCGATAGTGCGCGAGGTGCTCGACCGCCAGCCGCAGCCGGCGGGGTCCGCTCGGGCCGAGCATCAACCAGTTCGAGCCCTTCGGAAAGAACTCGTCGGGCAGCGTGTCACTGAACTTCTCATAATCGATGCGGAAATCCTCGATGTTCACCCGCGTCTTCGGAATGCCGGTGGTGCCGCCGGTTTCGAAGACGTAAATGGGCCGGCCGGCGTAGGCCTTGGGCACCCATCGGCGGACAGGACCGCCGCGGAGCCACTCGTCCTCGAAATAGCCGAACTTCTTCAGGTCGGCATACGAATCGACTTCTTTCCGCGGGTCCCACCCTGCCTTCGAAGCCCACTCGAGCCAGAAGGGACAACCGGTTGCGGGATCGAAGTGCCACTGCATCAGCTCGCGAACCCAGGCGTCGAGCGCCGTGGCTGCGTGGGTGTTGACGTCGAGGGTATGGGTCATAGCGGAAGATTTTATGTTCAGACGCAGCCAAAGACAAAAGGGCTCCGGGCTCCAGGCTTCGGCGGCGACCGGCCCCACATCTGGAGGCCTGAAGGCCTCCGGCTACCACTTGACGCAGGCCGCATCGTTAGATGCGGCTCTCGCCGTGCCGGGTCTGAAGACCCGGCCTACGACCGTCGATAGGGGCGGGTGGTAACATTCCTCTGTTATGCACACGATCAAGCCCGCCACCGTCAAGGCGGGGGTGGGTCTGGAAGACCTTCCTGGACCGCGCCCTTCCGACGCAGTCCAGGCATCGGCGTCACGGCTCATCCGGGGCCGCGCGTTGATCTTCTGGGATCCCAGGCTTCCGGGGACGAAATACGCGAAGAAGCGCGACGCCATCGACACCGACCAGATCACGCCGGCCGCCGACTGCGTGTCCGAGAGCCTCGAGACGCTCGACGAGCGCTGGAAGGCGGGGTCGTTCCGCTACCTGATGCCCGACTTCCGCGAGCGGGTCCACCGGGGCGAGATGTTCGTGATTGCCGGCGACCGGTTCGCCATTGGTTCCTCGCGCGAGATGAGCCCGGCCGGCCTGAAGGGGATAGCCGAAGAGGCCGGCCTCGAGATGGTCGTCATCTGCGGCCAGAACATGGGCGACATCTTCCGGCGAAACGCGCTGAACCTTGGACTTCACGTCGTCCAGAGTCCCGAGGCGGTGGCTGATGCCCGGGATGGCGACGAGTTCACGTTCGATCCGGTCTCGCGCCGGATCACCAACGTCACGCAGGGCAAGGCCTATGATCCCGTGCCGCTCACGCCCAAGGAAGACGAGATCCGCCGGAGCGGCGGCATCTTCGCCGTCGGTCGGCGCGAGTTCCGTGAATCGGTCGAGCGGCTGCCAGTCATCGAGTTTCCCGACGATCGACTCGCCGACACGATGACCACGACGGAGCAGATCATCTGGGCGCATCGTGTGGACAAGGACCGCCGCGAGCTGAAGCCGGGTGACACGCTGCGCGTGTACGCCGACCTCCTGCCCGCGTCCGACGGCACGGCGCCTTTTGCGATCCACACGTTCAACCAGATCACGGGCGGCGACACGATCTTTCCGCGGCAGGCCGCCATCGCGAACGATCACTTCGTCTTCACCGGACGAGACGATGACGACAAGCAGACCGGTATCGGGCGGGCGTTCGCCACGCACCACCGGCTCGTAAAGCCGTACTATGCGACCCCGGGCGACGGCATCTTTCATTTCTACTTTCCCGAGCAGGGGCTCGTGATGCCGGGGCAGTTCATCCCGGGCGCCGACTCGCACAGCCGCGCGTACGGCGCGTACGGCGCGGTGGGTATGGGTGTGGGATCGACGACGCTTGGTTTTGGCTGGTCGACGGGATACGTGTACTTCACGCTCGCGAAACCACGGCGCGTCGTCTTCACGGGCCGCCTGCAGCCGTGGGTCAGCGGCAAGGACATCGTGCTCGAGCTGCTGCGGCGTTGGGGCGCCAGACAGTCGCAGGGCATGTCGGTGGAGTTCGTCGACGCCAATCGTCAGCTCCCGATCGCGTACCGCAACACCATCGCGAACATGATGGCCGAGGCCGAGGCGCTCAACGGCATCTTCGCGGCGGACGCGATCACGTACGCCTGGTATACGGGCAAGGGCATCACAGCGCTTCCGTACCCGCATATCGCGCCGGGCTCCAACGCACATTACGAGATCGACGAGGAGCTCGCGCTGACCGATGTGATACCGATGATCGCCAAGCCGTTCAGTCCGGGCAACGCGTACCCCGCCGACGAGGTGGCGCGCGAGCGCATTCAGTTCGACAAGGCGTTGATCGGCTCGTGCACCAACGGCAGCTACGACGATCTGCTGCAGGCGGCGCTCGTCCTTTACCACGCGCGAAAGCAGGGGGCGAGAAAGGCGACCCGCGAGTTCGTGGTCTTTCCGGGATCGGGTGGCGTGGGTCGCCAGATCGAGCGGCCGGATCCGAGGCTGGGCGGGGAATCGATCGCCGATGTGTTCCGCTCGGTCGGCGGCCAGATTCGGCAGTCGTGGTGCGGACCGTGCTTCGGCCAGGGGCCCGACGCGCTCTCGGCCGGACAGCGCGCGATCACCTCATTCAACCGGAACTGGCAGAACCGGATGGGTGTCGGCGGCGAGGGATACCTGGCAAGTCCCGCCGTGGTTGCCGCGTCCGCGCTCGTCGGCTACATGGCGCCGCCCAGCGAGCTCGGGCTGGAGTGGAAGCCGGAGGAGTACGGCATCTGACGGACTCCAGGCTTCGCGCTTCGGGCTTGGCTCTCCCGCCGATCGCTGACGGCCAGGGCGCAGCCACCTGTACGTTTCTCACAGGCCTATCGTTGTCCTCACAAGTAAGCCACGTAGAGGCCTCGGTGCTGCTACGAGGGGCGGGACACCCTTTTGGTGGCGCCGCCTAAGACTGAGAGAGGAACGACATGGACCTGCAAGTGCACGATCAGGAACACGCGGCGGCTCAGCCCCCCATTCCTGCCCAGATTGCCACGGTGGCGGAGTCAGCGCCCAGTCCAGCCGTGCTCAGCCCGCGCGAGAGGCAGATTGCCAGCGCAGTGGCGGAAGGAATGTCCAATCGCGACATCGCATCGGCGCTCGGCATCACGGAACAGACGGTCAAGAACCATCTCACAGCAATCTTCACCAAGATGAAGGTGACCAGCCGGCTCCAGCTTGCGCTGGCGGTGCTCAAGCACCGCTGAGGTCGCGTCGTGCGCGTCGAACGACCGCGTGACGCCTCCACGTGCGTCCGTCGCTCGCCATAAGCCCGGCAGGGGAGCAGACGTATGCACGTGGAGGGGAAACCGGCCCGCGGGATGCTCGACCTGACCTGCGCACCTCGTCGCTCGCGGCCCGGAGGACTTGGGTAATCTTTCCGATGCATGCTATCTGGCGCTTCCTCGTCAGGTATGCGCCCTACATCTACCTGACGCGATTCCCGTTGCTGCTTGCGGGACTTCTGGTCGCGTTCGTCCCGCTCGCGCTCGTCTGGGTGAAGCCGCTCTTCCGCAGCATGCTGATTCAGGACGTGTCCGGCGTCCTGTGGACGACATTCGCGACGTGGCTGGCGGCGTTCACGGTGATGGCCACACGACGCGTGACGCTGCTGCACGGCGCGCTGCGGTTCAACTGCGAGCCGCTCATCGACCGTCCCGCGCATGTCGGTGTAAAGGAAGCTTTTGTTCATGCGCTCGTTGCGATGCCCTTGATCGCGGCCGTCGGGTGGCTGTCCGCGACCGAGAACCACCTGTCCTGGTGGGCCGTTCCGGCCATTCTTGGCGGAACCGTGCTTGCCACGGCGGCCGTGCTGATTGCCATCGGGCTCCAGGCGTGGCTCATGGCGCCTGGCGCACCAGTACCGGCCGTGGCGGTATCAACTCACTACGGATGGGTCGAGCGCCTGCGGCGACTCCCGAGTCCGATACCGTGGCTGAAGGCTGCCATCGCGCGCGGGTTGGCACGGCTCGCGCCCTTTCTCGGCCCCGGCTACTTCGACCCTGAGACAACAACGCTGCTCCCCGGACACGCGTTCGCAACCGGGCTTCTCACCGTCTACGCTGTTTTCTATGGCAGCGGGTACTGGTGGTGGTCGCCGGAGCGCGAGGCCGGTACGACCGCGCCGGCGCTCGTCCTGCTCGTTGTCGTCGTGACACTCCTCACGTGGATGCTCGCGGGGCTCGCGTTCTTTCTCGATCTCTACCGCGTCCCTGTCCTCGTGCCGCTCGTGATCTGGTCCGTCGCGATCGGCCAGCTCCCGTTCATCCATTCAGATCACTACTTCGCTCTTCGAGACGTCGAGCCGGGAATCGAGAAGCGGCTCGAGGACCCCTACGCGATCGCGAGCCGCCGCACGCATCCGCTGCTCACAATCGTTGCGATCGACGGCGGCGGCATCCAGGCGGCCGCATGGGGCGCGCGTGCGCTGACCGGCATCTACGAGCGCTGGCCCGAGTTTCAAGGGTCGGTCCGCTTCATGAGTTCCGTGTCCGGCGGAAGCGTTGGCGCAATGTACTTCCTCGAAGCGCTCGGCAAGGAGCCGGCCACGGCTGAGAGCCTCGCGCGCGTTCGGGCGATGGCGGAACGATCGTCGTTGAGCGAGGCCGCCTGGGGCCTCGCCTATCCGGATCTGTGGCGGACCGTGCTGCCGATTCCTCCGTGGTTGCGGTTCGAGAAGGATCGCGGTTGGGCGCTGCAGCGCGCGTGGGCGCGCGGCTGGACGGGCGCCAATCGCGGGCTCGCGTCCTGGCTCGACGGCGTGCGCGAGGGCTGGCGTCCCGCCGTCGCCTTCAATGCCACCGATGTCGAAGGCGGACAGCGATTCATGCTGGGCACATTCGACGTGCCCGCCACGTGGAAGGACGTACGGTCGAACGCGTCGGCCTACCACGGGCGCGACATGGAGATTGCCACGGCGGCACGCCTGTCGGCGACGTTCACCTACATCACACCGGTCGCAACCGTGTGGCCCGCAGACGAGGGGCTGTGGCGCGGGCACATTGCCGACGGCGGCTACTACGACAATTCCGGCATCGTCACCGCCCTGCAGTTCCTGGACGAAGTGCTCACGCGGGCGCAGGCGGAAGGCCAGGCGATTCACGTCGCGGTTGTGAAGATTCAGGCGTCGCCGGCGCCCGGCGGCGAGGAGCCCAAGGACCGGCAGTGGTGGTATCAGATTGCGGCACCGCTCCTCACGTTGATGAACGTTCGCACAGCGGGCCAGCGGGAGCGCGGCGAGCAGGAGCTCCGCGAAGGCAAGCGCTATTGGAACCTCAACGGCTTCGATGTACGGCAGTTCGATTTCGTCTTCTACGGGAAGGAAGCACCCCTCTCGTGGCAACTGCCGAAGGCGGAGCAGAGTGCGATCGCCACTGAATGGGAGAAGAACGACGCCGAGCTTCGCAGGCTCGTCGCGTTTGCGGATGAGGTACGTGACGCGGTACACGGCGAGCGGATATCGCCGTGAGCGCTTCCGCGCGACTTATAATCAGCCTTTCGTAGGCCGCATCTCGTGTACGTGGGCCGCATCTTCAGATGCGGCCCCACGATCTCGTATACGCAGGCCGCATCTTCAGATGCGGCCCACCGGCCTGCATTCGGGAGGCCTTCATGCGCCACTTCATGCGCCATGCCCTCCTTGTCGCCCTGCTGCTCGCGCCGATTGCGCTGTCCGCGCAGTCCAGCAGTCAGCAGTCCCAGGCCGAGCCGTCTCAAGGGCAGCCGTCTCAGGATCAACAACCGATCCCGGGGCCGACTTTCCGGACGGGTGTCGACGTCATCACGGTCGACGTCGGCGTCAGTGACGATCGGGGGCGGCCCGTCAGCGACCTTCGCGCGCCCGACTTCGTTGTCAAGATAGATGGACAGGTGCGCCGCGTCGTGTCGGCCGACCAGGTGAGGATTGACGTCGAGGCGGCCAAACGCCAGGCGGCATCGCGCACCGAGACGTTCTTCACGTCGAACCAGACGCCGCCCGCGGGCCGCATGATCGTCATTGCCGTCGACCAGTCGAACATCCGGGCGGGTGCAGCGCGGCCACTTCTCATGACCGCTGGAAAATTCCTCGATCGGCTCAGCCCTGCCGACCGCGTTGCCTTTGTCGCCTACCCGCCGCCCGGTCCGAGAATCGACTTCACCGACAACTACGTCCGCATCCGCGAGGCGATGAACCTCGTCACCGGCAACCAGCAGAGGCACGA